>NZ_PUIA01000035.1:0-300000 GCF_002967715.1 Blastopirellula marina
CCGCAGACTTCGCGTCGCAGTGGCCTGCTTCCGTTCGGGCTACGCCCTCACTCCAGCAGCCCACTGCGATTCCTTTTACCCAATCCGAACTCTCATAACGGTGGGCCAGGTTTTTGGGGCATTTCAAACTGTCGAAGTAGTTGAACCATTTATTGGGTCACGCTCGACGTTCGCCGTTTTGTGTATGTGGCCCACACAATAGGAGAAATATGAATCATTACAGAGAAAAGCAAAAGCACCATGCCGAATCGGCTCGTGCTATTCACGATCTCGCAAAAGCCGAGGAACGTGAACTAACCAAGGAAGAATTGGAATCCTTCAACAATGATGTTGCCATGTCGGAAGAGTACGGCAACAAGGCTGAAAAGCTTGAAAAGCTCGAAGCCATGGAATCCAAAATGAAGGAAAGTGCTGGCCGTATTTCCAAGCCTGAATCCTTCAGTGAACCAGTACATGAAGACGTGGAACGATTCTCCGTTCTTCGAGCCATTCGTCTCAAGCTAGAAGGCAAGCAGCTTGATGGTGTCGAAGCTGAAGTTTCCGATGAAATTGCGAAGCGAAGTGGTAGATCGGCAGAAGGTTTCTACCTTCCAATGACGGCAAAAGCACAGAACTTCGATTTGAACGTTACCACTGGTGCAGGTGGTTTGAACACCACTATTGATTACGGCAACTTCATCGAATTGCTTCGTGCTCAGTTGCTCGTCCAGTCACTTGGTGCTCGTGTCATGACCGACCTTAACGGCACGATCCAGATTCCAAAGCAATCTGGTGGAGCAACGGCCTATTGGATCAATGCCAATGGTTCCAACACGATCACCGCAAGTAATCAAACCATTACACAGGTTCCGCTTGCCCCAAACACCCTTGGTTGTCATACACGCTACACACGTGCATTCTTGAAGCAAACCTCTATGGATGTCGAGCAGTTTATCTTGGCCGACCTTGCCGCAGTACGTGCTTTGGAAGTTGATCGTGCTGTGTTCAACGGCTCTGGATCAGGTGCCGAGCCAGAAGGTTTGCTCCAGAATAGTTCCGTTGCAACTGTTGCATTGGGTAATGATGGTGGTGCTCCAACATTCGGCAAGATGGTCGAAATGGAAACCGCAGTCGCTTCCGAGAATGCCTTGGTTGGTAATCTCAACTACGTCACCACTCCAGCGGGGCGTGGCAAGCTGAAGACGACCCCAGTTGAAAGCGGTAATCCTCGTATGATTTGGGAAGGTAGCCAAATCAACGGATACAACGCCCATGCAACAACGTTGCTTCCGAACGACCTCACAAAGGGTGCCTACGGAGAAAATCTCTCTGCCGCAGTCTTCGGTAACTTCAATGATGTTATTGTCGGCATGTGGGGTGGCGTCGATGTCATCGTGAACCCATACAGCGATGATGACGCTGGTGCTGTGAAGATTACGCTTCTTGGTGAAACCGATATCGCTTTCCGCCATGTCGAATCTTTCAGCAAGTGTATCGACATGGCAACCAGCTAAGACGATTAGCAAAGATCAACCAGAAAGACCGTCATTCGTGGCGGTCTTTTTTCTTTGTCACTCCATACATATCTGCATGGAACTAAATCGAATTATCTACCTGTTGGAAGACACGCTGATCGGCAAACACTACTGCTACGAAAATGATCTTGTGGAAGTCGAATCTGCCGACCGTGCAAAGAAACTGCAAGATAAAGGTGTGGGGCTGATCGTTGATACCGCCTCAGACTTTGCCATCTACCTACGGGACTTACAAAAGAAACGAGAAACCTGCGTAGAGTGCGAACAATTCATCAATCGCATTCGCAAATTCCCCATTGATTGGCAGACGGATGAGTGGAGAAAGCTAGTCGAAGAAATCGACCTCATCCTGCCTTCACCGTTCAAGAAGGAAGAACCCAAGGAAAACCCGAAGCCTAAAACAACACGACGACCACGCAAAAAGAAGGAGGAATAATGTCAGAACCTTACATTGTGACACCTCCCGATGGCTTGCCGGTCTCATTGGAACAGGCAAAGGCTCAATGCCACATCGATGATTCCTATACCGCTGAGGATGACGTTCTCACTCGGCTCATCAAAGCCGCTTGGAATTACACAGAAACATTCCAAGCCAGAACGCTTTTGACCACCACGTATGCCCAGAAATACGACTATTTCCCGTATGAATTTCGAGTAAATCCCAAGCTTCAGTCGGTCTCAAGCATTACCTACATCGATTCCAGCGGCGACACGATCACGCTGGATAGTGACCTGTACGAATTCGACGAACACGCCAAACCCGGTGTGATCTATCCCGAGTTCAACATGTGTTGGCCATCGACACGTGGAGGCCGTAACGATGTCACCCTTACATGGGTTGCGGGTTACGACGATGACGAGGTTCCTGAATCTACACAAAGTGGAATTCTCCAAATCGTCGCCCATTGGTTCAAACATCGTGAGGCGGTTCTGCAAGGTGGTTTTGCCGAAGTCCCGATGCAGGCCAAATCGTTGCTTGCCATTGAATGCTGGGGGTCGTACCGATGACACCAGCAGGAGAATTCAACAAACGAGTTACCTACAGCCAATTAACCGGCGTGGACAACCACAACAAAAAGACATATTCGACCGTTGGAACATATTGGGCAAAGGTCACATCGTCAGCAGGTGGCGAGAAACCCGACAAGCACGGAACCCAAGCTACACGTGTGTATGTGGTAAGAATCCGCAACAACGGGATTGAACCCAAGGCAGAGGGTCAATTGCTCTATAAGAACAAGACGTTACATATCGCCAGTGTGTTCGATGTGGATGAGGAAGGAGTAGAGTGGGAATTGTCTTGCACGGAGGTGGTGTAAATGGAATGGAAGGTAAGCATCACCGGCGAAAAGAAGCTGGACAAAGCCCTTCGCAACCTAGAGCCAAAGTTTCGCCGAAAGGTTGCCAACAAGGCTATGCGAAAAGGTATGAAAATCATCCAACGCACAGCCAAGAGCTATGCCCCTGTCGGCAAACCACAGAAGGACCATACTCCCGGTTTACTAAAGAAAAACATCAAGGTTCGTGCTGGTAAGCGATCCCGTCGCACCTTTGGCATCGACGTAAGAATCGGTGACAAGGACTGGCAAGGAAAAGCATGGTACGGCTCAGCCGTCGTTTTCGGAACTAAGAAACAGAAAGAGAACGACTTCATGAAGCGAGCATATAAAGACAAAGAATCACAGGTCAGAAAACAAGTGATTAACGACATGTGGCAGGGTATCGAAGATATCGCCAAAGAAGGAGCAAGATGACAATACAGCAGGCAATAGTCAACTATCTATTGGAACAAAGCAATGTAACCGATCTCGTATCGAATCGAATTTTCACCAATCATTTGCCGCAAAAGCCCGAGTTTCCAGCTATCACCATTCGTCTCGTTTCGGCTGACCATGGCCGAAACCTCGACGGCCCAAATGGCGTGGTCAGGGCTCGCATTCAAATCGAGGCTTGGTCGAAAGATTTTCTTGAATCGCAAGACATCGCTGAACAAGTAAGAACGAAGGTGCAGGGATATTCCGGCCTGATGGATGAATTGCTCATTCGATCATGTGGTCTTGAGGAAGACATCGATACACCGGAGCCACCAGACGACGATTCCGACGAATGGTTTTATAGCAAGGCTTTGATTTTCTCGATGCTCTACATCGAATCGATTCCCGCTCACTAAATCGAGATCGCCACCACTACATACCTCTAAAGTCATTAGCTACTGACCATTGGAGGAATATGGCAATCACAATTGGAGAAGGTTGTCTTCTCAAACAAAACGGAACAACTGTTGGTCAGCGTACCAGCATCACCGGTCCATCTTCGTCACGTGCCGAGGTGGAAACCACACATCTCGATTCAGAACAGAAAGAATATCGCCCCGGCCTGAAAGAATCCGGTACGGTTTCTCTGGAATACGAATTCGATCCTCAAGATACAAGCCATCAAGCCGTGGAAACCTCCTATGACGATGGAGACACGGACGAATGGACCTTGGAATATTCAGACGGTTCAACTCGTGTTTTCGACGGCTTCATTACATCATACGAAACTAACGGCATGACCGTTGAGGGCAATGTTCTTGCATCGCTCACGATTCGTATCACTGGCGACATCACACGCACAAATGCCAGCGTGGGTCTCTTGTCAGTTAATGGCAAAAAGGGCGTTCACGTTCGATCTCGGAACAATCCCAAGGTTGAAACCACGAAGGTTGATACCAAGGAAGGAGGCAAATAATGCCGATGACCCGAGAGGAAATCCTTGCCATTGATGATACACCGATTCATGAGGTGAAAGTCGCAAACTGGCCCAAGCCTCTTCTGTTTCGTTCGGTACGTGCTGACGAGACCGAACGTGTGTACAAGATCATCAATGGTGGACCGAACAAACATGTAAACTTGGTTGCCTTGCTTTGCTGTGACGAGGAAGGCAACCCGCTGTTTACCGAAGACGACGTTGCCGAATTGTGTAAGAAATCGATGTCTTCGGTTCAGCAGATCATGGAGGCAATCGTTGAGGCTCATCCTATTCTCACTGCGGACACCGCAGAACTTGAAAAAAACTAGTCAACTCTCCGTTCAGGATGTTCACTTTCAAATTGGCAGGACATCTCAAAATGACGGTTGCCGAACTTGGCAAACGCATGAGCGGAGAGGAACTAATCGAATGGATGGTCTTCGACCGTTTACACCCGATCCCTGACCCATGGCTACAAACCGGTGTGATGTGTCAATACATCGCCGAACCATGGTTAAAGAAGAAATCAGGTGGCAAATGGAGACCAACGGACTTTATGCCGGTCGAGAGAATCCAACGGCATGTACAGTCTGAAGAGGAATGCAAAGCCGCATTTGATGCCGTCACATCCTCGCTTTCCAAACGGTAAGCGAGGATTTTCTTTGCGCCACTACATACCTGAAAACGGAGGATGTAATGGCAGTAATTGGAAACATCAGCATCGGATTTCGAGCTAACGCAAAAGGCTTGAAAAAGGGGGCCGATCAAGCACGGGGAATCTTGAACAAACTCGGTGGTGGCATCATGAAGGTTAGCGGGATGATCGCTGGCTTGGGTGCCGCTGTCGGTGTTGCCGCTGCCGCTGCCAAATTTACCCAGATGGCTGTAGCTCAAGCCGAAAACATCAAGTATTCCACTCGACTCGCCAAACAGATCGGAACAACCACCAAGGCCCTAACCGGTCTTCAATATGCAGCAAAAAAGGCTCTCGGAACCGACGACATCGAAGGTTTCGGCGATGCTCTTTCTGACATGCAGGAAAAGATTGGTGATGTCACTCTTGAAGAA
Organism: Blastopirellula marina; assembly: GCF_002967715.1. Classification (NCBI taxonomy): domain Bacteria; kingdom Pseudomonadati; phylum Planctomycetota; class Planctomycetia; order Pirellulales; family Pirellulaceae; genus Blastopirellula; species Blastopirellula marina. The sequence continues at coordinate 5,313 of NZ_PUIA01000035.1, forward strand.
GGTGGAGCCAAGGACATCCTCGAACAACTTGGTTTGGATGCCGACACCATGGCAAGCCAAGATGCTGAAGAAAACTTCTTGCAAATTGCCGATGCCATTTCTGGTATGCAAAACCAAGCCGAGAAGCTCCACGTCGCAGATACCTTGTTCGGTGGCGAAGGACAGAAAATGCTTCCGTTGTTGGAAAAAGGTCGTAAAGGCATTGAAGAAATGCAGGCTGAAGCGGAAAAGATGGGACTCACATTTACGGAGATGGAAGCTCATCAGGTCGTCAAAGTCCAACAGGCTATTGGTCATCTTCAAGACCAATTCCAAGGTTTGGCAAACCAGATGGTGATTCAGGTTGCTCCTTATGTGTCTGCATTGATTGACGAATTCGAGAGAATGGGTTTAACCGGCGTGGATTCCACACAAGCCATCTCGCAAGGTCTTGGCTTTGCAGCCGATGGAATTGGCATCGTTGGCGATTCCATTGATTTTGTGATGGATGGTTTCAAATTTCTTCAATCTGGCCTAACCAAGTATGTTGCATGGGTCGTCAATATGTACGACTATCTCGCTCGCTACATCGACACTCTCATGGGAGAGTTGTACCGAAACACCGGTGTCGGCATGGAAACCAACATTTCGGCATACACATCGGCTATAGCAGAAGACCTGCATAAATTGTCTGCCGATCAGTGGGATGGAGCAATGAAATCATTCACGGACAAAACGCCATCTGAACGAATCGACAACTTCTTTGACAGAATGCAGAAGGGTGCTGAAAAGGCACGAAATGCCATCACGGAATTCCCTCCCGCTATCAACAAAGCAACCGGTGCAACCATGAAACTGGGGAAGGCCGTCAAGGATTTAGAATCATCCTTGCAGGAACAAATTGCAACATTTGGAATGAGCGGCACAGAGGTTGATATTTGGAGGTTGAAGCAACAAGGTGCCACGGAGCAACAATTGGCTTCGGCTCGAAAGCTTGCCGACCAACTAAAATCCTTGGATGAACATAAGACCTTGCAGGAAGATGCCAAGGCCCTAATCGACACGTTGAAAACGCCCGAGGAACTGTATCAGGATCGCATCGCCAAATTGACCAAGATGCTCAACACCAACGATGCCAACGGCAACACGTTGATTAGCTTCGAGCAATTCACCAAGGCTGCGAAGATGGCACGTGATGAAATCTTCGGCGAACAGAACAACGAGAAACGATTTGCATCATTGTCTGAATTTGGATCGGTCGAGGCTCGTAATGATATTGTTCGCCACATGTTTGGTGGTGGCAATGATCCAGAGAAAACCCAACGAGATCAACTGGCAGAGCAAAAGAAGTCGGCTCAATCTCTTGCACGAATCGAAAAGAAATTATCGGCTCCACATGTTGCCAGTTTGCCAACTCCGTAAGAATCTCGCTGCCAAGCCATACATAAGGGCATGGCAGTTCTTGATGTGTACGAAAAATACGGGCTCCGTTCTGGTGGGCGAGATTCTAACGGCAACATGACCTTAAACAGGACATGGATTGCTGAATGCAGCAACCATGATGATCCTGTCATCGTCGAGTCTGCTTGGGTCGATGAAACGGGTCTCCAATGGGGAGATGCGTATGTAACCGAAAGCAGCAGCTATTCCTTCGCTGTAATCAATGGTATCGACTATTCCTTTGTTGATGAGTCCACGTGGATTTGGCTCATCAATGTCACGTATGGCAAGCGGGAGAAATTCCGCAATCCATTGTTGGAACCAGCACGTCTGTCCTTTGGTCTGTACCAGACACAGATTCCAGTGGATTTCGACTGCTTCGGACGAGCGATTCTCAATCCTTGTGGTGAACCCTACGAAGAACCGGTGATGCGTGACGATTCACGTTCCACCTTAACGGTTCGTCTGAACGTGGGTTACAACTCGTTCAATTGGGGCGTGGCTCAACAATATCGAGATTGCACGAACTCAAACTGGTGGAAGGGCGGGGCACCGGGAACGGTGAAAATCTCCGACATCTCAGCAGAATCGGACGAACACGATGAGATTGGTGCTTATTGGAAGGTTGCTTACACGTTCCATCATAACCCACTCACATGGGATTCACGCCCATTGAACAAAGGCTTTCATCAATTGGTTGACGGCAAACCCAAGAAGATTCTTCTTGCCGATGGCAAAGAACCGGATACCGCTCAACTGTTGGACAACAACGGAAAATTTATCCCCAAGGGAACCGGGCAGCCAACCTTTGGCAGGTTCCAGATTTACAACCGAGTTCCCTTCAACTTCCCGTTCTAGGAGGCCATTTGGCAGGATATACACTTGATGAAAGCACATTAAGCCGATTGTGGGCTGTCATTCGCTACGTGGAACGAATGATGAAGAATGGCGTGACTGGTGGCAAGGGTCGTCGAGGCAAAGGTTCCGATGGATTCTGGGCGAAGATCACCGGCACCAATGGCGAAGGAAGATATTCATGGGTTGCCTTGAAGATCGTAAACGGCAACTTCGTTGAGGCTCCAGAATGGGGGCAGGGAAGCCATCTAAATGACGAAGCCTTTGCTGCCGAGAAAAACCAATCGAAGCAAGTTCCCATTGGTTCTGTCGTTTGGCTTCGGTTGGCAGTTGATGCTTATGTGTATTTGTTCGAGCATCAACAAGAGGGATTTTGGGCAAAGATTCAAGCTGGCAACCGTAGCGGTCATAAATACAGTTGGGATGGATACTCGGCAAATGCAGACGGCACCTTTTCTCCCAATGGCACTAGTGGTTCGTACAACTCTCCCAATTGGGCTCAACCAAGTGATGGTTCCCACTGGGTCTTGCCTTATGAAACCGTTTGGTTGCGACCGTCAGGCTTAGGCTATTACGTCTTTGACTATCACCCCGGAATGATGACGGCTCGCACGGTTTCTACAGATGGTGGAATTCCCGGCAGACAAGGAGCGACACCGGGACAAGCTGAGGTGATCTTGGATTGGTTCAACGGCATTGCTCTCAATGTCCAAGATTCCATTGAGTGGACCGTTCTCAACTCGATGAGAAAGAGCGTTGTGGTTGATACGGGCAAGACCATTTATCTACACCTCAGCTATGGGCAAGGGGTTTGGTGGGTCTCTGGCTACGATTGCACGGACGAAGATGAGGATGAGGAGACTGAAGAATAATGGGAATCGGTTTTGGCATGTGTTGCTGTGGAATCCCTCTCGTGATGATTTCCACATGTGATTCAAGCGTGAATTACACATATCTTTGCAACTATGAAAATGACGAGGGAAATCCCGGTTCATCTTGTGGTGAAGAGATTGGCCCTTTGGTCGGTGAGCACACAACGGATGTGCAAGGTGTCTGTGTCTTCGCACCACTTCAGAAAGACATCGATAAATGGAATGAGGACAAGGATGCTTGGGATGAGTACCGCCAGAAACATGAGAAACATTGGCCGGTGGCATCCGGGGTAATCAGTGGGGGGTATAGGTGCTGGTCAGGAATTCGCCCAGCGATTTACCCCGGTCAAATTGATGCCGACTGGGCCACCGATACCTATGGCGATATGGAATATTCCACCGGTGGCATTGGACCTAATGAGAGAATCACGATTTACGATCTTAAAGACATGTTCGCTTTGTTGGTGGACAAGCACGAGCTAGAAGAAAATCAGCCATTTGGCTTCTTGTTCGTGATTGATAACACCGGTTCCATCTCGCTTTCCCAATGGCAGACAGATGCAAGAACTGATTTTCTTCAGTGGATTGAGGACGAATATCCACAATGTCAGGTAAGAGAAATCACTCTTTCTAATTACCTTGTTGATGGTGAGGATTGGCTACGCCACTTCAAGCAATACTATGAAGAGACGGTCTCAAGGGGACATTTGTGAAGCATCTTTGGCAGGATCATCCTATTGCTGGTGTCATCTGTGCTCGCTGTAGTCGAGTTTCCCAAGCGGAAATTGACGAACCATGTACAGGAACAAAGCTAGAAAACGAGGAAACCATCAAGCCACATAGAAAACGTGGTTGTGGTTGCGGTAAACGGCGAAAGCGACGGATTAAACGTCAGACCACCGTTGCCGATTGAGGTTGACCAACCAAGTAAAAACCCGGTTTGCAGGCATTGTCATATTCGGCCAGCCAATAGTTCTGTGGCTTCGCCTCTGGGTACAGTCGAACTTCTTGTAACAATCCGACAGGGATTGCTCCGTCATTCCACCGACCTATTTGATTGCCGTTTGTACGTGCCACAGTGGCGATTTCCGGCGTCTCTATTGATCCCTCGTCTGATCCGTTCAACCACACACGCAACGCATCACCCGGCACCCACGAGGCCGCACAATGGTTCCATCGGTCATCTGTCATGGTCGAACTACTGAACGCTTCGTAATAAACCGTTTCGTCTCCGACCAATTGAATCTGCGCCCAGACATGGTGAATCCACGAATAGCCTAAGGTGAAGATGTACTCGTCTCCGTCACCGGTCGTAAATCCACGAGAAAACAGAACACGTGGAGAATGCAGGTGTTCTCGATCCAATTTACACCAGCACGACACCGAGAAATCTTGTGTTACGGAAATTCGATCTTCGGGTAACGTGACCCATTCGAGGCTGGTGAATTCACTAGAGGAACTGCAATAAATCCCATCCTCACTTGGTTCTGGAACATTGTCACCGTTGCCGAATCCACAATATCCGTGGAATTCATTGGGTGAAAGATCGAGAACCTCATCTTCGGTTCCGTCATATTCGCCCCCTATCGGCCATACGCCGTGGAGGCCACTCCAAGGATGGTTGGTATCCACGAAGGCTTTTCCATTGACGACAACGCCACCACGGACCTCGTTGCTTGATGCCGTGGATGATCCACCGGCAACGATTCCACCGGATGCTTCGATTTCGATTGTGTGACATGGGCAGGAGGATGGTGAGCCTACAAAGTAAAAGGATGCCCCTGATGCCTTCACACCAAAGACTTCAGGTGTGAATGTGTTTTCTGTTGCTTCACCACCGGTATTGATGCCACCACTTGCGGTTTCGTTGTAAGTCTCAGGAAGCTCAGAAAGAGCAATTGAATACATTCTGGCAGAGGTACTGTCATTATGGAGATTAACTTGATTTCCCGAATATGTTCCGATTGTTGGAGCATCCAGATAAGATGCTGATGGGAGTCTTTGGTTATACAAATAAATAGTTGTGCCTTGCCGCCAAAGATCAAATGAACGAGTGCCGGTGGTAGCTGCCATGTACAAGATAACAGAATCATTTTTCGTGGTAGTGATCGATGGAAGTGTCAAATCGCCACCTTCATCGGTCGAACCTCCACCATAAACAACTTGATCAACCACCGCATCAGTGAAACGGACAATTAGCAAGTCACGAATTTTTGATCCACCACTACCGCCAAATTCCCATGAAGTGTCGCTGGACGCAGCGATCCGAGACATTATAGAAACGGCTCCATTAGAATCATTTTCCAGAATCCAACCAGTTGGAACAGTATGAGTTTCAGAAGCTGCAAAAGTAACAACAATTGCAACTAACAGATCGCCGTCAGATGTTCCCGTAGGTGCATTACCGGTGGTACTTGTTCCTGAATTCCGGTTGATTGTGTAGCTTTGATACGTTGGCATTACGCCTCCTGACGACCATAGAACAGAACAAATTGATTTCCTTCTGTATCTAGTGGAGTCTTGATGGAGAAAACGACTTTTCCTGTTTCATCGTCGAACAATCGAAGATGATGAAGAACCGTGTTTCCTTCGTCATCCTCAACCTTGAAGTCAGTACCAGTTTCCACGTCGTCAGGATCAACATAGACAACAATCACTGGATAATGCCGCTCGAAGTCCTCCTTCACAGCATTGGGCGAAATCACAAAAGGCAAGCGATACTTGTAACCATTGCTGTGTGGTGCCTGTCCGACCAATACGCCACCAGTTGGGACGATGGTTCCTCCGATCTCGTGACCACCTGACACCGTGGCTCCACCTGACATCACAATGTAGCCAATCGGTTCGGTTTCACCGGAGACAATTATTCCTCCATCCATCTCCACTTCAGTTAGTTGTGGAATGATGAAGAGGGAACCGCCGACATTCACACCCCCATTGGTTGGCCGTATTACTTCGCTCGCTGACGAACCACCGAGAACAACTCCATCTTCAGCCGTCTCGTCAAATTCCTCGTGATACCAAATATCGAGGGACGTGGCTTCATAACCAAACGCTTCACGATCAACAAACCGTCTCAGAGCATTCGTGTCCGATTCATAGACGTTGAGGAAGAATGTAATGTCGTTTCCTGAATTCCAATTTGCTCTGGAAACCACTTCTTCAATAATCGCTGCCAAGTTGGGTGTTCGATATTGTTGGTCTACTGTGAATTCAGGAACTTCCCAGACAACGGTGGAACCGGTTCTGGTGTAAGAAGCCAACATGGTGGATGGATTGTCCGAATCATCAGCACAATGGGCATCGATGGCAATTTTCATTGATCCTGAACCCGGTGTCGTGCTTGGTGCAGTAACGGTGATTTCTGCTTTATCAATCTTGGAATTCTTTGGGATTGCCAATGATCGGAATGTGAACCAAGCATCATAAGAACCATCGGCAGCAAGTTCATTGTCGATGCCAGTTCCGAAGTGGGTTTCTTCGGCAGAGGAACCTAGCTCAACACCACCGGAGACATCATCTGCATAAATGTTTCTTCCATCGCCTCCGATCTCGATTCCACCTGTTGATTCTTCCGTTCTTACTTGGGAAACGGTTGCGGTGGCAGACATCGATGCTCCACCTGACACATTTCCTTCATGCGTGATAAGAACAACGCCACTGGAACCGACACCACCACTGGCTTCTTCGTCGTATCGATAGAAAACATTTCCCGAAAGCTCACCACCACCAGAAGCGGCTTCATTGTAAGTTTGGGTGGTGATCGTGATGGACGATGAAACGGAATCTTCGGCTGGATCATATCCACCTGAATTTGTTCCTCGAACCCACAGATAATATTCACCAACTGGCAATGGTCCACCTGATGGGTATGTGCTGTTGACTAGTCCACTGCCAGAATCAACCACTGAATCATCGGACGATTTTCGAAGCTCCCACGATCCATACACGTTGCCGTTTGATTTGGAAAACCAAGTATCCCAAGAGCCGAGAGTGGCCGACCAAAAACGACCATCATTGCTCAAGGTTGGCAGAGATTCATTAAGCGGTTCAGGGCCGTCGAATGCTTCATAGACTTCGCTTGATGTCAATTCACGATTGAAGGCTGCGACATGAGACAAACCACCATTGAAATATCCAGTGGTTGTGTAACCACCTGAACCATTGGGCATAGAGTAATTCTGGCCGATGATGCAGTAACCGGGTGATGGTTGGTTGTAGCTTCCACCGGCAACATTGGTGGCTTCTGACGATCCATTCACATACATCTTTTGCGTGGAATCTTTGGTAATTGCTACGTGATACCAAGTGCCTGTCGAAAAAGTGTAACTTGGCGAGAAGTTGGTAGTCCCACTGTTGTAAACCACCATCCTGTTGGATGAGTTGAGGTACATAGCGTAACCATTGGTTGCCGATCCATATCGAAACCAAGAGTTATTCTGAAATGCAGTCCCACCAGTGCCATCAACTCTGATCCAACCCATGATTGTGTAAGGATTGTTAGCTACAGAATCGAGGTCGTTGTCGCTGGTTGCAACGAGCCAATTGTTCTCACCATCGAAATCCACAGCAGGGGAAGCCCACGATCTTGGACCACTCGTTGTGCTTGGCGAACCTATCACACCACTGGTGGATGAAAAGCTCCACCAGCCAGCCGTTGGGTCAGACCCCCAGTAAGACCCGACTCCAAATAATTCGTTGTAACATGTGGCCAAGAGCCCTCCTTAAGCGACGTAATCACCATTGGCAACGAAGGTCTCTGTGGTATCGAGTGAACCGGAGCATCGTTGAGAATGACCATCATCAGATGTTGCCGAAATGTAAGCGGTGACTCGACGACCTGTTTCTTTACCGCTTGGTGTAATGTTTGGATTTTCGCATCTCGTGTGATTACATCCGTAGTAGTCGTATCCGTAGCTCAAACTGCTAAGCATACTTGCAGCATCAAATCGACCGTGCCAAGAATCAAGCCACGCCTTAATTATCTCTGGGTCTTCTTGTCGCCAATTAAGAAACCCTTCATCAAGGATGTTCTGATCGGCAGTGGACAGAGACGAATTGAAGGTTGCCTTGCGATACCAGTCTGAGAGATCACCGAGTTTTTCGCTCTTAAGCAATGCTACCTCTTACCTTAATTTTCCGAAGACAACGTGAATTTAGGCAGAACGCTCAACTGCACGTTTTCTGACAATACCGTTGATGTAGCGAATTTCTCGGCCCACACCAAAGTTCCCGACGAAGCCCCAACGATGAAGTAACCGTAGATCGTGTTTCCGGTTGTTCCACATGTCCAAGATTGTGTGGAACTGTAAGTAGCCAATGATTTGTTATTGGCATCTTGGGTAATGGAATTCCATCCATCACGAGTCAGGGTCTTAGCGGCATAGTCCGTGAAATCGGCTTCTGTGAAATCACCAGCGACCGTATCGCCGTCAATTGTGGTGATATCATTCTTAAAGAGTTTAAGAGTTAGATTTTCGGGCGTTGCATCGGTCAACGCCCAAGCAAGAATAAGATTCTCACCGGAAGAGGGTACAACTAGAGCCATTTGGCCTCCTACAAAGGAAAAAACGTTTTACTTATGTAGGGGAGGCACCACGATTCTCCGTGAATTACACTTTTGTGACATCCGCACGAGATAGATTCACACCCCAAGAAAGGAGCCAATGAGCGAGATTCACAACAGACCACGCCTCATCAGGGAAACATGGGCAGAACAACCCATGGATGAGCGGAAATTGGCCAAGAAGCTATCTGACGAGCATGGCCAACGATTCACGATTAAAGAAGTGAAGGCCGTTTTGACATCGGACGCCATGCGTTTTTTCAGAAATCATCCAAATCCAGAAGATTGGGTGGAAAGAAAATACTTTGTCCCTCGTGGTGATGATGACGAGCTTGTAATACCAATTGGTGATTCCATCGGTTTGGAAGCATTTGTTGACATCAAAGAGGAACACGCACTTGGTGCCGATATTACGGCATCGGTTTACAAATCGTCATTGAAGAAAACGGAAATGACACTGAAAACGCTAGGTGTTCATTTCGGGAACAATCCAAAAACAGGAAAGAAAAACATGGCCAAAAAGAAAACGACCACTAGCAAAGCCAACCCGTATGCCGGAATTGAGAAGAAGTCTGATGTTATTCGTGCATATATCACTAAACATCCTGACGAAAGCCCGACCGATGTAGCAAATAATCTTTCCAGATTGACTGGTGAAAAATACAGCCAATCACAGGTGTGGAGCATCAAGAAGAAGGAAGAGGAAAAACTAGCAAATGACACCCGAAGCATGGTCTTGGATGCAAAGGTAAAGCGCAAGCCAAAGAAAATCACAACATCTGATGGCGAACTGACTGGTGATCAACAGTTGGAGATTTACCAGAATATGCGAAGGGCTCAAGTCCTCGTGGATGAAATGCTGACATTGGTTCCCGAATGGTTGGCACGTGAGATGATCATTCAAACTTCGAACCAAGAGACACCAGAACAAACCATGGAACGTGTCAAAAAGGGTGGCTTCGGTTCCACGTAGAATCCACGATCACAAAGCAAAGCCCATGAATAAGCATCATGGGCTTTTTTAATCCCGCTGAATATCCTTAAACGTTACCCTTATCGGCTTCAAATATTTGCTCTTAATCCATCCACAAAGTGTGCAACCCTGCTCTTCATCGAACCACGACACCAAACACTTATTTCCCCGTTTTTCATTGACGAATACAACGTCTTTCTTCAGGAGAACGGCCACTACCTTTGACTTGCGTTTACGTGTCCGATGAACAGTGGCTGTATTGGCGGAACAATGTTGAAATGGCGTATCATATCCTTCCGTGACCCTTTGCACCTCAACTTGCTCTTTAATCGCTGTCATCTCGTCGGGAGGAAGCGTATCTGGTGATGAAAATAGAACTGAACATATAAACAGAATTACCCTCTTCAAAATATCCGTAACGTTATCAGAAATTACGCCGATCAGAATGCCCTGCACATAGGGATTCTTTGTCGCATTCTTCCAATTAACTGCTTCTCCAAGTGACATTCCCTTCTTGCTTTTCTCAAGAACATCCTGAACTTCAGGATCGGAAAGTTCTTCCTCCGTTAGTTCGTCAATCGTGGGAATTGCTGTTAAATCCAGATCACCAAGGGTGATTCGTGCCTCATCTAAAATCGAAGAAATATTAGCGAATGGACCGCTTGTAATCGATGAGAACAACGACAGTAGTTCCTCCTGCTGTCGCAAGATTTCGACCATGGCCGTCTTGTCGAATACCTCGGAGATCAGCGAAGACTGAACTTTCTGCATTGAAGGAACTACATCCAGCACTTGGCTCATTATCCGAAAATGTGCTTGTTCAATACTCCTTGTCGCTGCCATGGCTTGAGCAGCTACGTCAAATAGCCCCATCTGGCGTTGAGCCGCCAGAATGGGCGAATAGATGGTGTTCATTGTCTTTAAAAAGTATTGCAGTTTCCGGGCGGCTCGACGGATTTCTGGTGGTATCTCTTCATTTGGGTCTTGCGAATCGCTCATAAAATTATCCCACAAAACAAAGGATTTAGGCTTCCGACAACGTAAAGAATAACGAGATACGAGCAGCACTCCACCCCGACGTAACATAATTACTCGTGCTGGCCCTAAATACGAGCATGAACAACTTACGTCTCGAATATCTAAGCCCCGCTGATCTCAGCGACAATCCCAAGAACTGGCGAGAACATCCTTCATCTCAAACCAATAGCCTTGCCGACATCATCGACCAAGTTGGTTGGGCAGGTGCCTTGCTATTCAATGAGGCAACCGGTCGTCTCATCGATGGTCACGCCCGAAAGAAAATCGCCAAGGATGAAAAGGTTCCGGTTCTTATCGGTTCGTGGACTGAAGAACAAGAATCCTTGATTCTGGCTTCCCTCGATCCATTGGCAGCAATGGCCGATGCCAACAGCGAAAAGTTCTCCGAGCTAATTGCATCCTTGGAGGAACAATCGGAAGCCGTGGAGGCTATGTTCAAAGAGATCGAGGAACGTGCTGGTTCCTTCGATGTCGGAGAAGGGGAATTCCCACAGATAGGCGATGAAGAGAAAACACATGGCCAAATGACCTTCACGCTCACAAACGATCAAACAGAGATCGTCAACGAAGCATTGAAGGTTTCCAAGGGAATGGGACCATTTGCCGATGACGGCAACAAGAATGGTCTGGCTCTAGCTCGAATCTGCGAGGTGTTCCTTGGGTCGTGCTAAAGATATCATCGTCAAGCCGATTCCTCGCAAGGATGCTGACAAGATCATCAAGTCATTGCATTACAGCGGGAAGGTCGTGAGGAATAGCCAGATACATCTTGGCGTTTTTCTCGATGGCAAATGTGGTGGTGTTCTTCAATTCGGACCATCGCTCGACAAGAAGAAAATCATCGGTCTTGTTCGTGATACCAAGTGGAATGGATTCATTGAATTGAATCGAATGGCTCTGGCGGATTGGCTTCCTGCAAACGGAGAAAGCCGTTCTATCGCTGTTGCGATGAAGCTATTGAAGAAACACTATCCACAGTTGGAGTGGGTCGTGTCATTTGCGGATGGCACCCAATGTGGACATGGCACGATTTACCAAGCCTCTGGATTCACCCTTACCGGCATCAATCAAAGCAAGAATCTTGTACGTCTGCCGAATGGTTCCACGATTCACAAAATGACGTTAGAAAGCAATCCAACGACACCAAGAACGGAGTTAGGTGGAAAGAGCTATTACGACGTGACTGGGGGACGTTACAACCTATCTGCCTATGTCGAAGAGGTTGGTGGTCAGGTGATTCCCGGCTTCCAGTTTCGTTACATGTATTTTCTTAATTACGATGCACGAAAGAGGTTGACGGTTCCTGTGGTCCCGTTTTCCAAAATCAAGGAGATCGGTGGCGAGATGTATCGTGGTGAGGCTAAATAAACATGCGTCAGAGGTGTAACGGTACACACACCACAACCAGTGGTGAGAAGGCGGTTCGACTCCGACCCTGACGCTTTACTCTTATTCATCGCCCTTCAATTTTTTGAAACGCTCTTCAGCCTGTTTAGCCAACGCCGGGGCAGTGTAAATGTATTCGGCAACTGCACGAGCAAGCGAGTCAAGCAGTGGAATCTCTGCCTCAGAAATATCAAAATCGTCTGCATGTGCTCCAACGTTTCCAAAGTCCTTGAGATGCTTAGCAATTTCGCTCAGTTTGTCAGGAATCAAATTACGGTTTGAAAGGTCTCTGAGCTTCGCTGCCAACGTGTTCCCGCTTGCCTGTTGATCCTTGCAAATAAATTCCAACGTTCGCCGTAGTTGAACAGCGTAGGAATTGGCGTCAACTCGGCGAACACGCTGGGCAGAGTTGTAAGCTTTCTGGACTTTCTCCGGTAAACCTACGAGTGAAGAGTTCAGTTGCGGATAGAGAATTGAAACATCTGGATCATCGGGATTCATGCCCGAACAGTAAAATTCGACAGTAAGTATTGTCTTACTGCACGAGGAACACTTGAACAACTTATATGTATTGCGTTCTATAAATACGCCTGAGCGGTAGCCATCCTCATCACTATGCTCCTCTACCTCGTCAACTACAGCTTTCGCCAGAATCTCCATTGGAGCTACGTTGTGGCAATGCCCGCACTTCTGAGACCCGGAATATTGTTTCTCTGCCACCACGATTCTCCAATTATTCGCACCAACATTGATCTGACCATTCTGCCAGCCACCAAGCCGAACACAATACGACCCACTTTGAGGACAAAAAGTTCGGTCAAAAATCTTCCGAAATAAGCCGAAACGAGGCTTTCTTGTTTCGATCCCGCAGACAAAGCTGCTGCTCGTCGTTGGCAACTTCGCCGACACGAACACGCAACATTTTGTTTTTCGGAGATTTATCATGGCTGCAAAACGCACCAACACCGCTGCAAACAATGCCAACGCCACCGACAACAACGCCCCCAACAAGGCTGAGGCAATTCGGCAATATCACGCCGAAAATCCCAACGCTGGACCATCGGACATCGCTAAGGCCCTGAAGGCAAAGGGCGTTGATGTCACGGCATCACGTGTTTCGACCGTTCTACGACCTTCCTCCAAGAAGAAAGGTGGTCTGGATGTGGACACGATCAAAGTGGCTGCCGAATTTGCCAAGCAGTACGAAGGTTCGGTTGATGCCAAGGCTGCCATCGAAAAGGTTGGCAAATTCATCGATTCGTGTGGTTCCACGGAGAAGGCTCTTGAGGCATTGGATGCCTACCATGCGGTAGCCGAAGCCATCGGCTAGTTCTGACCAGTTCCACCAAGCCCCGAGTGATCCTCGGGGCTTTTGTCGTTTCTTGAAGGAGATATCCATGGGAAAGAAGAAGGTTATTGAGTGCCCTTATTGCAAGGGAGAAATGCGAAGACATTCCAAGGGTCGTGGTGTCATCATGGGGCTTCTCTGTGCCCTCATGGTGTTCTGCATTGGAGTGGCCGTGTTCCTGTTGATTCCGGTCATTGGTTGGATTGCTGGACCAATCATCTGCATCTATGCCCTCGGCATGGGCAGCAACAGAAAATCGTTCTGGAAGTGTAAGCAATGTAATTCCACCATCGACCGAACATAGGAGCACACACGTGAAATCATTAGATCAGAAAGCAACTCGTATCTTCCTGAAGCTGGTCGAGGGAATGAAACGCATCGGGTCAAATCGGAAGATTGACAACACCGAGGGTGTCTTCATGCCGGTCTGCGTGGAGGTGATTGGGAAGCCAACCACGAAACCTCGTCTGGTGTCACCGGGCTTAGTGGTTTCGGTCACGCATTATCACGAGGTCGAGCGTGATCTAGTCACCGATCCAGAGGTTACGTTCCTGTGGACTGGGAAGAACATTTTCCCGATGACGTTTGAGCAGGGTGGCATGTGCTACCGGCAGTGGGTAAAGATCGAAGACGGCAGGATTTCGTACCACAAGGGAGGGCAGGCTGATCTTGCGATGTTTTGCAACGAGTGGATGAGGAATATTGCTGACCAGCAGGAATTGTGACGTTTGCCGTTACAACATTTGTAATCGAGAAGCCATGTCGTGATGACATGGCTTTTTCTTGGCTCTGGGACGTTCCAAATTAGGTGAGAAAACATATTGACCTCACCGCCCAAAAAAGGGACTTTTCTCGAACCAGAAAAGACCATTCGAAGTCATAAGGAAATTCGAGAAATGGATATCGAGGAAAATCTACGTTTTGAGGATTTACCTAAGCTAATTTTGGCTGCTCACAAGCGACAAATTGAGGCACAATCAGATTTCTCTTTCGCTAAGGCATCCCTTGAACGCATCAAGGCGGAAGTTCGGTTAATGCACTGCCAGACACATCGTCACTACAAAGCTACCGATTTCACCACGATTGATGAAAACGTACAGGCCGCACAAAGACTGCACTTGAACGCTCAAAAGACGCTATCAATTGCCGCAGCAGAACTGGAAATGTTGCAGAATACATTCAAAGTATGCCAAGCGATGGTAGGCTCTGGGCTTCCGATTCTGCTTCCACCAACAATCAAAGTGGTTCATCCCGAAAGCGATGATCGAATCGACGATATCGCCGCCGCCTAAATGGTCCGTCTAACGGCCCCACACGCCAAATAGAACGACTTTCGGGCGAATCTTGGCCGATCATGTGGCGATGATCTACGAGCATTCTATGGGCGATTCATGGGCCGTAGATTTGGTACGGATTCGGCCCAATTAGGTACACATGCGATTTGGTACAAATTAGGTACAAAATCAGCGCACGAAAAAAGCCGTAAATCGTTATGAATTACGGCTTTATGAAGTGGGCGATACAGGATTCGAACCTGTGACCCCTACCATGTCAAGGTAGTGCTCTAACCAACTGAGCCAATCGCCCTTTTGTGCTTCTTGCAATCAAGCGGTGACGCTTATTGCGTGCAAGCAATTATCAGTGATTCACCCCCGTGGAGGTTAACCAAACGCGTAGTTTGCCATTAGAACTGTCCGATCGTCAAGGGGCTACAACGAAAATTGCGATTATGTCCCCTCACCTAAGCTGCCCCGACCTGGAGACTTAGCGTCCAAATAGCCTGGGGAACGACAACCTGGACTTTTCCTAATGCGCAACTTCCGTCAATCTATACGCTTCTTGCGGTGAACCCGCTTACCCGGCGGGGCGTCTCTAACAACACAAATAATGGAGAGCCCTGCCGCTGGCAGAAGGTTCGCCCTGGCAGATAGATCGCTACGACGGCCACATCTGCCCGATCCATCCTTACGGTTTTAGCGACATCCTTTGTTTCGATGTCCTCGTGAGCCTGGAAATCGCCATTTGGATAAGAAACCGAACACATCATGCTCGAGGTCATTCTTCCCGACGGATCCAAGAAGGAATTCGATCACGCCGTCACCCCCATGGAGGTCGCTGCCGATATCGGTCCCGGCCTGGCCAAAGCGACCCTTGCCGGCGAAGTCGACGGCAATATCGTGGGCTTCGATACCAAGCTGCCTGAAGAAGGCACCGTCAACTTGCGACTGTTGACCAAGAAGGACGAGGAAGCGTTGGGGGTTATGCGGCATAGCTGTGCCCACATCATGGCCCGAGCCGTCATGAGGCTGTTTGACGGTGTGCAGCTCGCGTTTGGTCCGACCATCGAAGGGGGTTTCTACTACGACTTCGACCTTGAGCACAAGCTTTCCGAAGAAGACTTCCCGGCCATCGAAGCCGAGATGAAGAAGATCATCAAGGAAGACGAGCCGTTCGAGCGCATTGAACGCAATCGAGATGAATCACTGCAGGTCGTCAAAGACCTGGGACAGAAGTACAAGATAGAGCACATCGAGACCGGCCTGAAAGATCACGCGTCGATGTCGTTCTATCAGCAAGGCGAGTTCATCGACCTGTGCCGCGGGCCCCATATTCCGCGTCCGAAAGCGATTGGGGCCTATAAAATCCTGTCGGTTGCTGGTGCCTACTGGAAAGGGGATTCCAACAATCGTCAGCTGCAGCGGCTGTATGCGACTGCCTTCTTTACCAAGGAAGACCTGGAAGCCCACCTAACCAAAATCGAAGAAGCCAAACGCCGCGACCACCGCGTGCTAGGCAAGCAGTTGGATCTGTTCTCGATCAATCCGCTGGTAGGGCAGGGGCTTATCCTGTGGTCCCCTAAGGGGACCATCATTCGTAACCTGCTGACCGAGTTCGTTGGCGAACAGCTAAAGAAGTTCGAGTACCTGCCGGTCGTGACTCCGAACATCGGCAAGGTCGACCTGTACAAGATCTCGGGACACTATCCTTATTACAAGGACAGCCAGTTCGCACCCATTCATCAGGCCGAGGATGAAGAATACCTCCTCAAGCCGATGAATTGCCCGCACCATATCATGATCTACAAGTCTCGGCCGCGTAGTTACCGTGAATTGCCGTACCGCTTGTCGGAATTCGGTACCGTTTACCGCTACGAGCAGTCAGGCGAATTGAACGGCATGACCCGCGTGCGTGGGTTCACCCAGGACGATGCTCACATCTTCTGCACCGACGAACAAGTCGAAGACGAGTTCCGCAAGTGCATCCAGATGACTCAGTACGTGCTGAGCAGCCTGGGCCTGACCGACTACCGCGTCCGCTTGGGTTTCCGCGATCCCGATAGCGGCAAGTACGTTGGCAAGGAAGCAGTGTGGGATGCCGCCGAAGCCGCCCTGGTTCGTGTGTGCAAGAACATGGGCATCACTGCGACTGCCGAAGCAGGCGAAGCCGCGTTCTACGGTCCGAAGGCCGACTTTGTGGTGAACGACTGCCTGGGCCGCGAATGGCAACTGGGTACTGTGCAGTTGGACTACAACCTGCCTAGTGCCGAGCGTTTCGACCTGGAGTACATCGGCAAGGACAACCAGCCGCACCGGCCGGTGATGATCCACCGTGCTCCGTTCGGCTCGTTGGAACGCTTCATGGGTGTGCTGATCGAGCACTTTGCCGGCGCGTTCCCACTATGGCTGGCACCGGAACAGATTCGCCTCCTGACGGTCAGCCAGAAGTTCGACGAGTATGCCCAGAAGGTCGAAAAAGAGCTGCTGGCCGCCGGCTTCCGAGTTAGTGGCGACTATCGCCCTGAAAAGATCGGGGCCAAGATCCGTGCCGCTCAGTTGGAACTGATTCCGTACATGTTCATCATTGGTGGACGCGAAATGGAAGAAGAAGCCGTTTCGGTACGCGACCGCATCGATGGCGACCTGGGATCGATGAAGATCCCCCAAGCGATCGAGAAACTGCAGGAAGAAGTGGCCAATCGCGTGGTTCGCCAGGTCTTCAAAGGATCGGCCGGCCTGGGGACCTCCGGCACCGCCACCACCAGCGAAGGCTACTAAGCATTAAGCCAGGCCCCACCGCCCCCAGACCTGGGGGCGAGCCTGGCGGATTGCTGAAAGAGTCCCGTTCGCCAGAAGGCCATTTGCCCCGTAACGGGAACAGGAACCGCCATTACCACCCGGAAAGGTGGCAAAATTCGCCGATTCCTATTTTCGTGCGTTAACGTGGCGGAAACTTGACGATAGAATGTTTTCAATGTGGTACGATTTTACGGGTTGTCCACAACGTCGATAATATTTGCATTACCCGTTTCCTAGCTTAAAAGGATCACTAGCCATCGCCCTGCGAAACACGTCTCGCGATCGAGACCGCGATCAAAATCGCGACCAGACTCGAATCAACGATCGCATTAGAATCTCGCCCATTCGAGTCATTGCTGCTGATGGAGAACAATTAGGCGTTCTGCCCACCGACGAAGCCTTGTCGATTGCTCGCGAAGCAGG
This sequence comes from Blastopirellula marina, assembly GCF_002967715.1. Classification (NCBI taxonomy): domain Bacteria; kingdom Pseudomonadati; phylum Planctomycetota; class Planctomycetia; order Pirellulales; family Pirellulaceae; genus Blastopirellula; species Blastopirellula marina. The sequence continues at coordinate 23,269 of NZ_PUIA01000035.1, forward strand.
ATTAGACCTGGTCGAAGTTGCCCCTGGTGCCAAGCCACCGGTGTGCCGCATCATGGACTACGGTAAGTACAAGTACCAACAAAGCAAGAAGCAACACAAGAACCAGTCGCACCACACCAAGACGAAGGAAATCCGCCTGCGTCCGAAGACGGGCGACCACGATATCGAGTTCAAGGTCAAGCAAGCGATCAGCTTCTTAAAGCACAAAGATAAAGTCCAGGTTTCGGTCCAGTTCAAGGGTCGTGAAATGGCACACGTGGAAGAAGGCCATCGCGTTATGGCTCAAGTGATCGAACTGCTCGCGGAAGTGGGCAAGGTTGAATCGCCCCCGAAACAAATGGGACGCCGCATCATGGCGACGGTGTCTCCCAAAGCCGGCTAACGGCCAAGCTATCGACGAAAACGACCACTTCGAATTTCGAGGTGGTCTTTTTTATGCGCGGTACCTGACTTGCTAGCAGGCATCGAAATAGGCAAATGCTCTTGCTGATTTTGTTTGCCCTCTGGTACCTTTCCGCGTCGCTGCTCGCAAGGATGCTTCGCTGCGCCATCCCGGAAGGCTAACCCCATGAAATCTTCGGTCATCGTTACCACCCACAATCGGTCGTACTACCTCGATAAGGTACTGCACGGCTACGTTCATCAAACCGTCAAACCACACCAGGTGGTAATCGCGGACGACGGATCGACCGATGACACGCCCGAGATCATCCAAAAGCATCAACAGCAGGCCGACTTCCCGATCGTTCATGCCTGGCATCCTTTCAGTGGCATGCCCCAGATCAGCAAGGCCCGCAATGCGGCCACGCGGCAATGCACCGGTGAATACCTGATCTATACCGACGGCGACTGCATCCCAGGTCCGATGTTTGTGGCCGATCACCAGCGGCTCGCCAAGCAAGGCTATTTCACCCAAGGACGCCGAAACTTCCTCAACTACAAAGCGTTCGAAACGTTTCACGGAACTGAGAACACCTGGCAGTTGTTCAAGCATTGGCTCAACGGCGGGCTCACGAAGCTACACCTGCTGGTTCGCATCCCAGGCCTGGCCGTTCGTAGCCGCGGGATGAAAGGGATCCGAGGTTGCAATATCGCCACCTGGCGTAGTGACGTCGAAGCTATCAACGGCTGGAACGAAGAGTTTGTCGGCTTCTGGCGCGAGGACAGCGAGTTCATTACCCGCTTGATGCGTACCGGTGTGAAGCGACAAAACGCTCTCTACTCGGCGATTCTGTTCCATATGGAACACGAGAAGTTCTTTAACCAGGAAGACTTCGATCGCAACAACGCCATCTGGGAGAAGTCGAAGACCGGCCCGATCTTTATCGAAAACGGGATGATGCCTCCTCCCCGTTTGCTGCCGATCAACGCCGATAATGCGGCCCCAGAGACTGCTATCCGAAAAGCCGCGTAAGAGCGCTGCCTAACTTAGCCGGACTTACGATCCAGCATCGAGCGATAGATTTCAATCGTTTCGGCCGCGGCGACATTCGCTCCGAATTTCGCACGAACCATCTCCGATGCCGACGAACCCAGTGCTCGTAAGCTATCTCGATTGGCGAGCACCTCGGCCAGTTTTTCTGCCAAGGCGATTGGGTCTTCTGGCGGCACCAGGTGCCCACCACCCGTCGCGGCGATCAGCTCGGGGAACGCTCCGTGATCAGGCTGCACGACCGGAACGCCTGCCGACCAGGCCTCGAGCACAAACAGCCCCTTCGGCTCGCGATAGACTGTGGGAACCGAAAGGACGTCAATCGACCTCAGGAAAGCCAGCTTGCCTGCTCGATCGACCGTCCCCAGATACTCGCACCCGCCGAAGTGTCCTGAATCTCGGAGCTTGGCAAATTGCTCGTCGAGATAGAGTTGCTGCTGAGGGCCCGCCCAGCCGGCGATCTTCAACTGGGCGTCTTCCAGGCCCGGAATTTCCCGCAAGTGCATAAACGCATCAACGAGAACGTGCAGCCCCTTTTCGGGTGCCATGCGAGCCAGGTAACCGATGGTCGGAGGTCGATCAGGTGTGAGATGTGGGTGCGGGTGATCGGGGAAGTCCGTTAAATCGATCCCCAGCGGCACCAGGTGAAACTTCTCGCGCGGGATACCAAAGTACTCGGCCATGTAATCGGCGTAGTAATGGCTGAAAACGATGAACCCGTCGACATGCTCGACCAACTTGCGAATCTGGGCGAAGCACTGCGATCGATATGGTTCGGGCAGGTCGTCCATGAAGATGTCGTCCCCTTGCAGGGTCACCAGGATCGGGCAATCGACCTTCTCCTTCAGCAGCGGAGCCGTGCCGGCGATCATCATGTTGCTGAAGTTGATGACCTGCGGCCGAAGCTCCTGGGCCACCCACTTCGCCAGACGCTGGGCTTCCTTCCGCTGATTACCGTCTTTCCCCTTCAATACGGATAGAGTCAACGCGCCCAACTGCTTGGCACTTGTCTCAATTCCGCGGGAAGTTGCCCAGCGGATGATCCATTCCTGATCGAGCCAGCGCGTCACCAGGTCTGGCAGAAACCGATAGCCTGGGACGTTCTGCTCCATATATACGTTGATGCCGCCGTAGAAGAGGGTTTTCTCGCTGACGTCCTCTTCATCGACGCGAATCGGGGTATACATCGGCAGCAAATGGACATCGTGCCCCAGGTGATGCATGGCCCGGGCAACCGTGTTGTCGCGCATGCAGCTACCGCAAAACATGCCCGCCCCGCCGGCCGTAAGATAGGCGATGATCAATGGATCGCATGTTGAAGGATTAGCGTGATGCATCAGTTCACTGTTACTTAGGGGACTCGGCGAGTTGGGGTCTAGGTGTCGGCAGGAAATGAACGGCCAGCCAGACGAGCCCCAAAACGGTAAACCCAATCACTCCGGCAATTCGCAGAGGACCTTCTTTGAACACGATCAGTCCGTTGAATGCAATAAACAGGAAAAAACCGATCAGCCACTGCTCGTAGCGAGGGCTTCTGCCAGCATAGCCTTGCGGCGCAATCCACCACCACAACACATCCGCCACCCACAATATGGCCATGCAGTGATTGACGTAGATTCCTCCACCGAACCGCACCTTGAGCTTGTCGTAGGTTTGCTGGGCCGTATCGGCGTAGGCCGCGGCGTTGCTCCAGTCGTGGTAATAATGCATGCCAGCGGCGATATGTGCCAGGAACAGCACGCACGAGGCAGTCCAAATAACTCGCTGAATACCCTCGCTTATCGCCCACCACGGACGCACCATCCGCAACACGATACACACCATCAGCCCAATCAGGGCGAGGCGAATCGTCCAGGCAGTAATCAGGGGACCGTCCATCAAGGTTGTTGGCCACAGGTCGAGGGGAATATTCGGGGGCAATCCATATTTTAGGTAGGTGGCGTCCGATATTCGACCTCGTGTGGAGCGATTCGTGCTGAAAACCGTATTGGTAAAACCAATTGCGACAATAAGTTGCGTCAATAGGATCGTCGCTGGCGAGGTTTTTCAAAATCCTTAGCGTCCCCCTACCGCATATGGAGGGAAGTCTCTAGAATATTGGGTTTCCATGTATCAGAAGATTGTCCTCTAAAGGACATGACGTCCCAGATATTCATTGGGGATTGGCATCATGCCTAAGATGAAGACCCACAAGGGTACCAAAAAGCGCTTCCGCATCACCGGGAAGGGCAAGATCAAGCACCGTCAGTGTGGTACGAGCCACTTGGCCAACCGCATGAGCCACAAGCGGAAGCGAAACCTCCGCGGCACAACCGTTTTGGCCGAAGCCGAATCGGTAGCTCTGCGCGAAGCTTTGGGCAAGTACAGCTACTAGACACAACTTTGTCGGCACTTCGAGCTGTTTCACGCCGTGTGAGCATGCATCGAGTGTCATTTTTCAGTACGCGGGCAACAAACACCCATTTATAACGAGTGGGGGCCCAGTGGACGAAAGTCAGGTAATACGATGAGAACTACTTACGGCAAGGCACGCCATAAGTCCAAGAAGCGCCTTTTTAAGAAGGCCCGTGGTAATCGTGGTGGTCGTGGCAATCTGCTGCGTACCGTCAAGGAAACCCTGGTCCGTGCTGGCGTATATGCCTACCGTGACCGTAAGGTCCGTAAGCGTGAATTCCGCAAGCTGTGGATTATCCGTCTCAACGCCGCCGCTCGCGAACGTGGCCTGCGTTACAGCGAATTCATCAACGGCCTGAAGAAAGCCGGTATCAACTTGGACCGCAAGGTATTGTCCGAAATGGCGATCCACGATCCAGGTGCATTCGACGCCGTGACCGAACAAGTCAAGGCTGCCCTGGCTGCCTAAGTGTTTGCCCTCCTTGGATGGGCAGCAACCAACTCAGATGCAATAATACAAGCCGCCGAGGATGACTCGGCGGCTTGTTTCATGAACGCACCAAACTTACAGGCATCATGTCACTCAACGATTTCATCAAACAGCTAGACGACCTGGTCGAAGCGGCATCGCATCGTTTTGAAGACGCCATCAAGCAGGTCGACAAAGAGATTCTGGAAGAAACCCGTGTCGAATACCTGGGTGCCAAGAGTGGCAAGCTCAAGGAAGTCCAAAAGGGGCTGGGGCAGGTCTCGAAGGAAGACAAACCGGTCGCCGGTAAACGCTTCAATGAAGTGAAGAACCGCCTGGAAGAACTTTTCCAATCGGCCGCCGACGCCATTACCGGCGGCAGCGGCAAGAAGGGGAAAGTCGAGGCACTGGACGTGACCTTGCCTGGTAAGCGTCCGCGTCTGGGTCACATCCACCCAATCACCCAGACGATTGATGAACTGAAGGACATCATGGGCCGGCTCGGCTTCTCGGCCGTCGAAGGCCCCGAGATCGAAGATGACTGGCACAATTTCGAAGCCTTGAATATCCCGCTCGAGCACCCGGCTCGCGATCCGCTAGACAACTTCTATTTGAACGTTGCTTCCACCGGCACCGGCGGCGGCAATCAACTTCTGCGTAGCCAGACGTCGACCGTGCAAATTCGGGTGATGGAAAACAACAAGCCACCGATCCGGATCGTTTCTCTGGGGCGCGTTTATCGTCCTGACGAAATCGATGCGACCCACTACGCGATGTTCCATCAGATCGAAGGTCTGCTGGTCGACACCAACGTCACAATGGCCGACCTGAAGTACGTGCTGCGACTGTTCGCATCGAGCTACTTGGGACACGACGTGGAAATCCGCTTCCGTCCCTCCTTCTTCCCATTCACCGAACCGAGTGTGGAAGTCGATATGCGTTGGCAAGATACCTGGCTCGAGTTCGGCGGAGCCGGCATGGTCGATCCGAACGTGCTCAAGGCCGTCGGTTACGATCCGGAAGAGGTAACCGGTTTCGCGTTTGGCTTGGGCGTGGAACGTCTGTGCATGCGACGCCACGGCATCAACGACATTCGCTATTTGTACGACAGCAATACGAAGTTCCTGGCTCAGTTCTAACACTGGCCGGCAGCAAGTTTGCTTTGAATCGCTACGAAACTCGAACACACGACCCCGTAAAGAAAAACTCTGACCATGCTCGTTTCCTGGGATTGGCTGAAGCAGTACCTCGATTTAAACATCAGCGAAGCGGAAGTCTGCGATCGTTTGACCCTGGCAGGCCTGAACTTCGACGGGTCGGCAACGGTTGACAACGATCGATGTCTCGATCTGGAAGTCACCAGCAACCGTCCAGACTGGCTTGGCCACATAGGCATTGCCCGCGAAGTGGGCGTGCTGTTTGATCTCGACCTGAAGGTTCCTGGCGCGGACGTCTCGAAGAATTCGAGCGGGGCCGCTTGTCCGATGATTGTGCAGATCGAAGACGAAGCGTTCTGCCCACGATATATTGCCCGCAGCATCACCGGCGTGACTGTTGGCGACAGCCCAGCCTGGATGGTCAATCGGCTGCGTACGATTGGCATTTCCACGATCAATAACGTGGTCGATGCCACCAATTACGTGCTGATGGAAATCGGCCAGCCTCTACACGCGTTCGACCTGAACAAGCTCACCGGAGACACCATCCGTGTTCGCAAGGCGACGCACGAAGAGAAGTTCCTGGCCATCGACCATCGCGAATACCAGCTGACATCCGACGATTACGTGATTGCCGACAAAAGTGGTGCCGTGGCGATCGCCGGCGTGATGGGGGGCAAAGAGACGGAAGTCAATGAGATGACGACCGACCTTTTGATCGAAGCCGCCCAGTTCGCTGCGTTACCGGTACGCACGACCTCGCGCCGGCTCAAGCTGAAGAGCGATTCTTCGTATCGCTTTGAACGTGGCGTCGATCCCGAGATGATCGATTGGGCCAGCCGCCGCTGCTGCGAGTTGATCGTCGAAACGGCCGGTGGCGAAGTCTGCGAAGGACGCGTCTATGCCGGATCTGAGCCAAGTGCTCGCGAGTCGGTCACGCTGCGACTGTCGCAGATTCCTCGCATTCTGGGCATTCACGTTTCGGAAACCGAAGTTCGTCGCATTCTGGAACGCCTCGGCAACGAGGTCACCCACCAGAACGACAAGCAGATCACCGTGATACCGGCCAGTTGGCGGCGCGATCTCGATCGTGAAGTCGACCTGGTGGAAGAAGTCGCGCGAATTCATGGTTACGACAAGATTCCTGAACATGCCGGCGTTTCCCTCAGTGCTTCCCATCAAAGCGATTTAGACCGGGTTCGCAACAAAGTTCGCACAGGCATGCTGGGAATGGGCTTCGATGAAACCCTGACCCGCAGCATCGTGAGTGACGTCTGGTCGAAAGCCTTCCAAGGTTGGTCGCTGGCCGAACCGCTGACAACCAGCATGCCAATGGTTAAAGGGGAAGACCGCCTGCGTGTGAGCTTGATTCCCAGCCTATTGGGTGCTCGCCGAAACAACGAGAAGTTCAGCTACACCGACATCGACTTGTACGAGATCGCCAAGGTTTACCTGCCCAAACCGAAGGCACTTCCCGATGAACGCTACATGGTGGGCATCACCAGTGGTCGCGATTTCTTCGAGTTGAAGGGAGTCATCGAAGGCCTGGTGGGCATGCTCAACCCGAGCATTAGGATCACCACCATTCCCTACACCGACCCTCTCTTCGCGGAAGGGCAGGGGGCACATTTGACGATCGGTGGCACCACGCTTGGTTACCTGGGTGTCGTTGGCGACAAGGCCCGCAAGGCATTCGGCCTGCAGCAATCGGCCACCGTCGCCGAGCTCGACCTGAGAGCTCTGATGAAACTGGCCATACTCATTCCGCAACATCAAGACTTCAGCACCCACCCCGCGATGAATCGCGACTTAAACCTGGTGGTCGACGAAAACATCAGCTGGTCGAAACTGCAAGACATCAGCTACTCGGCCGGTGGCGAACTGGTGGAAGTGGTGACGTTCCAAGAGATCTTCCGCGATCCGAAGAAGGACGGCCCCGGCAAGAAGCGTGTCCTCTTCACGGTCACCCTTCAGGCCTACGATCGCACACTGACTGGCGAAGAGGCGGACGCAACTATCGCCAAGATCCTGACGGCATGCGACAAAGAAACGGGCGCGAAGCTATTGGCTTAGGCCTGGTTTCGTTCAACTGCATTGCAAACTGAATTACTTTCGAGCCGAGGCCAAGACCATGGCAGACCATCAGCAAATCTTCGATCAACTGTGCGACCACTATCGCGAAACAGCCAAGCTCGAGAACATCAATTCGCTGCTGGGCTGGGATGAACGAGTCCTTCTGCCGGAGAGTGCCGGTGCCTATCGTGCCGATCAAATCACCCTTCTTTCCGGTATCATTCATGATCGCAACACCGATCCGAAGATTGGGGCCTGGCTGGAAGAATTGCACGAGTCGGCGCTGAGCGAACAACCCAACAGCCCGACTGAAGCGACGATCCGCCGTATCAAAAGCGACTACCTGAAGCAGGTGAAGTTGCCCAAACGTCTGGTCGAAGAGTTCAGCCATGCCCGTATCATTGGCCAGCAGACGTGGGTCAAAGCGCGTGCGGAAGACAACTTCGGTACCTTCGAACCGATCCTCGATAAGCTAATCAGCCTGAGCCGCGAGATGGCCGAAGCAATCGGCTACCAGGGGGAACAGTACGACGCGCTGCTCGACTTCTACGAACCCGAAGCAAAGACCGCCCAGGTTCGCGGCGTGCTCGAGACCCTCAAGGATCAACTCGTTCCGCTAGTGGCGGAGATCAAAGAGAGTGGTCGAACGCCAAACATGGAGATCCTCAAGCGGCACTATCCGATCGCTCAGCAGGAAATCCTCGGTAAGTCGGCCGCCTCGCAAATTGGTTTCGACTTCTCGGCCGGCCGACTCGATGTGACGCATCATCCGTTCTGCACGACGATTGGCCCGTACGATATCCGCATTACCACGCGGTACGACGAGAACTTCTTCCCGTCGGCCTTCTTCTCGACCCTGCACGAAGCAGGACATGGGCTGTACGAACAAGGTCTCCCCAAAAACTGGTTTGGGTTACCGCCAGGCAACGCGGCTTCGCTGGGCATTCACGAATCGCAGTCGCGTCTGTGGGAAAACATCGTCGGCCGCAGCTATGCGTTCTGGAGCCACTTCTATGGTGATGCCAAGAAGCTGTTCCCTGAAGCATTGTCGGACGTGCCGATGGGGGACTTCCACTTTGCGATCAACGAAGTGACGCCATCGCTGATTCGTGTGGAAGCGGACGAAGCGACTTACAACTTGCACATTATTATCCGCTTCGAGCTGGAACAGGCACTGCTATCCGGCGACCTGCAAGTAAAAGATCTGCCAGGTGCCTGGAACGAGAAGTATACCCAGCAGCTTGGCATCACCCCCACCAGCGATGCCGACGGCTGCCTGCAGGACGTCCACTGGAGCGCCGGCCTGATGGGTTACTTCCCGACGTACAGCCTGGGCAATATTTACTCGGCCCAGCTACTGGAGCAAGCTCGCGAGGACCTGGGAGACTTGGACGGCATGTTTGCCGCCGGCGAGTTCATGCCGCTATTGGATTGGCTGCGTGAGAATGTCCATCAACATGGCGAGTGCTACCCAGGTGCCGAGTTGGTCGAACGCGTTTGCGGTGATCCGATCGATTCGAAGCCGCTGATTCGCTACCTGCGTGCGAAACTTGGCCCACTCTACGGCATCGAACACTAAACCAATACGATTCGCTTCGGCGTACTAGTTGTAGCCCAGGTTCCGCTCGATTTGTCGAGAACGGTCAGAGAGCCCTGTACCCGGGTCTTGGGTTCGGCCATTCTGCTTGGCATAGGTAGCGGAGTCGACATAGTCGTCTTCTTTATCTTCATCCGACTTCGATTGCGTGTCGGAGAAGTTGTCGACGAGATGGCTATCCTGCTTCGTTTCCTTCCCGCCCCAGCCCCAAGTACGGCAGCCGGGAACGACAGCGATGAGAGTCAGCATGACAACGAGTATTCGGATGGTCATGGTTGTAAAGTCAGCAGGGCCCGAAAAATGAAAATATGTGCCGAGGTAAATACCTGATTACGCGTCATGGTTCCAGATCAAATGAAAACACCCACTCCGCTCGACATTCTGGTTATCGCCCCCCATCCAGACGACGCCGAACTAGGCATGGCCGGGGCGATCCTCAAATTCAAAGCCGAGGGGAAGAAAATTGGCATCCTCGATCTGACCTCTGGCGAGCCCACCCCTTATGGCAGCCTGGAAAAACGAGCCGCCGAAACAGCTGCCGCAACCGAGATTCTGGGGATCGACTGGCGAGACAACCTGGGGCTTCCCAATCGTAGCCTTGAAGCAACGCTAGCAGCCCGCGAGAAGCTGGCTTCGGTCATCCGGCAGCTGCGACCGAACTGGCTTTTTGCACCTTATTGGGAAGATGCTCACCCCGATCACCTGGCCGCGACGCAACTAGTGGATGCAGCTCGCTTCTGGTCGAAACTCAGCAAGACAGATATGCCCGGCGAGCCGTTTCACCCGCAGCGAATCTATAACTACTACTGCGTGCACTTGAAGATGGCCCCGCAGCCGGCGTTCGTGCTGGATATCAGCGAGTACTGGGAACAGAAGCTGGCTTCGATCCGCTGTTACCACAGCCAGTTCATCGCAGGGCGACCATCTGAGTACCCCACGTTTCTGGATAAGCTGCACGACGAAGCATCGTACTGGGGCAAAGTGATTGGTACCCGCTATGGGGAACCATTCACCTCTCGCGAGCCGATCGGTATGAGCAGCATGAGCACGCTGGTGTAGCTTGAGAAAACATGCCAGCATCGCTAGCGGCGTTAAAGTTTCTCCAATTCGCGAAATCGGATCGATTGGCGTGAAGAGCACAGGCCCACGTCGTCGATGAGAGACACATCGGACCATGCGCGGCGATTGATTCGCCAATGCGCATGCGGCAAATCAGGGGGGCTACCTGAATTGCTACGATTGTCATACTCGTGCGTACCTGGTTCGCCATCGCCTGTTTGACTCTGCTGTGCAGCGGCTGCGCCGCCATCCCAGAGGTGCGCGACAAGCCGATCTATCACAATCCATTCCCACAGCTGGCGCGTGTGGCGATCATTCCGTTCAATAACCAGAGCGACACTCCGACGCTCGACATGGACGAAGTCACGCTGGCCTACTACGGCGAGCTTCAATCAATACGTGGATTTGAAGTCGTGCCGGTCGGTGTGGTCATGCGGGCCATGCAAGCAAGCGGCAACAACGGCACCGATATCGAACAAATGCGCGCACTTGGAAAAATGTTGGGCGTCGACGCCGTCGTCGTTGGTTCGGTGACTGACTACACGCCCTATTATCCGAAACGTTTGACTCTCGCGATTAATTGGTACTCGACCAATCCTGGGTTCCATCCGATTCCGCCTGGTTATGGTTTGCCATGGGGCACCGCCGGCGAAGAATTCATTCCGGAATCGCATGTCTGGGAAGCCGAGTTCGCGCTCGCTCGTGAACAGCTCGCCACGCAAACACCGGCCGAGCCGAATCTCGACGATCGCATTGAAAATCCCGAGAAAAACGAGCAAATCGCCGTGGAAGGCCTTCCACCGAATTGGCCTGACCCAAGTGGGTTTATTCCCGATGCACCACGCACGCAAGCACCTCCGATGCTACAGCAAGATGGCCCGATCATCTCGCAGATTCGGAGCTATAGCGAAAATGACGCAGACCTCACAGAACGTGCCGAACAGTATTACTTTTTTCTGGACGATGCGCGTAATGGGGGTTGGCAGGGTTTTCTTGATCGTAGCAACGATTTCATTCGTTTCTGTTGCTACTCGCATATCACAGAAATGCTCTCTCTTCGTGGCGGTGCCGGGGAATCTCAACTGGCGATCCGATGGGGCGAAAGCCGATAACCTTCTTTACCACGGATGAGTTTGGAAATTGTCTGGGAGGCTGCCACACGTGACGGAAGAGATCAACGTACTAGCACTGGTCAAGGGTGAAGAACGCTACGTCTTTCTATTCAGCGATCAGCGCAGGGCCGAAGCCCTTCGCACGCTGGGACGCTATGCGAGTAACCCGGAACTGAGTTTCACCTGGTACGACGCCGCCGTGCTAAGCCAGAAGATCCGCGCCCAAGCCGCCGATCAGAACGAACCGGTTGCAGGCGGTGCGGCAGTCAAACCGCGTTTCGAATTCCCCGCCAACGGACCGATCGATATCGGTAGCCTGGATGCCGACCATCTCGACTTCGACGAGTTCAGCTAACACGCGGAGCTATCACCGTGATTGATCGCGTCGCAAATACCTCCTCCCAGGGCTTGCGCACTGTCATTGATAGCTACCTCCGCTATCTGCAGGTCGAACGTAACGCATCCGACCTGACGATCAAAAGCTATGGTGAAGATCTGGACGCGCTGGCGGAATATCTCGAAGAGAGTTTCGCCTTGGAGCCAGAACCGAGCGAAGTCACCACGCTCGATCTCCGTGGGTACGTCTCTGCGGTCTCTGAAGCAGGCTACTCTAGCAGCACCGTGGCCCGGCGTTTGGCTTCGATGCGTAGCTTCTTTAAGTTCGCCCAGCGGCAGCAGTTGGTGGAAAAGAACCCCGCCAAACCGCTCCGCAATCCACGCAAGAGCCAGAAGCTGCCGCACTTCCTGAGCACGGATGAAATCGGCACGCTCTTGAACGCTCCACCCCGGTCGTCGGCCGCCGGTATTCGAGATCGGGCGATGCTCGAAACGACCTATAGCGCCGGACTGCGTGTGAGCGAACTGGTCGGCATCAACGAAAACGACCTCGACCTGCACGACGGACTGGTGCGCGTTCGTGGAAAAGGTCGCAAGGAACGATTGGCTCCACTGGGCTCGTTCGCCCTCGACGCGTTGGAGAAATGGATCGATATTCGCCAGCTCAGCCCCAAGAGCGAAAAGCTGAAAGAACGTCCCATCTTTCTCAACAAGTTTGGCAATCGGATCACCACACGAAGTGTCGGGCGAATGCTCGAAAAATACTTGAAAGAGGCGGGGCTCGATCTGCGGACCAGCCCTCATACGCTACGGCACAGTTTTGCCACGCACCTATTGGATGCCGGAGCCGACATTCGTAGCGTGCAGGAACTGCTGGGGCACAAGAGCCTGGTGACGACTCAGATCTATACCCACCTCAGCACGGCGACCTTGAAGGGTGTGTACGAAATGGCTCACCCGCGTGCCAAAGATTAGGAATGCAGTCCAAACTGCGAGTGCCCTGACTGGGGTGAATACTTCAGTCGCATGACCGGGGACTCGTGACCGAAGGGGGACTGCTCGAACGAGATACGAATCCGCTCTTGAGCGTCATCCCCGATCGTGTGGCCGTCTTCAATCACCGGACCATTCTCCAGTAGGTAATCGGCTAAGCCATAGAAACGTTCGCACAAATCGGCTGGCTCGTCCGTGGCATCTTCGGTGACAAAGTCCATTACGTCGAGCGATTGCAGACCACGCGTGAAACCGACCGTCGTGCCGTCTTCGTTCTTACCGAGAAAAACAGCTACCCAAATGCACAGGGGCAATTCACCTGGTAGCGATTCCAGGGCAATATCTCGAAATACGTGCGGCTCGACCATTAGGCCGGCATCCCCCCATAGGACGCCAGCGGGTTGGCCACAGGCAGCCACGAGAGAAGCCGTCACCATCGTAAGAAGTTGCGATTGTTCCAGTGGCGTGGCGTCGCCAACTGCGGTAACAATAAGGTGAGTCTTGTGATCTTGCAGTTTTTCCACCGCATCGGGCCAGATCCATGTCTGTCGCTGAGGTGCCGCCCAGGTATCTTCCGGGATGGGACCAGGCATCATCCCCATGGCGATACTTTGGTGGCCCAGGTCGAAGGAGAGGGTGTTCTCTTCCTTTTTCACATCCGTTGGAGATGGCAACGTCGGCCATGACGAAGCGAGATCTTCCTCGAATGCCTTCCAAGAAACCTTGGAACCGCGATTCAAGGCGATCATCGAAAGCGAGACTCCCACGACTTTTTTCCTCTCGGACAAGACCGCGAATCGTGAACTCACTAAGTGATACGCTACATCCGAATTTTAAACCTTTCGATCTCGTAAACCAATGAAATTCCGAACGTGTCTCTTCAAATAGTTTTTCACTGCCACATTCCCCTTGCGGACATCTTGACAAAGCAGATTGTGTTTCCTCGCTGCGAATAAGTCGATCGTTATTCCACAACGATTTCTCGCCACTTGCTTAACAATTAAGATCACTCTTCTGACATAAACAACAGGACCTCGCATGCCCACCGTCGCAATTATCGGAGCCGGGATCTCCGGACTTATCTGTGCTCGCAAGCTGTCGTCTCGATTTGACGTAACACTGTTTGACAAGTCGCGCGGCGTATCAGGCAGAATGGCAACACGTCGCGGCGGACAAGACGAGGCCTCGTTTGACCATGGTGCTCAATATTTCACCATTCGCAGCAACCTGGTTACCCCCCTGCTCGAAGAGTGGATCGACGATGGAATTGTCGCAATGTGGCGAGGTAATGTTTGCATCTTGCGGCCCAACCTGAAGGTTCAACGCGAACCGACACCACGTTACGTCTCGATGCCAGGCATGAATTCGCTGGGCAAGCACCTGGCCCGATTTCTTCATGTTGAAACGAACACACCAATCGAGAAAACAAGTCGTACTTCCAGGGGCTGGACATTGACCACACCCGATGGAGCCGAGCATGGACCATTCGATATTCTGGTCAGTACCGCTCCGCCGCGGCAGACACTGACTATCGTGGGCGACGACGTACCATTTGCATCGATACTTGCCAACCAGCAGTTTGATCCCTGTTGGGCCACGATGATTCATTTCGAGAAGCCCGTTCCTGTTTCGTACGATGCCGCTTTCGTCCACGAAAACCCACTGCGTTGGATCTGCCGCAACAACAGCAAGCCGGGACGAAATCCAGACCAGGAATGTTGGGTGCTTCATACGGCCCCGAACTGGGCGAAAGAGCATCTGGAAGAGACGCCGGAAGAGGTTACCCCCAAGTTGCTTGCCGCCTTTTCGACCGCCATCGGGCAGAAGCTTGGCAACATTCAACACGCGACCAGTCACCGCTGGCGATTTAGTGCCCCTGCCCAGCCGCTTGAACAAGGGCATCTATGGGATCCGCGATCTCAACTGGGGATAGCTGGTGACTGGTGCTCAGGGGCGCGAGTCGAGGGCGCGATCCTCAGTGGGCTGAGTTTGGCGGAGAAAATCGCTAGTTAACCTCAAACTCATTGAAACTTTTTCCCTCTGCTGAGCCATACTTGGGTAGGAACAGTACCAATCTTTTCCGGAACACCCCCAGCAGAAACTTCCGAGGCACCATGTTCGCTATGCGAATTCTTGGCAACATTCTCTTTGCACTGACCATCATTCCCATCCTTTCGCTTTCGGCCCTCGCGGACGATTCTGTGGAAATCGCCCCCAATGGAAGCTTCGAGATCCCTAACGCCGAGGCGACCTGGCCAGCAGAGTGGAGTGGTGTCAAGGTTGGTGGCAGTTGGGAAACGGAGGACGGCAATCGCTTTCTGCGGCTGAAGAGCCCACAGCCTGGCGAGATGGTGATGCTGTACCAGGAAATCAAGCTGCCGACCGATGTGAGTGCTTTGAAACTGACCTGGAAGCAGCGTGTGAGCGACCTGAAGAAAGGGAAGAACTCGTGGTTCGATGCGCGGATCATGCTCGAGTTCATCGACGATCAGCATCAAAAGGTATCGCCAACCCCCAGTGCCGCCGCGACCGGCAAGGACACCGCTGGCTGGGTTGAGCGTGAAGTGGAATTCCTTGTTCCTGAAGGAGCCTACTGGCTGAAGTTCATGCCGGCCCTCTTTCAAGTCGAATCAGGCACATTCGATCTCGATGACATCTCGCTCAAGCCGATCGACCCGGCCCCGCTTCGAGAAGAGATGGAACGAAAGGCTCAAGAGCGTCTCGCCAAGCAACAGACCGACGCGGCCAAGCGACGCGAGAAAGCTCAGGCAACGCTTGAACAGTGGGGATCGCTCATTCCCAACGGCAGCTTCACCGAACAAACCAAGGGGCTTCCCACGGCCTGGGGGAAGATGTCTGGCGATCTTTCCTGGCAGACCGAGGGGGAGAACACGTTTCTGCGCATCCACAGTTCGCAGCCTGGGAAGCTGGCAATGCTTTATCGCACGTTCGATATCCCTGCTGGTACCACCGCACTCGAACTGACCTGGAAGCAGCGCATCTCGGAACTGAAAACCGGCAAGATGCCCTGGCACGATGCTCGCATCATGATCGAGTTCCAGGGGACCGACGGCAAGAAGCTTGCCGGGAAGCCTTCTCCTGCTTACACGCAAAAGAACACCGATGGCTGGGTTGAAAAGAGCAAAGCGTTCCTCGTCCCTGAAGATGCGTTGACCGTAATCTTGATGCCTAGCTTGTTCGAGGTAACGTCCGGCACGCTGGACATCGACGACCTGACCCTGAAGCCAGCCAGCCCAGAGCCCTTGTTAGCCGCGGCGAAACTTCGTGAGGAAGAAGCCAAGATGCGGGAAGTACCCCGCGAAGAACCGAACCCGGCCAACTGGCCCAAGATGCTGAAAGTGGTCGGCAATCGCGTTCAAGATACCGACGGCAACGATGTGTGGCTGCAAGGGGTCAATGCTGGCGGCCTGGAAACGCTTCCACAAGACAAGCAGCAAATCAAATCGACCGTCGTTGCCATTGACGAGTGGAAAGCGAATTGTGTTCGCGTCCCGATCAAAGATGAATTCTGGTACGGCCAAAGCCCTTACCAGAACGATGGCGGGAAAGAGTACCGCGAAACGATCGACCGAATTGTCAACCTGGCGGCCAACCGAGGTGCCTACGTGGTTCTCGATCTACATCGCTATCGCGCGCCAAAGCAGGAATACGCCGACTTCTGGAAAGACTGTGCGACCGTTTACAAGAATCATCCAGTCGTGCTGTTTGACCTGTTGAATGAACCCCACGGCATTACCTGGGAAGTGTGGCGAAATGGCGGCTTTGTGGGCACCAAAAGCGGAACCGATGAGTCGGCGTTCCTGGATGAAGAAGACAAGACGAAGAACCAAGGATTCGAGTCGATCGGCATGCAGGCACTCGTCGATGCCGTTCGTTCGACCGGTGCCAAAAATATTGTGATCGCTGGCGGCCTGGCGTGGTGCAACGACCTGACTGGAATTGCCGAAGGATATGCCTTAGACGACCCGACCGGCAACGGCATCATGTACTCGTGGCACACCTATCACTGGCACACCGACTGGGAGAAACGCGTCCTCCCGGCCGCCGCGAAGTATCCGATCTTCCTCGGAGAAGTGGGGGCCGACATCAAAAAGATGGACTTCATTCCGGCTGAGGCTCAGGAAGATCCTTATACCTGGGTTCCCGACATGCTGGGCTTCATTCAGAAACATCATATCCATTGGACTGGCTGGTGTTTCCACCCGAAAGCTTCTCCGATCATGATTTCGGATTGGAAGTACACCCCCACACCGTTTTGGGGGCAGTTCGCCAAAGACGCGTTGGGTGGCAAGAAGTTTGAACTGAAAAGAACTCGCTAGCAGTTTTCATCCTGGCTGAATCCCCTTTCCCTTGCTTGCTCTTCCTGGTTAAGTTGATGCCTTACCAGGGAAAGTATAGGTGACGAGGATTCATGTTCTGGATTGAAGAAGCAATGCTGGTGGCAGGGACGCTCCTTTTGTTGGGCGTGATCACTAGCAAAATCTCAGCTCGCTATGGTGTTCCGATGCTGGTGCTCTTCTTGGGTCTGGGCATGTTGGCCGGATCGGAAGGGTTTGGCGGAATCGAGTTTGAAGATTACGAACTGGCACATGCCGTCGGCTCGCTTGCGCTGGCAATCATCTTGTTTGACGGCGGACTGGGTACCACCTTCGCCTCGATCTCTACGGCCTGGAAACCCTCGTTGGTTTTAGCCACACTGGGCGTACTGATCACATCCTTGGCGACCGGCCTGGCCGCTTGCTGGATTCTTGGGCTACCGCTGCTCAATGGCTTGCTACTGGGAAGCATTGTCGGTTCGACCGACGCGGCCGCGGTGTTTTCGGTACTTCGAACCGGCGGCTTCGCCCTGCCTGCCAAACTGAGCTCGACGCTTGAGATCGAAAGTGGCTCGAATGATCCGATGGCAATCTTTCTGACCGTAGGGCTCATCGAACTGCTGACCCATGAAGTAGGCTGGGGAGGCAGCCTGATCCTGCTGTTCGTCAAGCAAATGGTATTGGGGGGAATGATCGGTATCGCGTTTGGATACATTGCGGTTTGGATCACCAATCGCTTGAATCTCAACACGGCTGGGCTCTATCCCCTTTTGACCACCGGCATGGCATTGCTAACGTTTGGACTGGCAGCACATTTCGGGGGAAGCGGTTTTCTAGCCGTTTATTTGGCTGGAATTGTGATTGGCAATAATCGCGTCGTCTTTAAAAAGGGGACGCTGCTGTTTCACAACGCTTTGGCTTGGCTGGCTCAAATCGCCATGTTTATCGTGCTGGGGCTGCTGTGTTTCCCCAGCGAATTGCTGGCCGTCAAATGGCAGGCACTGGGAATCGCAGTCGTCTTGATTTTTGTGGCTCGCCCCATTGCCGTGGTGGTATGCATGCTCCCGTTTCGCTTCCGCTGGAATGAGATGGCACTGGCCAGTTGGGGTGGCTTGAAGGGGGCTGTCCCGATTACGCTCGCGACGTTTCCCCTTTTGTTTCATCTTGATGAAGCGCAATTGATTTTCGATGTGGTCTTCTTTGTTGTCGTGGTCTCGGCCTTGGTCCAAGGGTGGTCTCTACCTTGGGTCGCAAGAAAGCTGAACCTGGACGAACCGATACAAGGCAGCCCTCCGGTTCAGCTGGAAATCCATTCGTTGCGACACGTCGACGGTGACATTCTCGACTACACGATCGAACCGGGCTCGCTGGCCGATGGTCGGAAAGTGAGCGAACTGGGGCTGCCTGAAGGGGTAACGATCGCGCTAATTGCCCGCAACGACGCGTTTATTCCTCCGCGAGGAGCGACCACTATTTCCCCAGGCGATCACGTGATCGTGGTTGTCAAAAGCGGGGCAGGGGAGGGGCTGGACGCAATTTTTTGCCAGGCCGCCCCCTTGGATAATTGATCGTTAAATGGATGGCGACATTCGCGGATGAACGGGTTAAGCTGATGTCTTGATGACGACAGTTTCCAGCACCCGTGTCAAACTTATGGCATACAACGAAGAGATCTCCGCACGCATCTATCGCTTGCTGCGTCGCCGGAAAGGGCTTACCGGCAAAAAGATGTTTGGTGGATTTGCGTATCTCCTGCACGGCAATCTTTGCTGTGGAGTACGCGACGACTACCTCATTTTGCGAGTCGGCCCCGATGCCTACCAGCAGTATCTGCAGTCTCCACACACGCGTGAGTTCGCCCCGACCGGAAGAGTCATGCGAGGCTGGATCGTGGTTGAACACGAAGGATTTGAAAGGGAAGATGAACTGAACCGCCTGATTTCCCAGGCCGTTGCTTTCACCCTCACGCTTCCCCCCAAAGACGCAGCATAACGCAGCATGTTCAAACGAAGACTTGGCAACACCGGCATCGAGATCACACAACTTGGCTACGGCACCATGGGGCTTCGTGGTCCGAATACCTGGGGTGTTCGTGTGGTGGAAGATGCCGCTGCCGAGCGGTTTCTGAACCGCGTGATCGATGCAGGCATCAACTTTCTCGATACGGCACCAGACTACGGGCTCGCCGAACAACGCATCGGCCGAGCCCTGGGTAATCGCAGAAATGAGTTTTACCTAGCCACCAAGTGCGGGTGCGCCTACGTCCAACATGCCGACCATCTGGAGATCAAGCACGAATGGAACCAAGAGGTCATCCAGCGGAATCTGGAAACGAGCTTAGAACGATTGGAAACAGACTATATCGACCTCATGCAGTTTCATGGTGGTGATGCGATCACGTTGGAAGAGAACGGCCTGGTCGATCAACTACTCGACTTCAAGAGTCAGGGGATGATTCGACATATCGGCGTGTCGAGCAAGCTTCCTGATTTGCCTGGGCTTATTGAATTAGGTGTATTTGAAACCTTCCAGATCCCCTATTCCTGCCTGGCCCCTGAGCACCACGATATCATCACCGCCGCAAGTGAGTCGGGAGCGGGGATTATCATCCGGGGTGGAATCGCCCACGGTGGCCCCGATGCGGAAATTCAACGACCGAACCTGAATGACGTATGGACGGCAGCCAAACTGGACGAACTTCTGACCGAGGACATGTCCCGCGCCGAGTTCATCTTGCGTTTCACTCTTTCGCACCCGCACTGTGATACGACGATCGTTGGCACATGCAACGAAGACCACCTCGCAGAAAACATCGCCGCCGCCAATAAGGGACCATTAAGTGCCGAACTGGTGAAAGAAACGCTGCGACGCGTGTCGGCGTTATGAGCCGTAGTGAATAGCCAACCAAATCGTTTTCACATCGGGATCGGTCGACTCAACGCGATGCTTCTGATGGGAAAGCAGGTTGACGAAGTCGCCAGGCACGAGCAATCGTGGCTGGTCTTCCCCTTCAATCTGTAATGTGGCTGAACCTTGCAGCAGGACGACGAATTCGCTTTGAGGCTGGTCGTACCAGTAACCTTCTGGCGAAGCGTGCCCATGTGAAACGATCCGCTCGATACGCACGTCTCCGCTCTCGACCAGTGCTTGAAACGCTTCCTCAGGCAGAGATTCCGGCAGATCGCGAAAAAGGTTGGTTATGTCCACTGGTAGCTTGCCTGTTTTTTGAAGCCTTCGATCTTCAATCCACCATTACCATCGATCTCGAGGACTGCGAAACCGTTATTATCGGGGCCGGACTGTTCGATCATCGCGCGCAGCGTGCAGTAATGAATACCGTTAACCTGTTGGTAATCGTTGGCGTGACTATGCCCCTGGAAAACAGCGGCGACACGCTTTGACTGCTCCAGTATCTTTCGCACCGTAGGCGAATTATTGACGAAGTGACTCCCTTCGTCGTCCAATCGCTGATGAGCGAAGACAATCGTCTTCTTGTCACTTTGGTTGAGATCATCGGCCAGCCATTCCAACTCTTCCGCGGGAATATTGGCATCGGTCCACACCGAATTCTTCCGGCCATACGGCTTGCCGTCAGTGCGATAACAAGCATCGAGAACCACGAAGTGGAAATCGCCGCGATTGAACGAATAGTAAGATTTCTCCTGCCCGATCGTGTCGAGGAACTCCTCTTTGGTCAGCGTATCGACACAGTGGTTTCCC
Source organism: Blastopirellula marina (assembly GCF_002967715.1). Classification (NCBI taxonomy): domain Bacteria; kingdom Pseudomonadati; phylum Planctomycetota; class Planctomycetia; order Pirellulales; family Pirellulaceae; genus Blastopirellula; species Blastopirellula marina. Next base: position 43,948 of record NZ_PUIA01000035.1, read on the forward strand.
AGCACGTAATGACGGTCGACGCAGATCTCGGCGAACGGCTTGGCAATGGTCTTCAGGTAACCGAGTTCGACGTCAACCGCATCGGCAGCATCAATAAAGTCTCCAAGTTCCACGAGGAAGTCGAGACTCGCACCGGAAAGCTGACCGGATGCTACGGCGATCTTATCCAGTGTTTCCCGATAGTAGCGAGACCCGACAGGTTTCTTGTCGGCGTAGTGCAAATCTGTCATCAAGCCGATTCGCAGCATCGGTTCTGCTCCTTCGGCCAGTGCCGGGCCTGTGCTGACGCCTGCCAATAGAAGAACGCCGGTTTGCAGAAACCGGCGACGGGTTTGTTCCGAAGCGATAGATAGATCTATGGAATTCGACATCTCGATAACCTCGCAGTGACTTCGTGAAGTATGCAAGGTAGTCGAGTGAAATGCCAGTCCGCAAGCCGTCAAGAAAACGGCAGCATCGGTTAGATATAGACAGGAATGCTGGTCAAATTCGGACGATAGAAGGTCCCCCGGCAATGATTTTGTGGGGCGAAATTGGGACCGATATCAGCCAGAAATTCCTGGGCCCCCACAAATAGGTAACCTTGAGGGCTCATCGTACCGGCAATTCGTTGAAACAGGTCACGCCGGACGTCTCGGGTGAAATAGATGGCAACGTTGCGGCAGAAGACCATGTCAAAGCGGGCAGACATGCCCAGCGGTTCAAGCAGATTCTGTTTCTGAAAGCTGCACATTGATCGTATCTCATCGCGGATTCGCCATCCGTTGCCATCAGCTGTGAAAAAGCGTCGGAGACGTTCTGGCGACACGCCACGCTCGATTTCATGCGTGGCATACCAGCCACGACTGGCCTTGGCGATCACGGCGTCGGAGATGTCGCTACCCAGGATTTGAATGTCCCAACGATGCACGTCCGGAATCATCTCAGCCAAGGTCATCGCCAGGCTGTACGGCTCTTGCCCGGTGCTACACGCTGCCGACCAAAGCCGCAAACGCGTGGGAAATGCCGATTTCTCTTTGCTGTCGATCAGTTCTGGCAGAGCTTTGTGTCGTAGAGCCTCGAACAGGTAGCTGTCTCGAAAGAAAAGTGTTTCGTTCGTCGTGATGGCATCGACCACTTGGTTTTTCAAGGTGATGTCAGTGCCACGTCGCACCTTCTGGACGAGATCGGCGTAGCTGGCACAGCCATGCTTTTCGACGATATGCCCTAGGCGACTTTCAATAAGATAAGACTTCGATGCATCGAGGCAGATCCCGCACAAGTCGTTGATCAGGTCGCACACGGCGTCGATTTCGCCTGCATTTACCGGCATTTACTACCTCCTTGGACCTCGGCACTTTCGATGATCTCGTGCATTTGATTCAGGGGTGTGACTTTATCGGCCAGCCCGGCGGCAATCACTTGCCTGGGCATACCAAACACAACACAGCTCTTTTCTTCCTGGGCGACGACCATGCAGCCGTGACGCTTAAGCAAGCGACAGCCCATGGTCCCGTCATCCCCCATTCCCGTCATCACGATTGCCATCGCTTCCCGGCCATACTCGTGGGCCATCGAGCGAAACAGGTAATCGACTGACGGCTTACAGCTTCTTTCTGCTGGATCGTCCGTAATCAGAATCTCTTTACGACCGTTCTGCGAAATAACCTTCATCTGTTTGCCGCCGGGGGCAATGTAGGCATTTCCAGGCAAAATCACCTGACCGCTCTCCGCTTCCTGAACTTTGATCTTCGAGGATCGATCCAGATCGGCAGACAGCGACCGAGTAAACACCGGAGGCATGTGCTGCACAATAAGTAGCGGCACTCGCAAGTTCGCCGGTAGCTTGGGCAAGACATGGGCAAGCGCCGCCGGACCGCCGGTCGAGACGCCGATCCCCACTACTTTGGCATTCCCCGGATCGAAGCTCCCGGAAAGCACGTCGTGATGAATCGGTTCCTCTTCATGAATGGGGACCGTTCCCAGTTGCTTACGCAGCCGCTCCTGTAAGACCTTGACCTTGGGAAGGAGTTCCGTTTTCAGTTGAGCACAGCTGTCTTCCAGCTTCGACTGATTCGGCTTCAGGACGAAATCAAATGCCCCCAGACGAAGCGCCTGAGTGGTTGCCAATGCGCCATGATCGGTCATGGCGCTCAGCATGATCACCTCTGGCTTCAACGGCATCGTTTGTAGTTCTCGTAGAACCTCGATACCATTGAGAATCGGCATTTCGACGTCGAGCGTCACCAGATCCGGATGATAGTGACGGATCTTTTCGAGTGCGTTCTTGCCGTCGGAGGCGACGGCAACAATCTCTACTCCGGGGCACTGCGACAACGTGTCTCGTACGACCTTTCTGAACAAGGTCGAGTCGTCCACAATTAACACACGCATGGCTTCCGATTCCTTATTGTCCCGGGTTTCGTCGCCTGATCCCCATGCTGGTGGACGAGGCGACTCGTTTCCACAACTGTATTCCTACGCGCCCAACAAAGGCTGATCTTGCTTGGCTTTGGTAGCCGGAGTAGATTCGCCGATCTTGAAACGCGACACAACGCTTCGCAAGTTCTCAGCCAGTCGAGCAAGCTCTTCACCCGATTGCTGCGACAGCCCTGCACCTTGAACGGTTTCGCTCAAGACACGGTCCACCTCGCAAATGTTCTGCGTGATTTCGCCGCTGGCCGTGGCCGATTCGTCGACACCACGGGCCACCACTTCAGCGGCCGAAGCAGTTTCCGATATGTCCTGCGAGATCTGCTTGGTCGTGATGCTTTGCTCTTCCACGGCCGAAGCAATCGTGCGTGCGAGTTCGTTGACACTGCTGACGACTTCGCTGATCTCGGAAATGGAGCTCACGGCATCCTGCGTCGAGCTTTGAATGTGCTCGATTCGATTGCGAATATCGTCCGTGGCACTCGAAGTCTGTTTCGCCAGTTCCTTCACTTCGGTTGCCACCACGGCAAACCCCTTACCGGCTTCACCAGCACGAGCTGCTTCGATGGTCGCATTGAGAGCCAGAAGATTGGTTTGTTCGGCAATATCTTCGATCACTTCGATCACGCGTCCGATTTCATTGGCAGCCGAACCCAGATGACAGATCTTATTGTTGCTGTCTTCGGCGATACGGGTGGCCTTGTCGGCGACACCGGCGCTGGTTTCAGCATGCTTGGCGATTTCGGAAATAGTGGTGGTCATTTCGTCGATCGCTGCGACAACCGAGCTGATACCGCTTGACATTTGCGTTGTCGAGGCAGCCATGTTCTTCATGTTGATCGACATTTCTTCGGCAGCCGAAGAAACACTGGCCGAACGATGTTTAGACGATTCAGCCCCAGACGAAAGCTGGGTGGCCGTCGTGACCAAACGATTCGACCCTTCAGAGAGAGTGTTCGAGTTGGAAGCGATCTCGCCTACCATGTCCTGAATCTGACCGATGAACAAGTTAAACCAATGGGCAACCTCACCGATCTCATCACTGCGAGATTCATCCAGTCGTTTCGTCAGGTCACCATCCCCTTCCGCGACGTCTTGCAGCATGGCAATCGTGTTGTGCAGCGGCTTGGTGAACGTGCGAGAGATCAGGAAGGCCATGATCCCGATAACAACCGAAGCGATCACGGTGGTCATTGCCCACGCATACAGCGGGCGATAAGCTTCGGCAAATGCCTCGGCAGCATTCACGCGAACCAGGACATTCCACTGCATGCCTGGGAATCCGAGAGCTCCACGCATCGGAGTGTAACCGGCAGCCTGAGTGATTCCCTTGCGAGGGTGAAATGAGTCGGTCGTATAACCGTTTTCACCACCAACCACCGTTTGAGCAGCCAGGACCTGCTTGTCGACCAGGTTCAGCTTACCGATAACGTCGACATCGCGAACAATCTCTTCCGTTCCGCGAGTCGCAGGATCGCAATCGACAATCACGACTCCCTTGTCGTCCAGCAAGGTGATCTCGGCGGTGGCCATACCCCGCTGCTTTAGCTTGCGATAGGCATCCCATACAATTTCTTCCACCAGGTCAAACTTCGCGACGTTCTTCCACACGGCAATCACGTTGCCTTCGGCATCGTAAACCGGAGCAGAGAAACCAAGCGAGTACCCTTCATTGCCGTAACACTTCATGACTTTGTCGTCGACATAAAAGTGCTCGACAACCGTGCCGGAGAAGGAACCGGTCTCGTCTTCGTAGAACTTCTTGGCCAATACATCCTGAAACCAGTGCTTGTCCGCAAAGTTCTTTTCGTACAGTTCCTCGGTATTCACGGCGACCCCATCCTGATCGCGGCTGTTGACGGCAATCAGCTTGCCGTCCAGGTCGACAAGCATCGTCAAATAGTAAATGTCGTAGGTATCAACGTACTTGTCCATGGCTTCGACGATTGCATTGTCCATGCCTTTTTTGTACCACGAGTCTCGGTCCTGAATGACCGAGTTTAGGCAGAATGCTTGAACGTCTCCGTAGCGTTCGAACAAGTTGCGATCGATCGTATCCGCAATATTCTCCGCCGTGGTTTGATAGTCCTTGGCAGCAATCTCAATGGCTTTGTGTGCTGATTGCCACATGACAACACCAACGGTCAACAGCGGCAGAATACCAAATACAAGACAAGCCGCGATTAGCTTGCCGGTCATCTTCAACTTCAAAATATTTTTCACTTGGGGTTCACCTTGGAACTGGGGGCGTTGCAATTTAAAGAAGAAATCGCTGGTAGTCTCGTTACTACTCAGGCAGGTTGAAATCCTGGAGGACTATTCCACATCCAGAACTTCTTGGACATCTAGAATTACGACGATCTCCGAATCATTTCGGTAAACGCCTTTGAAGTAACGACCATCCGCTCCCGAAACATTCGCAGGGGCAGGGCAGATGCTGTCACTCGTGATGGAAATAATATCGGCGATTCGATCGACCCAGAGGCCGATCGATTCATCACCGGATCTGACGATCAGATTCCGGCTTTGAGGGGTGACCTCTGCCAGGCTGAACCCGAGGATGCGTCGCAGATCAATCACCGTGGCGACATCGCCTCGCAGATTGATCACGCCACGTACATGCTCCGGAGCGTGAGGAATTTCAGTCAGTTCGAGATTGCGATTAATCTCTTGCACGTAATCGATTGGCAAGGCCAAGAGCAACTCACCGACGTAGAACGTGGCAAATTGAAGTTCGACTGCGGTCGATTTGGTTAGGGTTGTGACAGAGCTCATGACAGGCATCCTTCTAGCACTTCAGGCTTGCTATGCGAACCTTTGCGATTGGTCTTCTTAGGACTCAACAGTCGCCAAACGGCTGACATGACGCGTTCGCGATCCATTTTGATTTGGTAATCATCAACGCCTGCTTCTACGCCGCGACGCTGGTCTTCGTCGCTGGCCAACGAGGTCAACGCGATGACAGGGAGGTGACAAGTATCAGAATTTGACTTGATCGTACGGGTAAGTTCGAAGCCATTCATAAATGGCATCTCGATATCCGTAATGACCAGATCCACCTTGTATTCTCCAGACTTCAGAAGTTCCCAGGCCTGGGCACCATCTTCTGCTTCGATGATGCTGAAGCCTTCGCTTTCCAAGTAGTCTTTGGCCTGCTTGCGGAAGAAGGACGAATCTTCAGCCAGCAAGATCTGGAACGGCGACTCTTCGTCGACAGTTACTTTCGGCTTTTCTGCGAACCACTTGGGATGGGCGGAGAAGGCCAACTCGTAGAGATCGACAATTCGGATGGTTTTGTCATCGACAACAATCGAGCCTGCGATACCTGGCTCGCGGAACGTGTTTCCATCGATCTCGGCAGCCACTTCACGAATGTCGTTCAACTCGGCGGCAATCAAGCCGACTTCGCGGCCATGGATCTGGAACACGACCACATGCACGTAATCCATTGCGGGACGTGGCTGAGCCTTGATGTGAGCTTCGATCGTAAGCAGCGGCAAAGACGTTCCGCGGTATTGCAGAAGTTCTTGTCCTCCGACGGTATCGATTTGCTCGGTTCGAATGCGTTCGATCCGCGAAATGAGGCTCATCGGCACGGCGAACTGTTCGGTAGGGGCATTGGTGAACATCAGTAGCGACTGGCGTTCGCTCGCGAGCGATGCATCGTCCTGGTGGTGTTCCTTGTTATTCTCCTGCTCGTGAGACCGCAGGTCGGTCTTGGCGGCAATCCCTGAGACATCGAGAATCGGAGCAACGTGCCCGTCACCCAGAATCGTCGCACCGGCGAGACATCCGCACGATTTGAGGTGACGTCCCAGTGGCTTGACAACGATTTCTTCCGAATCGTCAATTTCGTCGACGATCAAGCCATAACGGAATTGACCACTTTCGACGACGACGATTTGACGAGCTCCTTCGCTGTCACTCTTTTCTTTCGCATCAGCAAAGTTCATTGCCTGATCGAGGTCGACCAGCGGCAGCAACGAGCCACGCAAACGCAGAACGCGGGCACCTTTGACCCGGCTGATACGCTGCGAAGACTCACTCGCACGAACGCGAACCAATTCCACAATATTGACTTGTGGAATCGCAAAACGGCGATTGCAACTGCGAATCAGCATCGATGGAATAATAGCCAGAGTTAGCGGCAAGGTGATCTGAACGGAGGTCCCTTGGCCGAGCGTCGATTCGATATCGACCGAACCGCCGATCTTTTCGATGTTGGTGCGAACGACGTCCATCCCCACACCACGACCGCTCACGTCGCTGATCTTCTCAGCGGTCGAGAAGCCAGGATGAAAGATCAGCCACACCGCCTCGCGGTCTGACATCTGTGAGGCGCGTTCGGCTGTGATGATCCCTTTGGAGACCGCCTTTTCTTTGAGGCGGTTGGTATCAATACCACCACCGTCGTCGCAAATATCGATACGAACCTTGCCAGCTTGATGATAGGCCCGAAGCGTAACCGTGCCGGCAGGCTCCTTTTGAGTGGACATCCGCTTCTCAGGCATCTCGATCCCATGATCGACCGAGTTTCGCACCATGTGCGTCAGCGGGTCGCCGATCGCTTCAATAATCGTCTTGTCGACTTCCACCTCGCCACCCTCCATGACGACGTTACATTGCTTGCCCAGCTTGGCAGAAAGATCGCGTACAACGCGTGGGAACTTGTTGAAGACGTTACCAATCGGCTGCATGCGGGTCTGCATGATGGCTTCCTGCAACTCGCTGGTCACTTGATCCAGGCGAGCCGCAACCGCTTGCATGCTGGTTCCGTCGGCATTGTTCACGGTTTGCAGAAGCTGATTTCGTCCCAGTACCAATTCACCGGCCAGGTTCATCAGGCGATCCAACACACCCACTTGCACGCGGATGCTGGATTCCACTTGAGATGTTGCTTGCGATCGCTGAGCGACTGCGGTTTCCTTCAATGGTTCATCGGCTGGAAGACTTTTGTCGGCAGTCTCGGATGGAGCGGCAATTTTATCTACGATGGCATCCGAATCATCCGACTGGTGATCTGTCGACGCCTGGGCAGACGAGTAAGCACCGTCCCCTTCGAAGATTTCATTCAGCAAGATGACATGGGCCGAAACATCGACTGCGTTCGAGTTCTCGATATCGTTGATCAGGCCAGAGAGGGCATCCGCCCCTTTCAGCATGACATCGACGATCTGAGAATTGGGGGTCAATTCCTTGGTTCGCATCTTGCCAAGCACGTTCTCCAACGCATGGGCCAACTCGTTGACTCTCACGAGTCCCATAAATCCTGCAGCACCTTTGATCGAATGAATGGCGCGGAAGACCTTGTTCACAAGGTCCACGTCAATGTTGGCACCATTGGCTTCGATCTCGAGCAACTGCCCCTCGACATCGGCGAGATGTTCTCTCGACTCGGTTACAAATTCAGCTAAAAGTGCAGGGTCGTCGAACGGCATCAGCGTTCCTTTCCAAACTTACGGGTATTCGGTTGCAATGATTTAGGTTGCTGAGGTGTGCAAGTGAGAAATCGCACATTAATCGGGAAGCCAAATACGGCTTGACGTAACCAGCCTTTGCCGGTTTTACCGATTACAAGAAAGTTGCGTTCAGCCGATCAAAAGTACGACTTCCGCGATCCACTGCCCTCGAACTAGACGGTTACCTCAAAGGTGGCAAACGCAGCTTCAATGGCATTGACGTCGAGATAAACAGAATCCTCTTCCAATAACGGACCGCTGGACATGGCCGAGCGAAATAGTTGCAACTCGGTTTGCAACTGATATGGTTCGAGGGCTCCGATATCGACCAGAACCTGGGCCAGTGGCGTGGTTCGCTCGGTCTGAAGAGCCAATAGATCTCGAATGTCTGCTTCGGTCAGTATTCCCAGTTGAATTGCCAGTTGCCCAAACGACTCGTTCGTCACACTTTGCAGACTTAAGACCTGGAATACATCTCGCATGCTCAAACAGCGGGTTTCAATAGCCAGTGAACCGATCTGGGGACGAGTTTCCAACTGTCGCGAAACAGCTTGGATGAACTGTGGGCCAGTAATACTTTCCTTACGGAGCAGATAGAGTCCGAAGTGCATGACGATGGTCCTTGACTGTCTGCCGCCTGACACTCAGTTCGATGAGGGTAGGCAACGAAGGGGCTTACATAAAGCTTGTGATCACTTCCCTCCCAAGCAACCAAAACAGAAATGGAATTCTTCGAACACCACACATCGATCAACACTCGTGTTCCGGATTTAACGGTTATCTCCCCTCTGACGCCCTACTGGCAGGCTCATCATTAGCTACTTTGTAAAGTTTTGTAATTGGCCCCGCGTTGCTAACAGCGTCCTGCTTGTATTCTTACAATGGGAACCTATGGAAGAGATCAACGCCTATCACGAAGCCGGACATGCCTTGCTTGCCATTCTTGTGGGGGCTCGTGTTCGTCACGTTTCGCTGATCCCCGATTGGGATGACGGCCCCGATCGATTTGCCGAGATTCAAGTCGAATGGCCACTCGATCGGTTCACGCCCCGAGAGCTACACCAGAAGATGATCATGGTCGCATTGGCTGGACCCGTCGCGGAAATGATTCACACTGGCGATCCCTACCATCCTGGACTGGTCAGTGAGTGGGCGTCGGACTGGCAAGCTGCCTGGCAATCGGCGACCAAAATTATTCCCGACCAACAGCAACGTATGACATTTCTCGAACGTGCCACCAAGCAGATCTACGAGTTAATATCGCAAGATCACCACTGGGCGGCCCTGGCGGCAATTGTCGACGACCTGGTAGCCCACGAGACTCTCGATGGAGACCAGGTCGAAGAAATCGTTCAGACATGGCTTTGATAATGGTTCCCCTGAAGGGATCTCATTCATCGATTCTTCTCGAACTCCCTCGTAAATGGGCGTGGTTCCTGACATTCCGGGATGGTAAAGTGATGGTATTGCGTGTTTTACAGTAACAAGTGAACATTCGCCCACGACGACTACCAGGAGCCTCATCAATGATCCGGGCACTTCTCTGCGGATTGATTGGTATCACCATACTGACTTCTCATCCGAGTTCTGGCTTCGCCCAATTCCGCGAACTCACCAAGCGCATTCCCGATGGTGCGAATGCAATCTTCTTTGTCGATGTGAACAAGCTGCAGAATAGCCCACTGGGCAAGGATCATAATTGGCGAGAAAAGCAGGAAGAGGCTTTCGAAGCCGGTATCGAAGCGATTCCTCCGCAAGCCAATACGTTTGTTGCCGCAGCCAAGCTTGACTTGGAAACCAAGCATCCAGAATGGCAAGTGGGCCTGATGGATCTGAAGTACGATCCCTCGCTGCCTAAAGTTGCCGTCCGCTATCAAGGCACCACCGACTTCATCTCGGAGCGATCTGTCGCGATTCTTCCGGGGGACATTTATGTCGTCAAGTTCATGGAGAACATCGTTGGATACGGAACGCCAGCGACGCGTCAGGACGTGGCTCTCTGGATCACACGTTACTACGACAATTCCCTGCGTGGCTTAAGTGAGTATCTTGCCGAAGCACAAACGTTTGCTGACGCAGGCTCTCCTATTATCGTGGCACTCGATCTGACACACGTCGTGTCTCCCCAAATCGCGCGCAATCGCCTCGATTCTCTGGAAACACTCAAAGGGCGAAAGGTAGATCTGGATCAACTAGCCAAGGTATTGGCGAGTGTTCGTGGTATCTCGTTGGGGGTAACTGTCCAACAATCGATGACCGGTGCCGTGAAAGTTGACTTCAGTGAAGACGTTTCTATTCTCAAAGATTTCGCCAAACCGCTGCTGCTTGAAATCCTCGGCAAACAGGGAATGATGATCGACGAGATCGATTCGTGGGAAGTAACGGTCAGCAATAATCGCGTTCAATTAACGGGCCCCCTCTATGCGAGTGGACTTCGTCGTATTTTCAGCCTTGTCGATGCGCCACCTTCGCTGCAAGAGGCTCGACAAAAGGCCACTAAGACCGGAGACAACTCGGAAGCCGATGAACAAAAGGATTTAACCATCGCGGCCTCGCAAATCTATTACAAGTCGGTTGTTTCCCTATTAGATGAGCTACGCACTCAAAAGAAAGGGCGTCAGACGATGGGGCAAATCAGCGTATGGTTCGACAAGTATGCTCGCAAGATCGATCGCCTGCCGATCGCCAACGTTGACGCTGATCTTCTAAGCTACGGCCGTTATGTTTCCGAGAGTCTGCGGACTGGGCAATCAGAAGTCATCGATGCGGCGGCACGTAGTCGCATTCGTCAGAACGAAGTGCCTGAGCAGTATGACGTGACGACCTACTCCGCTCCGATCGGGGCCAACTGGGCTGGTCAATATAGCTGGAACGGTTGGGAAGCAACCCCAGACTGGCAGCGTACCGGTTCGATGATGTCGAATGTTCGCATGGAAGAACAAATCAAAGGGGCAAAATCGGCGAACGACGTCATGCGTGACATTGACAATGCCACGGCAGATATTCGTCGTCATATGACACAGAAGTACGGCGTCGAATTCTAGCCGTTTGTCGCTTACATCTTGATCGAGGGAACTTATGGAATCGCGACATTCTATTGCGTGGGCCTTGCTGTTAGCGTGTACTTGGTTAAGTACACTGCTGATATTACCCCTGGGCGGTTGCTCTTCCCCGAACGAGTATCAGCCGCCACCTCCCGTCGAGGTAACCGTCGCTCTTCCCTTTGTGCACGACGTTACGATCTACATGGAGGAAACAGGCACCACCGAAGCGGTCGAACGCGTCGAAATCAATGCCCGCGTTGAAGGGATCATTGAAGACGTGTTATTCGAACCCAACGACGAAGTGGAGAAGGACCAGGTTCTTTTTCAACTCGAACGCCGCCGTTACGTGGCAGCCCGCGATATGGCTCAGGCAGAACTGGACGCCAAGAAGGTCGATCGCGAAAAAGCCAAAATCGAGTTCAATCGCCAAACGGAGTTATTCGCGAAGAAGGCAACGCCTGAAACTACTCTCGTCGCCGCGAAGGCGGAGCTGGACGGTTCCGAAGCTGCTGTATTGGCCGCCGAAGCGAAGCTTGATAACGCTCAGTTGGACCTGGATTACACGGAAGTGCGTTCCCCGATTAAGGGTCGCGTGGGCAAAGCACTGGTTAAGAAGGGGAACCTTGTTACTGGCCAGCCATCGACTCATCTAACCACCGTTATTTCCTACGATCAGATCTACGCGAACTTTTCGATTAGCGAACGGGCCTACTTGGAATTCCTTGACAAAGAGACTCGCGAAGAACGAAAGAGCCATTCCGACATGGTCCCTCTATATCTTGCTCGGGCGACCGATACCACATTTCCTTTCCGCGGCAGCTTCAACTTCGCGGATCTGGCGGTCGACAAAAGCACCGGTACGTTTGCAGTACGAGGGATTTTCCCAAATCCCAATTTAAAAATCGCGCCTGGCTTGTTCGTCCGGATTCGTGCTCCTGTCGAGCAAAGGAAGGACGCTTTGCTCGTTCCAGAAAGCTCCACGGGATTTGATCAAGCTGGCAGCTATTTGCTGGTCGTCGATGCCAACAATACGGTGCAGCGCCGCGATATCACCTTGGGCAACAAGTTTGGTCCGATGGTAGTGGTTGCCGACGGCTTGAAAGCAGACGAGCTCATTGTTGTCGATGGAGTTCAGCGATCACGGCCAGGGGCAGTTGTTTCTCCCCAGAAACAAACATTGACGATGGACGAGTCGCTGCTGAATCCATTCGCTGAACAACCACCGCACGAAGACGAAATGCCCAAATCTTCTGAAGAAGCGAAACCGGAGACTGCTGATCCAGCAGCAGCCAATCCTTCGTCCTAATCTTCAATTATTCCTAACTCATCGGTCGACGCATGTCTCGTTTCTTCATCTATCGCCCGATCTTCGCAACCGTCATATCGATCGTTATTGTGCTGGCCGGTGCCGTGGCACAAACGACGCTTCCGGTCGCCAAGTTCCCGGAAATCACCCCTCCGACCGTTCAAGTGACAGCCTTTTATCCCGGTGCTAACCCCCAGGTAATCGCCGAAACGGTAGCGGCCCCGATCGAACAAGAGGTAAACGGCGTTGAAAACATGTTGTACATGTCTTCAACGTGTGCCGACGACGGTTCCTATTCGCTGAACGTCACGTTTCAAACAGGAACCGATATGGACATGGCGACGGTGCTTGTGCAAAACCGTGTCGCGATCGCCAATCCCAAGTTGCCTGAAGACGTAAGACGACAAGGGGTCACGACCAAAAAACAGTCGACCCAGATCGTGCAGTTCATTACGTTGACATCGGATAACCCGAATCACGACAGCCTCTTCCTCAGTAACTATGCCACGATCAACCTGCGAGATCAGCTAGGACGACTCGATGGGGTTGGCTCGCTTAACATCTTTGGAGCGGCTGACTACAGCATGCGAGTCTGGCTAGATCCAGATCGCTTGCAAGCCCGGAATCTAACGACCGAGGATGTTATTGCCGCGATTCGAGAGCAGAACGTGCAAGTGGCCGCAGGTCGCGTTGGTGAACCACCCACTTCCAACGACACATCCTTTCAAATGGTGATTAACACTAAAGGTCGTCTGGAAGAGGCGTCTCAGTTTGGTGACCTGATTCTTAAGACGGGGGGCAATGGATCAGGCATTACTCGCCTGCGAGATCTTGCCACCGTCGAACTTGGTGCTAAGAGTTATAACTTTCAGGCAACGTTCAACGGATCTCCTTGTGCGGCCATAGCCGTTTATCAGCTTCCTGGTGCGAATGCACTCGACCTTGCCGCGGCGGTCAAAGCCAAGATGGACCAGATGTCTGGTAATTTTCCGGAGGGGATGAAATTCTCGATTCCCTTCGACACCACACGATTCGTCGAAGCTTCGATTATGGAAGTCTACTCGACGCTCTTTGTAGCCGTGCTGCTAGTTGTGCTGGTGATCTTTATTTTTCTTCAAGATTGGCGAGCCACCCTCGTTCCTACTGCAGCCATCCCGGTAGCCTTGATCGGTACCTTCGCCGTGATGGCCGGGCTCGGCTTTTCGATCAACATGCTAACGCTGTTTGGAGTTGTGCTGGCGATTGGGATCGTGGTCGACGACGCGATCGTTGTCGTCGAGAATTCTGCCCGGCATATCGACAATGGACTTTCCTCCAAGGATGCCGCCGTCAAAGCGATGGACGAAATCACTGGCCCTGTGATCGCCACCACGCTGGTGCTGCTGGCCGTGTTTGTTCCGACGGCATTCATGGGTGGTATCGTGGGACAGATGTATCGTCAGTTCGCCCTGACGATATCCGCGGCCGTCGCGATCAGCACGGTGAACGCACTTTCCTTGAGCCCTGCATTGTGCGGGCTGCTGCTCAGGCCGAGCGAAGAAACCAAGCGAAGAGGTGAGTTCATACCACGCACGGTTATCGCATTGTTGCTTGCCATTTTAGCCTGCTGGCTGGCTTACCGCTTCTTATCCGGAATGGGTATGACCTCCTGGGCAGTTGTGATTGGTGCCCCGATCGTCGCGGCACTCGCCGGCTGGTTTTGCGCGGCTCTACTCAATCGATTGCTGCGTGGGTTCTTCGACGGCTTCAACTATGTCTTCGATCATACAACCAATGGCTACAAGGGCATTGTCAGCGGCCTGGTCCGACGAATTGCTGTCGCGATGATTCTCTTTGTCGTGCTCCTGGCAATCACCGGTTATGGGCTCCGGTCGATTCCGACCGGATTCGTTCCTTTGGAAGATCAAGGGTACGCATTCGCCAACATTCAGTTGCCAGATGCCGCCTCGCTTTCACGCACGGAAGAAGTTCTTCGCGAAATTGATGGCATCGTTCGCGAGACGCCAGGAGTCGCGGACTGGGTTTCGATTTCGGGGTATTCCATCTTAAGTGGGACGGCCGGCTCTAATAGTGGTCTTGTGGCCATCGTCTTCGACCCGTGGGAAGATCGCCAAACGCCAGGCCTCAGTCAGATGGCCATCCTGGGAGGGCTCCAGAAACGTCTTTCTCAGCTCAAAAAGGCCAACGTGGTTGTCTTTCCTCCTCCGCCGATAGACGGGCTGGGAAATGCCAGTGGCTTTCAGATGCAGATTCAAGACGTGGGCGGGGCTGGGCTAACTACATTGCAAACCATGGCCGATGAAATGGTTCGTGATGGGAACGCCCAGTCGGGACTAACTCGCGTGAACACCACATTCAGGGCTGATGTTCCACAGCTCTACGCCGATATCGACCGTACCAAGGTCAAGAGTCTGGGTATTCCTTTGAATTCTGTCTTCGAGACGATGCAGGCCTTCATGGGATCGGCGTACGTGAACGACTTCAACAGATTTGGACGAACCTGGCAAGTTCGTGTGCAGGCAGATCAAAGCTTTCGTATCGAGGCCGAGGACTTGCTTCGTCTCCAGGTTCGCAACAACCAAGGTGAGATGATTCCCTTGGGAACGTTTACAACAGTCGAGCGAACGGTTGGCCCGCAGATCATCCAGCGTTACAACCTTTATCCGTCTGCGCAAATCAATGGCGAACCGGCACCAGGGTATAGTTCAGGACAGGCGATCAACTTGATGGAACAGATGGCCGCCAACAAGTTTCCTCGCTCAATCTCTTACGAATGGACAGGCATGTCCTACCAAGAGAAGCTGCTGAGCGATTCCGATTCCCTTACCGAGAACCCGACATTCATTCTCGTTCTTTCGATTTGTCTCGTCTTCTTGGTCCTGGCGGCGCAATATGAAAGCTGGACCAGCCCTATGGCTGTGATCGCGGTCGTGCCCCTTGCGGCACTCGGGGTTGTGGTCGCCCTGTTAAGCCGCGGAGCCGACAACAACGTCTATACACAGATCGGCCTGGTGCTGTTGGTAGCCCTGGCGAGCAAGAATGCAATCCTCATTGTGGAATTCGCTGCCGAGCAGCGACGCGATGGCAAAGGCTTATTCGATTCGGCGATTGAAGCGGCGACGCTTCGATTTCGCGCTATTCTTATGACTGCCTTCTCATCGATTTTAGGTTTTTTGCCTCTTTTAATCGCTTCAGGGGCAGGGGCCGCAAGCCGACAAGCGGTGGGCAATGCCGTCGTCGGAGGCATGATCGCGGCCACCGTTTTCTCGCTTGCTTTCGTGCCTTCCTTTTTTGTTATATTCCGTGGACTTGGCGAATGGCTGAGTCCCTCGAAAGATACGTCTACTCCACCTGCTTCCTAGGAACGCGAGATCGTTACAATCACCGCGCGCTGGAAGTACGTTTGTAAGCTGAAAAGCCATGGGGGTTCGAGATGTCTGCGCATCTGACATCTGATGATATGGGAAAAGAGATTCGATTCTCTCTTTTGTTGGCTTCGCTCCTTATCGCGGTGGTCGTCGCACCTCTCTTGGAAGCAACGCGACTAGGGGACCTGATTCAGCTTAGCTGTCTAACACTCGTCTTTGTTGCGGCAGTTTTCATTAACTGGCAGCACCGAATGAAGCTCTGGTTGTTCGCAATTGCGGCAGTCATTTCGCTTGTGCTGCATTGGCTCACCCTATTCTTTCCCGA
The DNA here is from genome assembly GCF_002967715.1 of Blastopirellula marina. Taxonomy (NCBI): domain Bacteria; kingdom Pseudomonadati; phylum Planctomycetota; class Planctomycetia; order Pirellulales; family Pirellulaceae; genus Blastopirellula; species Blastopirellula marina. Next base: position 59,862 of record NZ_PUIA01000035.1, read on the forward strand.
TGATAGTCTTTCCATCCTTCGCTATATCGCAGGTTTTTTCTTTCTCGGGTTCACGGCCGCGATGTTGCTTAAGTCCATCATTGGCCGCGATGAAGTTACCCCAAATGCCATTCTCGGTTCAATCTGTGTTTATCTCCTTCTGGGGCTAATGTGGGCCTTGGGATATTCGGCATTGACGGTCTTTGAAGAGGCCCCCTTCCATCTTCCAGAAACAACTTCTAGCACTGCTGGCGATCCCCCGAGCCTGGCCACGTTGCTTTACTTTAGCTTCGTGACGATGTCGACCCTTGGCTATGGTGACATTACTCCGCAGTCTGATTTGGCGCGAACCCTGACCTGGACCCAATCGGTCACGGGGCAGTTCTATCTTGCCGTGTTAGTTGCTCGCTTGGTCAGTGCCATGCCCAGGCAGGAACGATCAGAGAGCACCAAAGTCGTAGAGCAGTAGCTGTCCCATTCGGCGAAATGGAGGAAGCGTTCGACTGAGCCGAAATGCCGTACGCGACCAGAAACCAGCCCGCTGTAGGTACTCGGGCAAACCGCTGGTGTTCTCCTCCTGCAAGCGTAAATGCGGTATCTCTGTTTCAAGTTGCCTGGGATCATCGACAAACCAGTTCAATGTTTCCTGGGTTTGCCGCATGATCGGCAACTGATTCAACCATATCACGCCCCATCGATTGTAGGCATCAAAAGCAATCTGACCGGAAGTGAAGTGGGCGACCAGGTTCGACAGAAACCTGATTGCCGCCTCCTTCGAAAAGTAGGGCAGAACACCTTCCGCTACCACGATCGTAGGCACATCAATCGGGATTTGCTGCAACCAGCCGTCTTCCAAGATATCGACACCAATCAGGTGGCACCCTGGTCGCTCTTCATAGATTCTCTCACGAAGTGAAATGACTTCCGGATAATCAATTTCCCACCACGCCACCCCTTCTGCGGGATTTACTCGCAAACAGCGGCTATCCAGCCCACATCCCACGTGAATGACATTGGCACACCTGTTTTCTCTGAGAAATGCTTCCGTCCACAGGTCGAGTGCTTTGGCGCGAATAGCCAACGCGACGATCGCGTTTCGAGAAAGCTTGAATCTTGAGAAGTCGAAGTCGATCTCCTCTGCCGCTTTGACTGCGTATCGATCATTCAAAATAGAATCGTGGCACTCACTCTCGACGGCTTTCGCATGAAGCGTAATCAAAAGAGTCTTCTGCAGATTCGTCAGAGAGATCGGATGCTTGGGATTCACGAAGAACCAGTTGGGAAACAGTTTGGTTTGGAGTACGATTGTTCCTAACCTACCTTAGCGTATTTGTCTGCGCTGGCGACCCACTTCATGCCTGAAATCACCCCTTGTCTTTAAAGGTCTGACATGAAATCAATCACGAAGATGCTCCTTGCATGCTGCGTTGCACCTCTGGTTTTCCTGTTCGTCGCAGAAACCAAGGCCGCCGAGCAGTCGAGGCCGAACATTCTGTTCCTGTTCACCGACGACCAGGCCCCATGGGCGCTCGAAGCAGCAGGACACCCTCACGCGGTGACTCCGAACATGGACACCCTGGTTAAGCAGGGTGCCTATTTGACCAACGCATTTACCGTGACACCGGTGTGCAGCCCCTCTCGTGCATCGTTAATCTCTGGGAGGTATGGTTCGGAGCTAGGCATCACGGATTGGATACATCCCAATCGCGAACCGGAGCTAGGTCTACCCACCGCTACCACAACCTGGGTTCAGTTGTTGCAAAAAGCCGGCTACCACACCGGCCTCGTCGGCAAGTGGCACCTGGGAACGCCTGACTCCATGCATCCCACCAAATTCGGTTACGACTACTTCATGGGCTTCCGCACCGGAGGCGCACCGACCAAGAACCCGACACTCGAGAAGAACGGCCAGAACCAAAAGATCGAAGGGCTGACAACCGATATCCTGACCGACCATGCCTTGGAGTTTCTCAGCAATGCTCCAGCCGACAAACCGTTCTGTTTGTCGCTCCATTATCGTGCACCCCATACGGCCTGGCTTCCTGTTGCCGACGAAGACTGGGCCCCATTTGCCGACCTTGATCCGACCATCCCTAACCCGGACTACCCGAACCTGGATGTTCCACGGGTTAAAAAGATGACACGTGAATATCTGGCCAGCGTCGCCGGCGTCGATCGCAACGTGGGTCGAATCTTACAGCTGCTAAAGGACAAACATCTCGTTGATAATACGGTCGTGATTTTCTCGAGCGATCATGGCTATAACATGGGACATAACGGGATTTGGCACAAAGGAAACGGACACTGGGTGCTGACCAAGAATCCACCAGCGACCCAGAATATCCCCAACGGCCAACGCCCGAACATGTACGATAACTCGATCCGCGTCCCTACCATTATTCGCTGGCCGGGAACGATCAAGCCAGGTATCAAGATCGAACAAACCGTTTCTAATCTCGATTGGTTTCCGACTTTGTTGGAAATGGCAGGCGTCGAGCTTCCCTCTGATCTCAATATCCACGGAGAGAGCATTGTTCCGCTTCTGAAAGAGAAGAATGTGGATTGGGACAACGACTTTTATGCCGAGTATAGCACCAAGCATCAGTCACACACCCATATGCGGATGATTCGCACGCCAGAGTGGAAGTTGATTCGCGATTTCTTGAATGAAGGTCGCGATGAACTTTACCACTTAACCGATGATCCTGCGGAGGCGAATAACTTGATCAATGCGGATACACCCGAGGTCAAGTCCATCATCAAGACGCTCGACGCGAAGATTCTTGACAACATGAAGGCGATTAACGATCCCGTTCTGGCTTCCGCATCTGCCCGATAATTGGCAGCCAATCATCCGGCTGGCTCATGAAAAAAGGGGACCCTTGTGGGTCCCCTTTTCTATTGGCATCTACCGTTTCAGCTTGGCTATTGAGCCGGTTGGCTGCTGTCCTGCTCTGGCTCAGGCAGTCGAACCATCAGCCATGTCTGGGTTTCCTTTTCTCCGAAATGAACCAAAGCGGTCGCTTCGTCTTTCGTCAAGTTGTAGATCCCGGTTTCCATGACGATATCCTGGTTCTTGCCGTCAGCAAACTGCCAGGCAGCCCGCTGTGTCTTTTGGTCGACCATACCCTGAAGCGGTCGATCTTCGCCAGTGATGTCATTGTAAAACGTTCCCGCGATGATCCCTTCCTTACTCACCGCCAGTTGCACCATCATCCCGGTATCGGTTGCCGATTCTTCGGCAATTGCGAAGACACCCAGTGGCATCCATTCGACCTTTTCCTCATCGAGATTCTCAGGCACACTTTCGGCAATGTTAACTGCCTGGGTGTAGTACTGATCGGCCGACGCATACTGCTGATCGTTCACGTAGACATAGTTGTCACGATAGACCACGGTGGTGCCATAATCATACGTATAGGGCTGAGGCCACGCCGCCCAAGTAAACCACGTTCCAAAAGCGGCCCATGCCGCTGGACGCCAGCACCAACCATTGGGATACCGATTCCACGAGTTGTGCCAATGCCAATCATGACCGTGGTGATAACCGCCATCCCACCAATCTCGATTGAAGGGACGGCGATCATGATCGATGTTGGTCCACTTGTTGCGAATGTTGTTGATATTGTTTTCGCGATTACCAATGTTGACATTAATATTGTTGCGGTCGCCCCCACCAATATTCACTTTGTCACCACCGCCGATATTGATCCCGTCACCGCCGCCCGGGCGATTTGGCAATCGATCGCCGACATTGGGGCGATCACCCACATTTGGCCGATCTCCAATATTAGGACGATCACCCACGTTCGGCCGATCTCCAATATTGGGACGATCACCTACGTTCGGGCGGTCTCCAATATTGGGACGATCGCCCGTTCCCGGGCGGTTCGGGAAGCGGTCGCCGCTGCCACCACCAGGCGTTCCTGGAAGATCGAGGAAGTCTTTCAGATCATTTTTGCTGGGACGCGAGAAGCCCGAATCGCTTCCTCCAGGGCGGGTGAAGCTTGGACGATCACCCGTGCCTGGTCGATCGAAACTGGGACGATTGCCATCTCCACTTCCTGGACGTGTAATACCTGGGCGGTTGCTGTCGCCACTCCCAGGCCGCGTGACTCCAGGACGATTCGCACTATCTCCGCTGCCAGGACGAGTGATGCCTGGTCGATTGTTGCTGGAACCACTTCCCGGCGTCGTAATACTGGGACGAGTCGCTCCTCCGGTACTTGGCCGTGAAATGCTCGGCGTGCTTCCGGTCGATGGACGACTAATTGTAGGCCGACTCGATGTCGGTCGATTTACCGAGGGAGTACTGATCGACGGACGGCTCGGCGATGGAGAGGGACGGCTGATCGATGGAGATGGTCGACTTACCGAAGGAGATGGTCGACTAACGGAAGGTCGGCTCATTGAGGGCGTATGACCGCCACCACTGGGACGCGAGATCGAATGACCGCCGCCACCTCCGCCAATGGATCTTCCTCCGCCACCACCACCGCCACGTCCACCACGAGCGTAAGCGTCGCCGACAACCAGCGAGCCGATCATGGCTGCTACAACCAATGTCGTTAACTTTGTCTTCATAGGACTATCCTTGCGCGTTGAGTTGTGCGATTTGATTCTTGTTATTCAGCTGCCCGAACCATGGTGAACGTATCGATACTGGGGAGCAGCTCGCCGTCGACCTGGCGACCAATCGACTTGAATTCGATCGTATTTTCATCCATCAAGTCGTAAATGTTGGTCGACGATGCGCGACGTCCGTCAGGCAGCACATTCAGTGCCTGAACCGTCCAACGATTTCCTTGATTCGACCATCGCCCGGTACCGAAACCGCCATCAGAATCGAACGTCCACGAGCGGATCGCGCCGGCGCTGGGGTCCCAGCCAACGACCTGCGTTCCCTCGAAGTCGACCTGGTCCTGAATGAATACACGGAACGTTCGGACTATGAAGTTATTATTCGTTGTCCAGCGACCGGTTGTTTCGACGGTAATGCCCTCCTCTGAGTTGTCCACCCACGTTCCAATCATCCATTCAAGAGCCTGAAGTTGCTCGTAGTGTGTCGGAGCAGGCTGCGCCGCTTCCTCTTCTTTAACGGTATCGATTCGCCAACCGTCAGCAGTCTTCACGTGGATGGCCTCGTAGGTTGTCTCGTTGGGTCCCTGCCCTTCGAGAATCACTCGGGCAACCCCTGTTTCAGAAGCGACATGAGGCGAGAGCATCTTGATTTGGGTATCCACCAGTTCTAACTTCGCACCTGAGTTCTCCTTGAAGTACGTTGCGAAGTCATCCTCCAGAGCCTGACGTCCTTTCAGGACATCGCCGCCGGGTGTGACATATTCACCATTTTCAGTCCAATGGGCGGCTAAGGCTTTGGCATCTCCCTTGTTAAACGCGGCAGCATAGGAGTCGACGGCAGCCAAGATTTCTGCTTCGTCCTTGGTAAGTACCAACTCAATCTCGACGACCGCACCTCCCACATCTGGGGCATCTTCAGCGGAAGCTGGGGCCGCATCTTCTTGTACCTTTTTTCCGTTTTCCGTGTTAGCAGGAGCGGCCGGATTGGCATCCTGAGACCAACTTGACCCGCAAAGCAGCAGAGCCACGGCAAGACCCGCAAATAGTCGTTTCATGTTGTACCTAGCCAATGCAAAGTAAGAGCAATGCTGTCAAAGTCACGGCAATGGGATGTCATAGATGGCTTCGAACAGCGAAATCCATGTACTCATCTATCAACATAGCGGTCCCACCAACAGAAAGCCACAAATCGAGGACTATTCCCCAACTTTTCACCTCATCAAAGTTGGGTGATGGACGGTACTCTCGGCAGACGTATCGCCAGAGGTTTAAAATCACGATATCGCGCCATTATTTGGCGTCAGATTTGAAATTGGGGGCTGAAAGAGATTGCTATGGAATCGACCTCACCTACATCCCCGCAAGCGTCGGGAATTTCCCCGGAATTCGCTCAACACCTGATTGCCAGTCAGAGTGCGCTGTACGCCTTTATTGCTTCCTTAATGGGGGGTGTTTCGGAAGCGAATGACGTACTTCAAGAAACCAATCTCAAACTTTGCAACAAGGCAAGCGAATACGATCCAGCGCAGCCGTTTCTCCGCTGGGCATATGTCTTTGCACGCTTCGAGGTCATGGCCTGGCGCAAAAAGCAGTCTCGCTCGCGAATTGTCTTGGATGATGAACTGGTTGCCCTGATTGCTTCCGACTGGGATGGCACCGCCGGCGACTCAACTCAGCAAATTACCGCGCTCGAAGGATGCCTTGACAAACTACCCCAGCAACAACGAGACCTACTCGACGCTCGCTACGGACGAGGAGAAGCGGTGCAGGATATCGCTGCCCGTCAATGCCGTACCGAGAATGCGATGTCGGCGTTGTTTTATCGCGTCCGCAAGACCCTGGCAGACTGCATTGAATTGGCCCTTCGTCAGGAGGCCTACGAATGAACAATCAAAGCAGGTTCGTCACCCTCTGCAACGCGGTTCTGGAAGGTCAGGCAAATGAAGCCGAGCTTGCCGAATTCCAAACGGCTCTCCGAGACGATCCCCAGTGTCGTCAGGCCTACCGCGATCAAATGAAGATCCATGCCTATCTGACCTGGCAACATGGTCGTGCAGCGGTCGATGAGTCGCTGGTTATTTCCACAAAACCAGAAACACCTTCTTCAATTTCGCGATGGAACTTCTCGGCCCTGGGTTTAGCTCTCTCGCTTCTTATACTCGCAGTCGGGCTTACCGGGTGGTGGCTATCGTCAGCAAATGGAATTCCCCTAGTGGTAATTTCGGCAACCGACCTGGAACTGGCCAAAGGAAGCCGCATCTACCGACGGCAAATTGATATTCCCCAAGGCTCTTTGAAGTTTCGGCTCGATTCAGGGGCAGAGATCGAGGCGATTGGTCCCGTTCAGTTCGAGCTTGTCAGCGACATGCTGCTGCGCGTCACGCATGGTAGTGTCACGGTTGACGTGGGGGATGACGCGATCGGATTTCAAGTGGAAACCGCCGAGGCTCAGATCATTGATCTGGGAACACGATTTGGTGTTTCCGTTCGCGATACCGGCGAGACCGATGTCGTGGTCTTTGAAGGGGCTGTCGACGTTCACACACCTCCCCGGCAATCGAAACCATCCCAGGCAATTGCCAATCTTAAAGAAGGGGAAGCGATTCGCGTTGATAAAGGAAAAGGTTCGAAACGATTGACGAGCGTAGTCGTTCGCGGTGAACGCGACGAGGTTCTCGCTGGCAACAAGGATCCGACACCGGTGATCACTGACATCAACGACAATGGAAAACATCATCGCAAGAATCGCTGCTATAGCGTACGTGTCGGTGGTTTAGGACCACCGACCAAAAGCTATGTCGGACTGGGGCTCCCAAAGTGGCGACCGCTGAAGGGAGAGCGTTTTCCGGAAACGATGCGTGGTGCCGATGTCGTGTTGATGTATTCGCAGGACCGATTCTATCCGAACCTCGAATATTACGTGAACATTTCCGTACCCAGTCGCCTGTTTGTCTGGCACGATTCACGATTGGAGCCTCCCGATTGGCTGTCCAATGATTTTGAAAAGACCGACGTAAAACTGCGAAGCGGTCCCTGGCCTCCTTCCAACGATATCATTTCCTCGATCGAGGTGTCGGATGGAGAAGACATTTACGTTGAATACGAAGTCTGGCAGCGCGATGTCTCTGCAGGCACCGTTACGCTGGGAGGGAATCACAACCGGTCGACCAGCACGCGTTACGCCATGTACGGCATCGCCGCCAAAGCTTTGGAGCAGTAATTCTCCAAGAACCAAGTCAGATAATCAAATGAGTAGCTGTAGGTCACTACGCCTGAAAGTTCATCTTCCCATACTCCTTTTCGGCCACCTGGCAAAGAGAATACTCCCGATGAAAGCTCTTCTTGGAACCTGCTGTATCGCCGCTACCTTTCTTCTGGCCTTGTGCCTATTTGCAAGCGACGTATTGGCTGCCAGCAAGGACCCTGCGAAACCGAACGTCATCATCCTTTTCTCAGATGATGCCGGGTACAACGAGTTCTCGATGCACGGAGCTGAACTCTTTCCAACGCCCCGCATCAACTCGATCGCCGCTAATGGCGTTCGCTTCACCAACGGCTACGTTTCCGGGACCGTCTGCAGTCCATCCCGTGCTGGTCTGCTAACGGGTCGGTATCAGAATCGCTTCGGACACGAGTTCAACATCCCCCCGGCATATAGCGAAACAAATGGCCTGCCGTTGGAAGAAACGACCATTGCCGACGTGATGAAGCAAGCAGGCTACCAGACCATTGCCCTTGGTAAATGGCACCTGGGATATGCTCCCAAGTTCCATCCCATGGAGCGTGGCTTCACGGATTTCTATGGCTTTCTGCAAGGGTCACGAAGCTACTTCCCTCTCGATAAACCGAATCGCCTGAATCAACTTCTGCGAGATCGCGAACCAGTGACACCGGAAAGCTTCGAGTACATGACCGATGAACTGGCACTTGCTGCGGCCGATTACATCGCCCAAAGCGAAGACCGCCCCTTCTTCATGTACGTTGCCTTCAATGCGATCCATACGCCAAATCACGTCTTACAGGCCGACCTCGACTCGCTGGGAGGAGATAGCCGCCAGGCCAAGCACCGCGCCATGACGATCGCCCTCGACCGCGCCGTGGGGACCGTACTGGATGCCATCGAGCAGCAAGAGATCAAGGATAACACGATCGTTATCTTCCTGAACGATAACGGTGGCGCGACTGGGCACGACAATACACCTTTGCGAGGCAAAAAAGGTTCGGCCTGGGAAGGTGGGATTCGCGTGCCTTTCGTCATGCAGTGGCCAGGCAAGATCGCTGCAGGGAAGGTTGTCGACGAGGCCGTTATCGCCCTAGACATCTTCCCGACCGCCATGAGTGCCGCTGGCGTTTCCCAGTCGCCAGGACTCCCCTTAGATGGCACCGACCTGATGCCCTTTCTGACCGGCAAGACCCCAACCCCACCGCATAAGACCTTATTCTGGAAGAGCGGAGCTAACTGGGCGGTTCGCGATGGCAATCTGAAATTGGTGGTGGCCACGGGCGGATCGGGCGAGCCAGAACTGTATGACCTGAGCCAAGACGCCGAGGAGAAGGTCAATATCGCGACTCAACACCCAGAGCAGGTCAAGAAGATGGAAACGATGTACATGGAGTGGAAGAAGGATTTCCCCACCCCTACGTGGGGAGGTGGCAGAGCGAAAATGTAATTGCCCATAGAGCCTGTGGCCATTTAACCGCAAGCTCGACCGAAGATGAATCACCAGCGAGTGCGAACAGCCTTCCCAGTTCGCACTCGCCTTCTTGTCAATCACCGTAAACTCTTACACCACAGCGGGTTTCACAAAGACGCATCGCTCCCTCAAGTCCCATAACCCGCGTCTACGGCGTGCCGAGGAAATCGGCAATTCTTGTCTACCAACCGATTTCCCAAGGGGAATTTGGGACGCCACGGTAGAATACTTAATGCGATAGAACCTTCCCGCATTGGTCTTCTCCCTCCACATCATGGTCGAGCCAACCTCCTCGCATCGAGATCCGACTCCTTTCGTTGAATTGATTGTGAAATTCGAAAGGCCCTTGATGCGTTATATCCGGTCTTTGGTCCCTCGGCTGGATGACGCGGAAGAAGTTTGGCAAGCCACGGCCATCGTCTTGTGGGAGAAGTTCGACGAGTTTGATCACGAGCGAGAATTCCTTCCCTGGGCCCAGAAATTCGCCTACTTCGAGTCCTTGAAACAGAGACGCAAAGTTGCCCGCGATCGGATGGTGTTCTCGGAAAGTGCGATGCAGGCCATTGCGGACACGCACCAGGCCTCGCAGGAACATTTAGACCGCCGAAGTCGTGCCTTGAAGACTTGCATGGAAGCCCTGGAAGGAAAAGATCTGGCGTTGCTCAGGTCTCGCTACGACTCTGAGATCACCATCGGGGAACTTGCCAGCCAGTTAGAAACGACTGCCAAGACCTTGTACCGTCGTTTAGACCGAATACGTGACAAGCTGGCCCAATGCGTTCGTCGACGTGTGGCCTTGGCCGAAGAATAATAGTCGAAAGCTCCATGTCTCAACAGACAACACCCCAACTCGAACGCGAAGCACGCTTGGCCATCGACCGCCTGGTTGATGGTCAGATATCGCCCGAAGAATTCGCGAGACTGGAACAACGCTTGCTGACGGACCAGTCGTTTCGCCTGGCTTACGTCGAGCAATCCGACATGCAGTCGGAACTGGAGCATCACCTGCGGTCGTTTCCGCCACTGACCATTAATACCGACCATGCGGAATCATCATCGTGGGGCCTCCCTTTCGCCATTGCCCTTTCGGTTCTGATCTTACTCGGCTTTGCCAATCTGTTCTTTATCAACTCATGGAAATCGGCCTTCTTTGGCGAGCCGATGCTCGACTTTGCCGAATCGCAGCTCATCGGCCAGGGGCCGGTAGCGATGGTGATCCGTCGCAGTGAGGAAGCAAGTGCCGGTTCGCCACTGCAAATCGGCGATCGTCTGAAACCTGGGGCCCTACGTTTGAATCGTGGCGACCTGCAACTCGAGTTCCTCTCAGGCGTGCGTGTTCAACTGACAGGCCCTGCCGAGATGCACCTACTTACCGAACACCAGGCCACGCTACTTAGTGGCCAGGCCGGTGTGGTTACTCCGCCTGACTCCGATTCGTTCTCGCTCAACGGTCCAGTATCGGCCGTGGTAAACGGTTCAAGCGAATTCGTTCTTCACGTCGAAGGCCCCGGTCGTGGTGAAGTCGATGTCTTCCAAGGCGAGGTAATGACCTCTTTGTTAGGTCCGTCAGGCGATACGCTTTTGAACGAAATGGTCACGTCGAACCACCGTGCGTTGTTCGCTGACGGAGAACTGACGGTCTCGTCGAAGACGTTTGACCAATCACAACGCATCGACACAATCCCAGTCGACAACCTCTATTTGAATCCAACCGATCAGTACGCCGAAGCGGTGAAAGCGGATGCCCCGCTCGTCTATTGGCGTTTTGAAGATGGAGATGTCATCGGCAACCAAATCGTGAATCACATGGGAGATCATCACCATGGCGAAATCCACTCGGCCGAAGATGGTTCCATTGAAATCAGCCGCGGTAGGATTCGCTTTGCCAAAAGCCCGCAAGGGCGACATGTTGGCCTGAGTGAACCGATTGAAGGCATCAACCGCCGCGCGTTTTCCATCGAATTCTGGGTTCGCACCGACCGAATGCACTGGGGCACTTTCTTGGGGCTACTGCCTGTGACGCAGGCCGACCCTGAAAAAGAGAGTCACTTGTGTGTCCTTGAATATGCCAACCAGACCAACGTCGTTCATCGTCCGGCGACGATTCGGATGCTGTATCGCTATCCGCCAACTACCTACGATGGCGGAAAGAATATATTCAGCCCCAACTCGTGTACACCTGGCATCTGGACCCACATTGTCGCAGTGAAGACCCCCGAAGCGATTCGCCTGTATTGCGACGGCCAGTTACAGGTCAACCTGGATGATCTCGACTTTGATGATTCCTCTCCTTATACCGTCGTGCTGGGGCAACTCGATTCCGTGCGTTCCATGCGGCAACTCGAAGGGCAACTCGACGAAGTTGCCATTTACGAGAAAGCTTTGACGGAAGAACAAATCCGTCGCCATTATGAGATTATCGCCGGCCCGCCTAAGACTTGATCGTTACCTTATTCACAGACACCCCACCATGTCGATGATTCCTATCCGCACGATTGCACTTCTAACTGCCATCTCACTGGTAATGCACGGTCATCTCGCGTTCGCTGATAAGCCGTTGGATTACAATCGTGATGTCCGGCCCATCCTTTCCGAAAACTGCTTCTACTGCCATGGGCCGGATCCAGAACATCGCGAGGCTGATCTGCGTTTCGACGAAGAAGAGTCCGCCAAGGATTATGCGATTGTCCCAGGCGACTTGGAATCAAGCGAGTTCTATCAGCGGATCATTGCCGATGCAGATACACGCATGCCGCCGGTTGAGTCCGGCAAGAAACTTTCGGCCAAGGATATTGCCACGCTGAAGCGTTGGATCGAGCAGGGAGCTCAGTACGACAAGCATTGGGCTTACGTTCCGCCGAAGTCTCATCCAGTCCCAGACGTTCAACACAAGGACTGGCCCAAGAGTGATATCGATCGCTTTCTATTGGCCAAGATAGAAACGGAAGGGCTGAAGCCGTCTCCTGAAGCAGACAAAGTGACACTGCTTCGGCGGGTAACGTTCGACTTGACCGGCCTTCCTCCTACCGTGGAAGAACTGCAAGCCTACCAGAACGATCAATCGCCCGACGCGTTTGAAAAGGTCGTCGATCGCCTGCTGGCCTCTGATCGCTTTGGAGAACGCATGGCGATCTACTGGCTAGACCTGGTTCGTTTTGCGGACACGGTCGGCTATCACGGTGATCAAGATCACAACATTTCCCCCTATCGCGACTATGTCCTCGATGCTTTCAACGCCAACCTTCCGTTCGATCAATTCACGCGTGAACAACTGGCAGGCGACCTGTTACCCGATAGCACCGTCGACCAGAAGATAGCCTCCGGCTACAACCGCCTTCTGCAAACGACCCATGAAGGGGGCCTGCAGGAAAAGGAGTACCTGGCAATCTACGCGGCCGATCGGGTTCGCAACGTATCGCAAGTTTGGATGGGAGCGACGGTCGGATGTGCCCAGTGCCATACGCACAAATACGATCCCTACACGATCGACGACTTCTATCGCCTGGCAGCGTTCTTCGCGGACGTCGACGAAGCCCAGCACTTCAAGGTTGGCACGAATGCCCTTCCCACCAAGCGGCCACCTGAAATCAAAGTGCTTTCTCAGCGAGAACGCGTCAAGCTGGCCGAACTCCAAACGGTACTAGCAGAAGTCCCCAGCGACAATCAGGCAGAATCGCAGCGTCTACAAAAGCAAATTGACGAGCTCAACAAGTCGGCCCGTTTGACAATGATCACCCAGTCGATCAAACCACGTCCAATGCGTGTGCTGCCGCGAGGAAACTGGCTGGATGAAAGCGGCGTGATTGTCACACCGGCAATCCCCACTTTCCTGGGTAACATCGATGCCACTCAGGATCGAGCCACCCGGCTTGATCTGGCTAATTGGCTCACCGATCCGCAGCACGGTTCCGGCGGACTCACCGCGCGAGTCTTTGCGAATCGGTTGTGGTACTTGTTCTATGGCGTGGGTCTCTCGGCAAGCCTCGGAGACTTCGGCGGCCAGGGTGAACCCCCAGTCCATCCCGAGTTGCTCGATTATCTTGCCATCGACTTCTACCAGAACGGCTGGGATGTTAAACGACTGGTCAAAACGATGATCATGACATCCGCCTACCAGCAGTCGTCGTTCGCTAGCGAGGCAACACGCGAGCAAGATCCGTACAATCGCTTTTATAGCCATCAAACTAGACATCGCTTGCCAGCCGAAATGATTCGCGACAATGCCCTGGCCGTCAGTGGTCTGCTGAACCTGGAATATGGCGGACCGAGCGTTAAGCCTTATCAGCCTGCTGGCTACTACCGCCACTTGAACTTCCCCCAGCGGAAGTACCAAGAGGACAAAAATCAGCAGCAGTGGCGTCGCGGTGTTTACGTCCATTGGCAGCGTCAATTCCTACACCCCAGCCTGAAGGCCTTTGATGCTCCGAGCCGCGAAGAGTGCACCGTCGAGCGAGCGCGCTCGAACACTCCTTTGGCAGCCCTGGCGTTACTGAACGATCCGACTTACATCGAAGCTGCCAGAGAGTTCGCCACCCGTATCCTTTCCAGCGAAGCAGCCGACGACAACGTACGCCTGAATCGTGCCTATATGCTGGCACTTTCCCGCGAACCTGACTCTAACGAAAAGGAAGTTCTTGGCCAGATTCTAAACGAGAACCGAGAGATCTATCGCCAAGACACCGACTCTGCCGCGAAGCTGCTTGAGATCGGCCTCAAGCCGTCGGACGATGCCATTGAAGTCGCCGAACTGGCTGCCTGGACTCAGGTAGCCCGCGTGATCTTCAACCTCGATGAATTCATTACCCGTAACTAAGCATCCGAGTTAGTCATGCCTGAATTTCACCCAATGCAACTGAATCGCCGCACGTTCCTTTCCCGAACGGGTGTTGGCCTGGGCTCGGCCGCTTTGAGTTCATTGCTTGCCCGCGATGGTTTCTCGGCAACCAAAAGCGATGGAGGTGTGGCAGGTCAGCCTGGCTTGCCGAATCTTCCCCAGAAGGTCAAGCGAGTCATCTTTCTTTGCATGGCCGGTGGTCCTTCGCACCTGGAAACGTTCGATTACAGACCGAAACTGGCAGAAATGGATGGCAAGCCATTTCCGACTTCTTATACCGAAGGCCAGCCAATCGCGCAGCTGCAAGGCAAGGAACTGAAGTGCCTCGGCTCAATTGCCAAGTTCAACAAACATGGCGTTAATGGCCAGGAAATCAGTGAGTACTTGCCGTGGCATGCCAAGATGGCTGACGACATCTGTATCGTGCGTTCGATGGTCACCGAGCAGATCAACCATGACCCGGCCCACACGTTCATGAACACAGGCACGGCCATCAGTGGTCGTCCTTCAATGGGTGCCTGGGTCAACTATGGCATCGGCTGCGAGACGGACGAATTGCCTGGGTTTGTCGTCATGAGCAGTGTAGGGGGGCGAAATCCCCAACCGATTGCATCGCGGCAATGGGCCAGTGGCTTCCTGCCCAGTCGCTATCAGGGAGTCGAATTCAGTTCGACAGGCGATCCGGTCTACTACGTTCGCAATCCTAATGGGGTCAATAGTTCACAGCAGCGTCATTTGGTCGATGCGATCAGCCAACTGAATCGCCAAAACCAGTCGACCGCTGGCGACCCTGAAATCTCCAGTCGAATTGCCGCGTACGAAATGGCTTTCCGTATGCAGATGTCGGTCCCGGAATTGACCGACATGTCGGACGAGCCTCAACATATTCTGGATATGTACGGGGCCAAACCGGGAGATGGTTCGTTTGCGTCGAACTGCTTGCTCGCTCGCCGACTGGCCGAACGGGGCGTACGATTTATCCACCTCTATCACCGCGGCTGGGATCACCATGGCGGCTTGAGCAAGTACATGGATATTTGCTCCGGCCTTACCGACAAGCCTACTTATGCGTTGCTGACCGATCTCAAGCAACGGGGCATGCTGAAAGATACGCTCATCGTTTGGGGCGGTGAATTCGGCCGGACACCCATGTCGCAAACCGGCAAGGGAGACATCGGTCGCGACCACCACATCAAAGGCTTCAGCATGTGGCTGGCCGGTGGGCCAATCAAAGGGGGAACCACCTACGGTTCTACTGACGACCTGGGGTACCATGCCGTTGAGAATGTCGTCCATGTACGCGACCTGCACGCGACCATGCTCCATCTGCTGGGCATCGATCACGAGCACTTCAGCGTCAAGTTTCAGGGTCTCGACATGCGTTTAACCGGCGTCGAACCAGCCCGGGTTGTCAAAGACATCATCGCGTAACGACCAACGGCAACATTAGGCCGTTGGTACGTTTCCAGAAACAGCAATCTCATCGAGCAACTGCTTCAGTCGCTCTGGCTGGATAGGCTTCGATAGATAGTCGTCCATGCCTGCGGCCAGACAATTCTCTCGTGCGCCTTCCAGGGCATGGGCGGTCATCGCAACGATCGGCGTCCGTTGACCGTTCTCTTGTTCCCATTGTCGGATTGCATCGGTGGCCTGGTTCCCGTCCATCTCGGGCATCTCGAGGTCCATCAGCACCAAGTCAAACTTACCTCGCTGGTAACATTCCAATGCCTCGCGTCCGGTGCTGGCGACCTCGCACGTGTGGCCAAACACTTCCAGAATGCCCGAAGCAACCTCCTGGTTCACAGGCGCATCGTCAGCCAACAGAATGTGCAGCGAGCGTTCTCCCTTCGGGTGATCTAGCAGCTCAATATCCTCAGAATCTGCACACCCAAGGCCTGCCGACTTGATGGCATCCACCAACTCATTCGCGGAAACTGGCTTGGCAATGGTGACCATGCTGCAGTGATCGATTTCCGCAGGCACACCAGTTGGCGGAATGAGCACAACATGGGGTACCTTGAACAGATCCGCCGAACCAGGCTTCGTAAACCATGGCTCCAGGTGGTCTGAATTCGTCCCCCAGTCGAGAACCAGTACGGTATCGTCAGACGTGCCCATCTGGTTCGCTGCTTGAACATGTCGCAAAGCCTGATCGAGGGTAACACGCTCCCAATTGGCTCCAGCGTGCTCTAAGATCTCTTGATAAAGACCGTGCGAAGTTGGGTGCTCGGAAACGAGCAGAACTCGCTGGCTGTCCAATGGATTGCTGGACATTTCGGCCTCAGCCGAAATCGATTTCAACGGAATCGCAACGTGGAAAGTACTTCCATGTCCCAGTTTACTTTCCACCCACAGCTTGCCTTCCATCAGGGCCACAATCTGTGACGAGATGGCAAGCCCCAGGCCTGTTCCACCGTAACGGCGTGTCGTCGAACTGTCACTTTGCTCGAATGACTCGAAGATGGTCGCCAGCTTATCCTCGGGAATCCCCGGCCCCGTATCTCGCACAGCAATGTGAAGCTGTGGGCCGTCTTCTTCTGACTCGACTGTGCAATCGATAAACACTTCCCCATGATCGGTGAACTTTATCGCATTACCCACCAGGTTCATGATGACCTGACGAAGTCGGCACGGATCCCCTTCCACGGTCTCAGGCACACTCGGCGCGATGCGATAAAGCAGTTCCAATCCCTTCTTGGCGGCGTTGACGGCCAATGGCCGCACTGACGATGTCATCACGCCTTGTGGCTGCATCGGAATTGCTTCCAAGTGCATTTTGCCTGCTTCGATCTTCGAGATATCCAGGATATCGTTAAGCAAGCTGAGCAAAGCGTCGCCCGATTGGTTGATCACCGTCAGACAGTTGCGCTGCTGGGAGGTAAGCTGGGTCCGCAAGGCCAGCTCGGTCATGCCAAGAATGCCGTTGAGCGGCGTACGAATCTCGTGACTCATGGTGGCCAGGAATCGACTCTTCGCATCATTGGCCGTCTCGGCGGCAACCTTCGCGACACGCAACTGTTCTTCGGTCAGACGTAGTTCCTTAGCGGTTCGCTCCAATTGCAGGTTCGATCGAGCCAACTCTGCCGCTCTCGTCTCAGCGGCCGCCGTTCGTTCGGCAACACGCTGTTCGAGCGTAGTGTTCAAGTTGGTCAGTTCCATGAACCCTTGAGCATTTTCCAACGCAGCACCAGCGATGGTTCCGACAAAGTCTGCCAAGCGTTCTTCATCGGTGCCGAACAAACCAACGACCTGCGAATGAGTAACGCAAACACACGCCGAAAGACGATTTCGCACGAAAATTGGAATGTAAATCGCAGAACGCGGGTTCGTCGTGTCGCGGTGTAAGTCACCTTCATTGCTCGTTTCGATGAACGTCATCGCCCTGCCAGCTTCGGTGGCACGCTGCAGGTTCGTTCTATCGAACGGAACGTCCGAAGCTCCGAGCACGAGTGTTGGTTCCGCTAAGGCATCATCACGATCGAATTCCAATAGCAAGCTATTTTCGCCACGCAGCAAACGAGTAGCCCCGAGCGAAGCTTCCTCATAAATTCGATCTGTCGAAAGTGCGGAGGCTATGCGACGTCCGACGTGCAGCACTGTATCGAATCGATCGACGAGCGATAACGTTCCCAACTGACCACCGCGAGTGTTTTCTGCTTCCTGCTCTATGGTCAGTTCATCAAACAGCCGTTGCGATTCACGTTCGTCGTGGACCGCGTCTGTCCAGCCAGCTGACTGCCCGACCTGACCTCGGTGCTGTAGCGTCAGTGCTTGTTCGTAAATGGCTCCTAGCTGTTTCGCGACCGCAAACGACTTATCGAACAGTCGGCGTGATTGGCGATAGTTTCCTCGCATAGCCGAAATGATTGCGCGTTCGCGGATCGCTCTCGGTAGATCATTGGGACACACCTTCGCAGCGGCAATTGCCCGCAGTGCGATCTGCTCTGCCTTGGCAATTCGTTCGCTACGCAGCGCTGGTGCATGAGGCACGGTTGATTCCGCTTGCATGCGAATCGCCGTCGCCAGCCAGGGCAGGGCAGGGGCCGTGTAGGCATTCTGAATGCCTGCCGAGTTGGCCGTGTTAACGGCTTGCTCAAGCGCCGCAATGGCCGACTCGATTTTCCCCTGGTGAAGGTCGCGGATACCGACCGCGATATAGAGCTGAGTTCTTCCTTGGGCATCGTGACGCGTCCGAGCAAGTTCTGCCTCGAAAAGCGAGTCAGGGATGTTGCCCAACGTTGCTCTGGCCCACACGTCGAGAATAATTCCCGACGCTTGCTCGTCACCAAGTTCCACGCCGGACCGATGATTGTTCTTCGCCTCGGCAATCGCTTCGCGGAAATTACCTAGGTGATACAGCGACGCTGCCACCTGATACCGTGCAATATGAACCTGCCAGTAGTCGCCGGTACGCTCCAGCAGTTGAATCGCTTCGCGTCCCTTTTCGATGCATTCTCGGTACTGACCTGCTGCATAAAGCGAACAACTATAATAGTTTAGTGACTGTCCTTGCCCCCAGACATCGTCGAATTCCTTCCGCAATTTCAGCGACCGTTGGGCATAGTCAATCGCTCGCTTGAATAACGGAATCAGACACGCAACCGGCGCGTGCAACGAGTAAGCACTTGCCAGTTCAGGGCTTGGCAAGAATTCTTCCGCATAGTTCAGCCCGCGCAAGTGAGCGGATAGGCATTCCAGTTTACTTCGACAGTACCAACAGCCGTGCGCCAACAAGGCGAAAAGTTGAATTGCCAGACGCTCCGAGTCATTCGGCGGTCGCCGCTTTCGTTGGAGCAACATTTTTGGGAAGCAGGAATGCAGGACCTGCTTGCACGCTTCCCACATGAGCAGAATCGTTCCCAGGACTTTATTTCTGGGGACCATGCATCCTAAGCTTCGCAGGGCTGTTTCAAAGCCTTTGGTGGCGGCTTCCATATCGCCGCGTTTGAACGACAGCTCGGCCAGTTTGCTCTGAATCTTGGCGCGATCGAGATCTCCTTCGGCAAGCTCGGCGGCAAGCTCAAACTGTGGTGCGGCTTCCGGGTATTGTCCCCGAAGCATCAGGGCATCACCAAGTCCTTCGGCAATCCGGAAGCGAATGGATTTAGGTTGGTTCTCCGCCCCCTTCTGCGCGATCCGATATTGCCGTTCGGCAACTTCCAACGAAAACTGACTGCGTGCCTGTTCTGCGGCCTGCAAGGCATACCCCAGGGCAGTTTCCGAGGCACCTGCTTCATCCAGGTGGTAAGCAATTTCGGAAACGCGTGAAGGGCTGTGTTCCTGTAGATGCAAAGCTGCCCGGAGGTGTAACTGTTTCTGTTCATTCGGATCGAGTCGATCCAACAACGAACTACGAATCTTATCGTGCACGAACACGAACTGGCCACCATCCGCACGCTCCCAGATCAGGTTACGATCTTTGGCGTGTAGCAACGCTCCCACTGCCGCCGGTACGGTTAATCGAGCTAAAGACGCTGCGGTATCCAGGCTGAATTCTTTTCCCACCAGGGCCCCGACCGACAGCAATTCGATCGTTTCCTCGGGAAGCATCTCGATTCGATGAGCAAGGAACGATGCCGCTTCTTGCGAAGACTGGATATCGCGGATCGCTCTTTCGTCGACCTGCCAGGCACCATCTTCCGCAACCAACGCTCCCGATTCGACCAGGCCACGCAATACGGCCGAGGCCATAAAGGGACTACCGCTGGCCAATCGTGTAACAACCTCCACCGCTTCCGGTGGTAGCGAACCGGCCATCGACTCGGCCAGCTGCCGAATCTCGTCCTTTCGCAAGGTCAAAAGGCAAATTTGTTGGCATCTGGGGATCGAGCGTAACGCGTGATCATCGTTCACCTCTTCGCTTCGAAACGAACAGATCAGCGAGCTATGGCGTTCCTCTTGCCGCGTCTGCGTGTGCCAGCGACGAATCAAGCTGTAAGTTAACGCGTCGGCCCACTGGCAATCGTCGAGAATAATGATCGCGGGACGATCTCGACTACCTAATGCTCCGAGAAAACGGATCAATGAGTCGATCGTTCTGTTTTCACCAAATGCGGCTGGCGATTGATCGGTGATGCGCCCTGTCGGTTGCAGCACGGCTCCCAGTGATGGCAACGCAGCCACCAGAGCATCCGCCATGTCTCCCACGCGTTCTTGGACACGGCTGAGCAGCTCTCGGTCTTTCTGAGCGACCGAGAGAAAGCCGTCGACGATCCCCTCCAAGGTTCGATAGGGACGTTGACCGACATTGGTTGTCGCTTGCCCGCGTAGCACCCAATTGTTGTTGCGTCGAGCCACACGTACGGCTTCGACCAACAGGCGACTCTTCCCGAGGCCTGACTCCCCTTCGACCAAGATCACCGAGGACTTACCCTGCCGTGTTTCGCGAATGAAACTATTAAGTTGCTTCAGCTCTTCTTCTCGTCCGACGAATGTCGGTTCGGTCAGCGTACAACGGCGATCGCAGGCCCCAATCGCGACGTGTGCGCCTGAATCACCGGCGGCGAGTAGTTCCTCGATCGCAAGCAAGTCAGCGACCACGGCACTGGCCAGTTGATAGCGGTCGTGTGGATCTTTTCTCAGCAGACGTTGAACCAGTTCATCCAGATCTCGGGGAACTTCCGGGTTAATGGTCGGCAAATCAGGCACCGGTGCCGTAAGATGCTCGAACAAGATCGCCCCGGCTCCTTGCCCCTGAAACGGCAGCCGTCCAGCCAAACAGCGAAACAGCAAGATTCCCGCCGCATACAAATCGGAAGGAGGCCCCACGTCGGTATCGATCGAGCCTGCTTCTTCAGGCGACATGAACGAGACCGTTTCGCATTCTCGTTCGCCAAACAGCTGATCAGGATGGAATCGCTTGACGGTGCCAAATCCACCAAGCATCGCGCCAGCTATCACCCCCGGATCGCTACTTAGCGATCGGACAAACATATTCGAAGGCGTCACGTCGCGATGCAGGGAACCTCGCCGATGAAGCGAATCCAGAGCAGTGAAGAGATCCTTGCCAATTTGAATGGTTTCTTCCACGGAAAGCGGGCTAGTAGTCAACTTTTGACTTAGCGAAATCCCCTCGTTCCAAGGCATTACCACATAGAACTCGGTATCCGTTCGAATGAAATCGAGCACCGGAACCAACTGGGCGTTGGGATGCTCATGGCGGATTGACGCCTCGAACTCAATGCGCGCGCGGGTGCCTGAAGTGACAGACTTCAATTCGATGACTTTAATCTCGACGCCATTGCCCGTTTCTCGGTCGTTTCCCCAATACGTACGCACAAAGGGGGAATCACCGCTGGATGCATTGACCTCGTATCGCGCGAGAATCTCTTCTGGCACTTCCCATCCAACTTCGGTTGGGATGACTTTTGTTCCCGCTTCTCTTTCCACCATGGTCCTATTTCGTTCTCATCTATGGCACCGCCATGACCTTTGGCAAACCAACTCTCTGCCAATGCCAATTCGATCCCTGTTTCCAAGAGAGAATGCTGCACCTTCCCAGGTTTCTTTCGCGCGCGCTATTAGCGCACGAAATCAGCTAAACCATAGCTTTCTTTAGAGCGGACAAACGAACCGAGATACTTATAGCGCTTACTGCGCAATACGTATGGGTCATAAGGGGCACTTAATTGATGAATCTTACGCAAGCGCACCCCCCCTTATGTCTAAATAGCGACTTTCTTGGTTGATTTTCTCATCTTTAAACATTCTGATGTATTCGCGAGTCACGCCGCTTTAATTTTTTTGCGGCGAAATATGCCCACTTTGGAACCTTAGTGTTTAGGTATTAGCCATGATACAGTCGAATGATTCGACCACTTTCAGACGACCAAGTGTGATCGAATTCTTCTCGAAGGACGTGGCGGAATTCAAGCGTCAGCTTACTCAACTGGAGAGCGAGATCGACAAGGATGCCATCCCGCAACGAAACGATGAGTTTCATAAGCGAACGCTCGCCGCCTTTCAGCAATCTCAAGTAGCATGTCGCGATTTCGAGCGGGAACACGAAAACGATCCCGACCTGATCAAAGAAGTTCAAGCACGTTTTCTCGACGAAACCGCTCCCTGGTTCTCGCAAAGCTGGATCGCCAATCGCTCGCGTACCAAGCCTAGCGGTTTCGCCGGGGATTATGAGATGCTCGTAAAACTTTACGAGGAAGAGACTCCGGCCCGAGGAATTGGGGCTTATATCGACCTTTGCATCTCAGAATTGCCTCTGGCAAATGCTGTTCGCGGGCGTAAAGACATGGTACGCGAGTACCTTCTGAACGAAATCGCCAAACGCGAAGGTGATCTGCGCATCATGGACATTGCATGTGGCCCATGCCGCGAGTTTTTGGATTGGCCTGAGTTTGAGGGTCGTAACATTGAAGTAATCGCGATGGATAATGATCCGGTCGCATTGGAGTACATCGAGGCCACTGTCGCATCGCAACTCCCACCTTCGACGACTCTCAAGCCTGTTCGCTTCAATGCCATGCGAGCTCGCAACGCCGAAGCGACCAAGGCGAAGTACGGTACATTCGATATAATCTATAGCGTCGGTTTGGCGGACTACCTCACCGATGACCATCTAATTGGTATCTTTAGTGGGCTTGGCGAAACCTTGTCGGATGGCGGTGCCCTGGTAATCGCCTTTAAGGATACCGATCAATATGACGAAACCCCCTATCAATGGCATTTAGACTGGTTCTTCTATCAACGAACCGTAGAAGATGTGTTAAATGTTTATGATATGGCAGGATTTAACACAGATAAGATGGAATTGTCGCGTGATCGCACAGGGATCATCGTCAACTATGTAAGCCATCGTGCACCGGACTGCATTCGCCGACTAGACGCCGCAGAAATGCCACGCCCCTCCCGAGCTGGGCGAATTGCCAAGAATGGCAAGGTCGTCGAAAGCTAATTGGCTGTGGGGATCGGTCCCGTAGGGAACGATACGCTTGGCGACATCTGGGGGAGCTCTGGGTAAACCAACGCGTCATTAAGTCGCTGATTGATGTCGACGATCTCTTCTTCACGGCGGAAGAAGGCGTCGACAACATCAGGATCGAAATGGGCACCGCGTCCCTCGCGGATAATCTGGCAAGCTTTCTCGTGACTGAAAGCTTCCTTGTAGACACGTGCGGTGGTCAGTGCATCGTAAACGTCGGCAACAGCAACAATGCGGCCACAAAGAGGAATGTCCTCACCTTTGAGGCCGTAAGGATAGCCAGTGCCGTCGTACTTTTCATGATGCGAGCAGGCGATATCTCGCGCGAAACGCAGATAGGCAGCCTCCGGTTGTTCTCGCAAAGCAGCATCCAACGTGTGGAACCCCACCAACGTATGCTGCTTCATGATCTCGAACTCTTCCGCAGTCAATTTGCCCGGCTTAAGCAACACGTGATCCGGGATTCCGACTTTGCCAATATCGTGCAGCGGACTGGTCAGGTAGATCGTCCGGACGTAGTCGGCATCGACTGTGTCGGCGTACTTTGGTTGTTGCGAGAGGTCCTCTGCCAGAAGACGCGAGTACTCGCGCATGCGTTCAAGATGGGCACCGGTTTCCGGATCGCGTGATTCGGCTAGTTTGGCCAACGCGAAGATTATCACGTTACGACTTTCAAGCGATACGATTCGATTCGCTGCACGAAGCCGAATATGAAGTTCTTCTGGGTCGAAAGGCTTAGTAATAAAGTCGTCGGCACCTGCCCTGAGACCGCTTACAAGGTTGTGTTGGCGATCGAGTGACGTCAGCAGAATGAAATACACGTATCCACTTAAAGGACGCTGACGCACGCGTCGACAAAGTTCGACTCCTGACATTCCCGGCATCTGCCAGTCAGAAAGAACAATCCGGAAATCCCCCTGGTAGATCATCTCCAGAGCTTCATTTCCATCCCGCGCTGTTTCGACGGGAATTCCCAGTGCACTGAGAACGTCACTAAGCATGCCCAGGCACGATGGATCATCATCTACCAGCAAAATAGGAGCTTGGATGGTATCTCGATCATGAATGATCATTGACTTCCCCCGGTCCGATGTTGCGAAATGAGTTGGCTCAAACGGCAACATTCGTCACGAATATCAGCAAGAGATTCTTCGTCGTAATTCAGTTTTTCTTCCGCACGTCTTTCCAAATGCATCGCATACCCTGCCAGGCGATCTGCCGAAACAGTCAAGGACGTACCTTTAATGCGATGAGCAATGCGAGCAACTTCCTGCGAATTGAGTGACTCAACGGCCTCTTCCAGAGATTGAAGATCGTCCACCAAGGAATCTTGAAAGCGGTTCAAAGCCTTCTCGACCAGATCGAGACGACCAATACATCGTGACTTCAAGGTTTCCCAATTGATTGACTGTTCTTCAGCCGGCGCGTGCGTTTGCTGCAATCTCATCAACTGCCTCCGCGGAACGTAACCGATGCACTAAGAAAAGGATGCGGTGTGCAAAAACGGGATATCTTACGAAAGATAGGTTACATTTCTCTGAGGGTCAAAACGCCTGGGTTCTGACCGGTCAATCGGCGGCACATCAGGCATAATCCGCATAACACTTTCGCCTACCCCCAAGTCGCGTAGCGCGTTTTATGCAAACTCCCGATTTTTGACTAATACCGAATCTGAACACCCATTACCAGCGAGTGGGCACTGATGCGGTGCGAGATGGTATCGTTGGCACCAAATGGGGGCGAAGGAGCTGGTCCCGAAACCGAAGAATCGACCAGGTACACATAGGCGAGATTCAACTCGACTCCGTCGGTCAACAAACAACCGGCACCCAACGCGATGTTATGCGTCTGGATCAACGGGTTGGCAACGTTCGTGAAGACATCTTCCGAGCCGATCGGGTTCTGATTGAAGTTGTAACCAGCTCGCAACTTCCACAGGTCGTTCAGTTGATACTGAGCACCGATCGCTCCAGCGAAGACGTTGTCCCAGCCGAGATCGCTAAAACCCTGAGTATTGGCATAATCGAAATAACGTGCATCCGCGGCGAAGACCCAGCGTTCCCAGCCGTAATAGGCCAGGCCAGTGGACAGGATCATGGGGTAATCCAGATCAAAGCGAACCACGCCAGATGGAGTAAAGAAGCGGAACTGCTCAAACCACTGCGTGCTCTTGATCGTGAAACCAGCTCGCCAACAATTCGGGCTGGCATAATAAATCCCCCCTTGGATACCGCCGCCCCAATGTACGCGGTTGCCAGAGCCAGCCGTGCTGGTGGGCGTAATGGCCGAAGGCCCTAGCGGGTCGAACTGCATGCGGGCAGCGGTAATTGTCGGAGCGACACCGACCGACCAGCATTCTCCCAAGCGAACGGACATGGTGGGAG
Source organism: Blastopirellula marina (assembly GCF_002967715.1). Classification (NCBI taxonomy): domain Bacteria; kingdom Pseudomonadati; phylum Planctomycetota; class Planctomycetia; order Pirellulales; family Pirellulaceae; genus Blastopirellula; species Blastopirellula marina. The sequence continues at coordinate 85,269 of NZ_PUIA01000035.1, forward strand.
CGATCTGCATGATTTCCGCATCCGCAAACACGGGACTTGATGCCAGCAGCGGATTACTCGGGTCGACTGGCATATTATTCCGGAAGCCGCCAATCCCGTAGACCCCCATACCGATGGTCAACGGGGTCCCTTCAAGATGATCAACCCAACCAACCGCAGGGATAATCGCCACGCCAGCCTCCCCATTGGTCGTATTCGTATTGCCCCCGACAGTGGATGAAAGCTCGATATCGGCCAACAGTCCTTCCATGCCGAACGACACTTCAGACTGTTCAAGATAGCTGATCGACGCCGGATTCCAGTGCAGAGCCCCAATCGCATCGAGTGGCGCTGCGGTACCTGCCCCACCCATCGATCGATTCACTGGGCCTACCCCTGTTACGGCGATACCTTGCCCATAAGCCATAGCTCCGGTTGCCAAAACCAGAAGTATCCCCAGCACGTATCGAATAGGATGAGAGAGAATCGCCATTATCCGCCTCGTCAAGGAAGATTCCGCCAGAAAAATCGATAGAACCTATACGAGACTTGCCATCGGCGCATCCGATAGCATTTCGGTAGGGATTTCACCTACGTATCCCCAGATTATCGGGGCAATGCGCAAAGCTTTTCCGATTGCTGTGACCTGAACTGACGTTCTTGCGAGTTTCAGCCCACACGGTGCTGGCACTCCCATTCCGACGGGGGAATCGCACTTACCGCCATCCGTGGTATCCGGAGTTGAGACAACGTTTACAAGCGATTTCCTGCAGATCTGACGACGGCCAAAGAAAAAGCTTTACTCACATGATGTCACGTGGTATCTTTGGCGTCATCGAAATGATGAACTCGACGTCCGGTCTGCCAGCCAGGCGTTCCTGCCTCCTCCCAATCAAAGGCTCTGCCCGTGAGAATCTCGTTCGCTATCACCACGACCGCTTGTTTAATGGCTAGCTTGCTTATGACCTCTTCAGCGAATGCCGCCGACACGCTTCGGATCGGCTTGATCGGCCTCGATAGTTCCCACGCCGTGGCATTCACTAAGACGATCAACGCGAAAGAGCCAATTCCTGAATTGAAAAACGCCAAAGTCGTTGCCGCGTTTCCTGGAGGAAGTCCGGACCTGCCAACCAGTGCCGATCGGATCGAGGGCTTCACCAAGCAGGTCAGCGAGATGGGGGTCGAGATCGTTCCCTCGATTGATGCCCTGCTCAAAAAGGTGGATGCCGTCATCATGAACAGCGTCGACGGCCGCGTGCACCTGCAACAAGCCAAGCCGGCTCTTGAGGCAGGCATTCCCATCTTCGTCGACAAGCCAATTACGGCCTCGCTCGACGAAACCAAACAGCTGATTGCCCTGTCGAAGAAGACCGGTACTCCTTTCTTCTCTTCTTCTACCCTCCGCTTCTGCCAAGAGGTGATCGATTTGAAGAAAGAAGATGTCGTCGGCTGCGTTGCTTATAGCCCCTGCAAACTTGACCCGACCCATCCCGATCTCTTCTGGTACGGCATTCACGGCGTAGAGACCCTCTTTACGGTAATGGGCCCTGGCTGCCAGTCCGTGCAGCGTACTCAGGCCGACGGGGTCGAAATCGTCACCGGAGTCTGGGAAGATGGCCGAGTTGGAACTTTTCGCGGGATTCGCGATGGTGCGGCAGGTTACGGCGTACTCGTCTTCGGCAAAAAAGATATTGAACTAACCAAGATTCGTGCTGGCTACGATTTACTGGTTGTCGAGATCGTCAAATTCTTCCGCACGAAAGAGGCTCCGGTTTCCCCCGAACAGACACTTGAAATTGTGGCCTTCATGACTGCCGCCGACATGAGCCGCGATGCTGATGGCAAAACTATTTCGATGGATAGCCTATTAAGCGAAAAGAAATAGTCCATCGCCTGGCCTCAGCGTTTCATCCCTATTGAACTCCGTTCTGCCCTACAGGTACCGACATGTTGTCCTTCAATCGACGCCAATTCCTTGCCGCTGCTTCTGCAACGGCTTTTACCTCGATGACAACTGCTCCGACATTCGCGTCGGCCAACGACGAACTTCGCGTTGTTGTGATTGGTGCGAATGGTATTGGGCGAACTCACCTGAACGGCTTTCCGGAGATTTCCGGAGTGCGCGTCGTAGGGCTGTGCGATGTCGACAGTGCCGTCCTGGGCAAGCGAACGGAAGAATTCCAGAAGAAGTTCAACAACAAGCTGAAGACATACGGCGACATGCGCCAAGTATTCGACGATCCGGATGTCGATGCGGTGGTTCTGGCTGTTCCCAATCATTGGCACGGTCTCGGTACCGTGTGGGGCTGCCAGGCAGGTAAAGACGTCTATACCGAGAAGCCATGTTCCCACAACATCTGGGAAGCAGGACAGATGGAGAAGGCTGCCAAGAAATACGATCGGATTGTTCAGATCGGCATCCAACGACGAAGCTTCGCGCACCTGAAAGACTTCTTCCAGGAGATCCAGCAAGGCGTGCTCGGCAAAGTGAAACAGGTCAAAGGCCTGTACCTGACGCGTCGCGATTCGATCGGTCGCCCCTCGACGCCCCCTAAACCGCTCCCGACGGTGAACCATGACCTGTGGTGTGGTCCTGCTCCGACCAAGCTGGAGCGAGCCAACTATCACTACGACTGGCATTGGTTCTGGGACTACGGCAATGCGGAACTAGGTAATAACGGTCCGCATATTCTCGACCTTTGCCGCTGGTCGATTGGGGCGGAAGAATTTCCAACCGCCGTTAGCAGTGTGGGTGGACGTTATGTGTGGGATGACAACGGCCAGACGCCCAATACGCACCTAATTCGTTACGAATATGCCCAAGCGCCCATTACGTTTGAGATCCGCGACCTGCCAACGGCGACTGGCAAGAAGGACACGTGCGACTACATGGGAATCAGCTACGGTATCGTGGTTGAAGGGGAAGACGCGACCTATGTCGGTTTCGATTCGGGTAAAGTCATCGATTCCCAAGGAAAAACGATTCGGGAAATCAAAGGCACTACCGGCCCCGACGGCGGACGACAGCTTCATCGAGAAAACTTCGTGAAAGCTGTCCGCTCGCGGAAGACCTCGGACCTGAACTGCGATGTCCGGACTGGACATCTCTCGACGGCACTTTGCCACCTAGGCAATATCTCTCACCAGGTGGGGAATGTCATTTCTCTGAAGTCGCTGCCAGAGCAAACCCAGGACCAGCCACTCGTTCACGAGGCCGTCAATCGGATGCAATCTCACCTGGCTGCCAACGGTGTTGATGTCAATTCGGCGCAAGTTCAGCTTGGAAAAACGCTCCAAATCGACCCCAAGACCGAGACTTTCCCCCACGAAGAAAAGGCCAACGGACTCCTAAAACGCGAGTATCGAGCACCTTACGTCGTGCCTGAAGTCGTTTAATGTGCGGAAGTTCGTTCATCTGCGGGACTTGATTCAAGGTAAGTGTTTTCCGTATTCTGGAAAGCCTGACCAATCGCCAAGTCCTATGCGGCGGTTCCTCGAAACTTCATTCGACCGACCGCCCATCCTTGCAGATGAACGAACACATGGCTCAAGAACCACGGAAAGTCCGCCTCCTCGACATTGCGAATAAAGCTGGGGTCTCCCGAGCCGCGGTCGGGCACATCCTAAACAACTCGGGAGCGGACTGCGTTCGCGTCTCTGAGGCGACACGCGAGAAGGTTCTCAAGATCGCGGCGGAACTCGATTATCGTCCCAATCGCGCCGCCCAGCGACTCCGTGGCATGCCAACCAAAATCATTGGTGTCGTCCTGGATACCGTGAACCTTGCGGTCTTCTCGGCTCGACTGGCCGCCATCGAAGCCGAAGCCCATACACGCGGGTACCGCTTGATGATTGGCCAAGCCCATCACGATCCTGACGAAATCAAGACCTACCTGGACGACTTCACCGATCACGGGATGGACGCCATCCTGTGCATGTTCGACGTGATGCAAGACTTCCGGCCGAAGTTGAAGAAAGTGTTCCGCGGTCGCGAGAACATCATTGTGCACTCTTCACCCATCCTCAAATCACAACCTTGCGTTCGCGTCGAGACCTCTTCGGCAATCGAGCAGTTAGTCGATCACCTGGCTGACCGAGGTCGCAAGAAGATTGCGATTCAACTTTGGTCTCCCTCCGATCAACTCATGTCCATTCGAAGTGAAGCCTGGAAAGAGAACATCAAACGCCGCAAACTTCCGGCAACCAGTTCGCTGATCTGGACCAACCCGGAAGAAACGCAAAAACCATCTCGTGAAGCGATCGACGATTGCATTCAAAAACTAGTCGTTACGAACAAGGCCGACGCCATCATCGCGTCGAATGACGAATGGGCCGTTCGTCTGATCCAGGGTCTCGAACGGCACGGCTACTCGGTTCCGAAAGATGTCGCCGTAACAGGCTACGATAACCTCGATATCGCCGATGTCATTGAGCCAGGGCTGACGACCATCGACCAGTGCCACGCGGAATACGCCAAACAGGCCTTAGACCTGGTGGAAGAAACAATCGCCGGAACGATTTCTCCGACAAAGCGATTGCGAGTTATTCGTCCGCAATTGATTGTTCGCGAATCGACGTAGTACTGCTATGTGGTCGTCGCTTGATGCCCACCATTTTTCAGCGGAGCGTTCATGCGCAGGGGGAGCACCTTTTCGCAGCCCCCCAACTGATTCAGCGGATTGGTATAGGTAAGCCGGCGCACCTCGGTCGAGGTCAGCCCCAATCGAAGCTGAAGATTGTCGGCCATTTGCTGCATGGTAGTGGCAGAGCCAACCAGATGGCTGTCGTCCTCGGCACGAGGAACCCCATCGGTACCGACCGTCACCTCTTGGTCCCCCAGTGGATAAACCCCAGGCCCGCAGCCCGCGGCGGAAATGGCATCCGAAACGATAAACGCTCGATCGATGCCTATGATGTCGAGGTAATTCTTCAACGCGAAAAACGGAACATGGGCTCCATCGGCGATAAGTCCAATCTGCAGATGTTCAGACCGGCTTAGCACCCGCTGAATGATGTTGTCGTGCCGATCCATCATCCGTGGACACCCATTGCCCAAATGCGTGAACATCGAGAGCCCAGCGTCGATCGCAGCATCCAGATCGTTCAATGATGCATTGGTATGCCCGGCGGAAACGACAATTCCTTCCTCGACGAGACGACGCGTTACCTCCTGCGTAGGATCCTGCTCAGGTGCCAAGGTAACGATTCGTACTAGCCCCCCTCCCGCTTCAAGAAGCGTATCCATTTCAGGCCAACTTGCCTGCTTGGCAGCATAGACAGGATGCGCTCCGACGTATCCTGCTTGCGTGCTGATGAATGGTCCTTCAACGTGCACTCCAGCGATCATGCTTCGTGCGTGGGAGTCTTCATTGCGTAATTTGACGAGCCGACTTATCCGCGAGGCCATCTTGCCGATGTCGTCCGTGATAACGGTTACCAGGACTTGCTCGACACCATCACGCTCTAGCGCCACGCATGCCGCGTTTAAATCAGCGCTCGAGATATTGTCCTGGTTGAAATCGACACCAAAATAGCCATTGATCTGTAGATCGAAGTATTTCGCAGTAGACATGTGGCTCCTGGCGTTTTAATCAGAGAAGGTCGAAGAGGTAAGCAGTGCCGCGGCCGACTTGTCAATAAACAAAGTCGTGCCCTCGTGCGACTGCAAAATGGAGGCGGGAACTTCAGGGGTAACAGGTCCTTCCAGGCTCTTTTGCACAGCTTCCGCTTTGCGCCGATCGGGAACACTGCAGATGATTGTCGTCGACTTCAAAATCTGACGGCAAGACATGCTGATCGCTTGCTTCGGTACGTCATCTAGTGTGGCAAACCACCCTTCACCGGCTTGCTGCTTACGGCAGGCTTCATCCAACTCGACAACCAGATAAGGCTCAGTCGTCTCGAAGTCGGCTGGAGGATCGTTAAACGCAAGGTGACCGTTTTCACCGATCCCCACAAAGGCGACGTCAATCGGATGATCCTGGATCAATCGCCCGAGCTCGCTGCAAACCAAGTGTGGATCATCGCTCGTCCCGTCTACATAGTAAAACTGCTTCAAAGGAACGTGTTCCACGAAACGTTCCCGCAAATACCGACAAAATGAAGCCGGATGCTGATCGTCGAGTCCCAGGTATTCGTCAAGATGAAACCCCGTGACCCGGCTCCAATCAATATCCGGTTCGGCAATCAAGGCCGATAAAGTCTCGAACTGGGAAGCCCCGGTAGCGACAATGATGTTCGCCTGACCTTTTTCGGCAATTGCCTGACGGATCGCTTCCGCACCGCGACGAGCAGCGACAACCCCTAACTGTTTAGCATCTTCTAAGACTTCGAGTTTCATTAGTGCGATTGCGCTTCCTTACTACGATGATCAAACTTTTTTGACATAAGAATCTGGCATTGAGAGGTCAGAATGATGTCACGAGACATCATTCTGACACCATTTCCGCTGAAGTCAACCTGTAAAATCTACCGCGTCTCATAGGTACTTCTAGTCGGCACTTTTAGCAAAACTGCCGTCCAGTCAAGTTGTATGATCCACACGATAGATTATCCCAGAAAATATATCGTAACCAAGTTTTTTCTCTTGCCGACATGATGTCAGCTGATATCATTTTGACGGGTGGCCTGGCCAATAGCAAGCTTTCCTCGCCCATTTTTTGGGCGAAGAGCTACTTGCCGCGATCAAATCGACGGCATGGCTTTCCCCCCGCTTAGCACCTTGTCTTACTTTTTTGGACCGTTTCTCGGCGAATTCAGACCATTTCGGTCGAAAGTTGTTACCGGTTGCAGGATTCGATCGTTCCTGGCGCATCCTTTGCAAATTGGAAAGACTAATAACATGAGCGAGTCTGGTCCGCAGCCTTTTGGCAACCCTTTTCAGATTCCTTCATGCATTTTTTTGGACAAGTTGATATCAGCTGACATCACGTTCCATTTGTACACAAAGTTCTTCTCCTTTTATTCTTGCAGCAGGTTACCCAATGAATCGAAATCGCGGCTTTACCCTAGTCGAGCTACTCGTCGTTATCGCCATTATTGGCGTGCTGATCGCCTTGCTGTTGCCGGCCGTTCAACAGGCACGCGAAGCTGCTCGTCGCATGCAATGCAGTAATAACCTGAAGCAGTTAGGATTGGCATTTCACAACTATCACGACACGTACGGGAGATTCATGACCGGCGGAGACACCTCGTGGCAGTTCTATGCGGTCGGTTGGGTCCCGCGCATCTTTCCATTCATCGAGCAGGGTACTCGCTACGATGGTATGGAAGCACTCGCTGCGAACTACATGATGACGCGCAGCCCCTACCGAAGTCATAACCAGAACGATCCTATCTTTGGTGCGGTGCCTGGGATTACCTGTCCTTCATCTCCGCTGGGCGAGCTTTCTTCCGATCAAGTTGTTTCTGCTAACTTTCCGTATCACAACGTCCAAGGCGGACTTCACTACCGAGGTAACGCAGGTTCAGTGGATGTCGAATTCATTCCCGCAACGACCTCTGGCCGCGTTGGATACACGAAGTCTGGGATCATTTATCCACAAAGTCGAACAAGATTTGCCGATATCATCGACGGGACCACAAATACGATTCTGCTGGGCGAAACATCGAAAATCAGTACCGGTTCAGGCTTCGCAGGCCTGAAACCATGGACCTGGGGATCGACATCGTACAACGCGAACGAATGGCTCATGATCGATCACAAGATGGTTCAATACCCCATCAACTTTCCCGGATCGTACGGCAACAACTCGACACCTTTTTCCAGCTACCATCCCGGTGGAGCCATGTTTGTTATGTGCGACGGAAGCGTTAAGTTTCTTACCGAAACGATGCCCCTCGACACGCTGAAAGCAATTGCGACTCGCCACAACGGCGAGGTCGTCTCGGGACTCTAGGGTTCAACTTGAACGATCGTCGCTCGGGTACATGCGGGCGACAATCACTTTTCTTCGCTTCGTTGTTGCTACAGTTAAATGGTTTTATCATGACTAGGTTTGTTCGGACAATCATTCCCTGCCTTCTTTTGATGGCACTTCTGACTGGTTGCGGCTCCAAAGGACCAGAGACGGGGCATGTTTCGGGAAAGGTCACCTACAAAGGTAAGGCACTCCCAACCGGTACCATCGTGTTCGTCCCTGAAAAGGAAGGGGACCTGATGGCCTTCGCCGAAATTCAACAAGACGGCACTTACGTCGCTGGTACTGAACAATTCGGTCCTGGCGTTCCGCTGGGTAAACATCGCGTGATGATCTCGGCGTTCATCGATCACGGGCCGGAAGTATCTGCGGAATCACTCTTGCCAGAAAAGTACGGCAGCGATCGCAAGTCGGGGCTTACCGCCGACGTGGAACCCGGTGAAAACATCGTTGACTTTTCCCTTTGAATCTTTCGCCATGAATCGGCGATAATAACACCCCTCTCTGAAACCCCACCATGGTCGGCGACGAATTTCCATTCTTCGCCGATCTAGTCGCAGGAAAGCGAGTCACTTATGTCGGATGCGGCGGCCGAAAGCCAAAAGCAAGTTTCCTTCCTAAGAATTGTCAAAGCGATCGGGCCAGCAATTGTCGTGGCCTCGGTGGTTCTTGGGCCAGGCAGCATCTTGTCGAATTCCAAGGTCGGCGCGGCGTATGGCTACAGCATGATCTGGGTCCTGGCGTTGGCTTCGATCTTTATGGCCCTGACGGTCTTTCTCGCGGCGATCATCGGGACCAGTTTCGATCGCACTCCCTTCGCGGAAATCGCCAGCCGATTAGGTCGCCCCATTTCCGTCGGCATTGGTATCGTCTTCTTCCTGATCACCAGCTGTTTTCAATTTACGAACAACCTGGCGATCATCGATGTCATTAATATCGCGACTGACAGCACCGAAATGGGGGCCTCGGCCTGGTGGATGTCACTCTTGGCCATCGTACTGATCAATGCCGGACTGGTGTGGGCACTGTACGGCAGTAGCACCCCGTATCGATTTATCGAAAAGATGATGATGGTTATGGTCGGGCTCATGCTTTTGGGCTTCGTTGTGAACCTGGCGGTCGTTCAGCCTTCGGTTTCCAAGATCTTTGCCGGGCTCGTTCCTTCGCTTCCCGACGGCGGGGGCTCGCCTGAAAACATCGTGATGCTCTTGGGAATGTTTGGCACAACCTTTTCCATCGCCGGCGCGTTCTATCAGATCTATGGCGTACGAGAAAAGAATTGGACTCGTGACAACGTCGCCAACGGGATTGTTGACTCCATCGTCGGCATCGCCGTGCTCGGGGGGATTAGCTTTATTATCATGGTGACCTCGGCTGCCGTGCTGCAAGATGCGAAGCTGACCAGCATCACCGACGTTGCCAGGCAGCTCGAACCGCTGATTGGACCGCGAGCGAAGTTCATGTTTTGTATCGGTATCTCAGCCGGTGCGTTCAGCTCGCTTCTGGTTAACGCGTTAATCGGTGGAACCGCTTTGAGCGACAGTTTAGGCATGTCGGCCAGTGTGAAAGATCAGCCTGTGAAAGCCCTCACGGTGGTTGGCCTGGCCGTGGGAATGCTGATCGCGATTGCGGTCAATTGGCTAGGGCTTTCCAGCGTGTCGCTAATTGTCTTTGCCCAGGCTCTCACCGTGATTGGCGTTCCACTGCTGGCATTCGCGATGCTCTTCCTGGCGCTGAAGCTTCCCTCCTCGAAGCTTAAAGGCCCGGCATGCACGATTGCGACTTGTTCGTTGCTGATCGCTGTCTTGCTCTCGGGCAGAATGGTGATGTCGCTAATCGAAAGATTTAGCTAATTGCCACCATTGGTAGGAAAGCCCTCCCTCCTTACGTATTAGCCGAACGACTCGCCCCAAAGTCCGTATTGTAACATGTTTCTATAACAGGAGTTAGAGCGAACTCCAGACGCTCGCAATTCCAAGTGCGCGGCGATTGAATCAGCACACAGCGATACGTTCAACACAGGGCGACCGCATTCTGTTAATCAAAAGCCGTGAAACCACCTAAGACATCGCTTGCGCGTATCGTTTGGCCTTCTTCACTGGTCTAGGGTGTGCTAAGTTCATCGTTGCCATTTCACGGATAGAAAACTTGTGGCAAGCACGGATTGAATTGGACGGATGAACCCACCGATACGTCGCCTACTGATCGACATCACGCACACCGCTTCGCAAGACTACCACACGGGAATTCAGCGCGTCGTTCGTAGTCTGGCTCGTGAAGCGTTAGCTTATTCTGCAAACCGCGAAACAACGATCGAGTGCTATCCCATCATCCACGTCGATGGTCGGTTCGTTCACGTGGATCGCTGGTGTGTTGCCCGCGGATTCCGAAAATCGGATCGCGACTGGGCGTCTTACTGGCAATCCTTTATTCCCGACTTCGTCGGAACCGGAACCCGCCTGAAAATCAACAAGGTCGGTACTCGCATCCGCAAACTACTTTACCCGCGAACCATTGATCGTTTTGCTCGCAAGATGATTCAGCGACTTCGCTCCCCTCACGTCGACGTCAATCCCGGCCCTGGCGACGTTATCTTGATGCCGGACTCGTGGTGGGATTTGCCGGAGTTGTTCGATGCGATCGACCAAGCACGACAAGACGGAGCACTCGTCGGTGCGATGGTTCACGACCTGATCCCGTTACGTTTTCCCGAATTCTTCGGCGACGGGATGCGCAAGAAATTTGCCCCGTGGGCCGAACGCCTGGTCCGTTCGATCGATTTCATGCTTGGGGACGCACAAGCCGCGGAAGATGACCTCTGGCGTTACATCCAGGAACAGAACGCCCCGCTCGAAAAATCCCAAGTCGGCCATGTTCGACTAGGGTGTGATATCGGCAGAGTCCGTTCCATCGACCTTTTCCAGGTTCCAGCCAGTATCCGCCGAATCTTCAGCAATCGAGAAACGGCTCCGTATTTGATGGTTTCGACTCTCGAAATCCGCAAAAACCATCACTACCTGCTCGATGCTTTCGACCAGTTGTGGGGCGAAGGGCAGGATGTCTCGCTAGCACTCGTCGGTCGCATCGGTTGGAAATGCGAAGACTTGATGGAGCGAATTGCCAACCACCCAGAATCGGGTAAGCGTCTCCACCTGCTAAACAACATCGGCGATGACGCGCTGAACTACATCTACCAGAACAGCAAAGCCTTTCTGTTCTCTTCCAAATCGGAAGGGTTCGGGCTGCCGATTGTCGAGGCACAACACCACGGATTGCACGTATTTGCCAGCGACATTCCAATATTTCGCGAAGTTGCCGGCACAGGAGCTCAGTTCTTCTCACTGGAAGATCCATCGCATCTTAAGCGTCAGATCATCGACTTCGAGAACAACCGGGGATGGGAGTCCGAGCCCAATATCACTGTAAAAAATGAGCCCTGGAAGGATGTCTTTCCCAAACTGGTCGATGTTGTGGCCCAGCTAGCCAGCAATGTGCAGGAAGCCCGCCGCGCCAGTGCTTCACAAGCTGCCTGAGTCCGCTCTGATTCCAGGCTTCGATTGGGATTTTAACCGATCGCGAATTCCGCTATCTTTGCCGTTCCATGGATGGTCTCCTGTCACGCAATGAAGGCGTAGAAACTGTTATGTCGAATGTCGCGTTTATTACCGGAATCACGGGCCAGGACGGTTCGTATCTTGCCGAATTCCTTCTCGAAAAGGGTTACGAGGTACATGGCTGTTTTCGCCGAAGCAGCACCAACGCCTTCGAACGCATCGAACATCTGCTAGACAAGATCGAACTTCACTGCACTGACCTGCTTGATCAAGCATCCCTGGAACGCCTGGTTGCCAAGGTCAAGCCAACCGAAGTTTACAACCTGGCCGCCCAAAGCTTTGTGGGCAGCAGTTGGGATCAACCGATCCTCACCGGCGAAGTAACCGGCCTGGGTGTAACTCGCCTGCTGGAAGCGATTCGCATGGTCGACACATCGATCCGTTTCTACCAGGCCAGCAGCAGCGAGATGTTTGGCAAGGTCCATGAAACACCCCAGCGAGAAACCACCCCGTTTCACCCACGCAGCCCTTACGGTGTTGCCAAGGCTTACGGCCACTGGATGACCGTCAACTACCGTGAAAGCTACGACATGTTTGCCTGCGGTGGGATTCTGTTCAATCATGAATCGCCCCGCCGCGGTCTCGAGTTCGTCACCCGTAAGATCAGCGATGCCGTCGCACGCATCAAGCTAGGTCTCGCCACGGAAGTTCGCTTGGGTAACCTCGATGCCCGTCGCGACTGGGGATTCGCCGGCGACTACGTTGAAGCGATGTGGCTGATGTTGCAACAAGACGAGCCCATTGACTATGTCATCGGTACTGGCGAAACCTATCGAGTCGGTGACTTCGTTCAAATCGCATTCGATCGGGTTGGCCTTAACTGGGAAAATCACGTGGTGATCGATCCTAAGTTCTACCGCCCAGCCGAAGTCGATCTGCTGCTTGCCGATCCCAAGAAGTCTCAGGAAGAGCTGAACTGGAAGCCGAAGATGTCTTTCCAGGAACTCGTCGAGACGATGGTCGACCACGACCTACAGCGAGTGTCGGCATTGACCAACACCAGCCTGAAAGTGCTGCGTAAGTCAGCCTAAGCTGTCAGCCAACTGGCATTCAATCCATCAAGCTGGGATTCGCGAATGGCGTTTCCCAGCTTTTTTTGTGCGCGGTCAATGCCGCGGGTTATACTACACACTCTTCCGTTTTGCCCGCCCCTCAACTCTATTCCTTCGCCACTGGTTACGAACGGTGCCCACGATGCCTACCCGCTGGAAACGAGTCCCCCACATCCTGTTCTGCATCTTTACCGTCTCGTTCGCGTCATCCTTTTCACTGGCAGAAAACCCAGACGAGTTCTGTGGCGACCCTAACCTCACCGTAGCGACACCGGTACCAGCGGCGTTCGACAAAGACTACTGCGAGAAGATCACCAAGCTGGCAACCGCCCAAGGGAATGCCATGCGGGGCATGAGTGTGTTTCGATCGGCAAAGTATGCCTGTCTTTCCTGTCACCAGGTGGGGAAGCAGGGAGGAAACGTCGGCCCCTCGCTCAACGAAGTCAACAAACGTCTTACGCCAGATCAGATCGTCGAGGCCGTCCTCTGGCCAAGCCACACCGTCAAACCGGAATATACTACCTGGCTCTTTCAATTAGTCGACGGACAGAACGTTCAAGGATACAAGCGAAATGAAACCAGCGAGCTAATCGAAGTCTTCGATCCAACGTCGCAGAAAATCATCTCACTCGCCAAAGAAGATATCGACCAGTCCCGCGAGTCAGGCACACTCATGCCGACCGGCATGGCCAACGCCATGAGCGTTTCGCAGCGCCGCGACTTGGTTCGCTTCCTCCTGGATCTCGCCCACGACGAAGAATTAGTCACCCTGGTTCATCAGGCAGATCAACCTGTCGCATTTACCTACGACCGGGCTCCACTCGTACCAGCACTTTGGAAGCTGTGGCAAGAGAACGTCAACCGCGATCGCGTCTACGACTTCTATCGCAAGCAGGCTATGCACTTCGCTTCCGCCACTCGCGACTGGCACTTGCTGCCTGCATTCCCGGGGCTCGACGACGGCAAATTCGGCCATTGGGGCAATCAGAACGAAGCGGTCTGGAAAGATGCTCGGTGGAGCCAGCGTGAGAAATCGCCGATTCTCGCAGGCGTGACTCATCTTCCGGGTAAAACAGTCAACAAAGGAATCTGTGTGCAGCTTGGGGACAACGGCGAACTATCTACCTGCTTCGATCCCGAAACACTGACCTATCCCGCCGTTTGGAAGGATGGCTTCGTGAAGTTCTCCGATGTGCGGCATGGATTCATGGACGGCCTACGTCCCGCCGGTCCAATCGTGGAGCAACCGCAAGAGAAGCGGCCAGATCAGCCGATTCAGTACCATGGCTACTACCGTGTCGGGGCTCGGATTGTTTTCTCGTATCGGATTGGCAATACGGAAATGCTCGATACCCCTTGGGTCGAAAATGGCAAGTTCACACGAACCGTCATGCCTGCCAGCGAGCATCCGTTGGCAAAGCCCATCCAGTCCCCTCCAACGCAGTGGGCCGAAGAGATCATCACCCATGGGCAGCTAGGCAGTGACGACTTGCCCTATGCTGTCGACACGATTCCATTGCCCACAGAGAATCCCTGGGAAGCGTTAACGTTCGTCGGTGATCACGACTTCCTGGCCGATGGCACAGCGGTCGTGGCCACCATGACCGGTGACGTCTGGCTGGCTTCCGGACTGGATGCCGACCTGGATGAGATTCGCTGGAAACGCTTCGCCACCGGGCTTCACCAGCCCCTGGGTGTCGCCGTGCGAGACAACCAAATCTATGTCCTGGGACGAGATCAAATCACGCGTTTGGTCGACCACAACAGCGATCGCGAAGCCGACTTTTACGAATGTTTCTCAAACATCTACGATACGTCCTCCGGCGGGCACGACTACACGTGCGGACTGGAAGTCGATTCCCTAGGCAACTTCTACACTGCCTCGGGCAAGGATGGCCTGCTTCGTATTTCCGCCGATGGCAAGCAGGTCGATCTGCTCGCGACCGGCTTTCGAAATCCAGATGGGCTGGCAGTCACGGCGGACGGCAAGGTTACCGTGCCGTGCAGCGAAGGAGCATGGACGCCGGCGTCGATGGTGTGCCTGGTCGATCCCAGCTTGAAGGAAACACCGCACTATGGATATCGCGGCCCCAAGAAAGGCCAGGCCCCCTCTCTGCCGTTGATCTACATGCCACGTGGACTCGATAACAGCAGCGGCGGCCAGGCCATCAACTCCGATGCCCGGTTCGGCCCGCTGCAGAATCACCTCATTCACACATCGTTTGGCATGGGCACCCATTTCCTGGTACTGCGAGATGAAGTCGATGGGCAAGATCAAGGTGCCGTGATGCCGCTGCCTGGAGAGTTTCGTTCGGGAGCTCATCGCGCGGCAACCAACCCGGCCGACGGACAATTGTACGTCAGCGGCATGGCCGGCTGGGGGTCGTATACGCCGGACGATGGCTGTCTGCATCGTGTGCGATACACGGGCAAACCGATGCAGATGCCGACTCGCTTTCATGTTCACTCGAATGGCATACTGCTCGAATACCAGGAACCGATCGATCGCGAGATCGTTCGCAGTGCGAAGACCCATTTCGCCCAAGCGTGGAACTATCGCTACGGACCAGGATACGGTTCGCCGGAAATGGCCCCCAGCCACCCAAATGTTGTGGGGCATGAAGCCATCGAGATCGCCGGCGTTCACCCAATTAACGAAAAGACCATCTTCGTCGAGATGCCTGACCTGCAGCTGGTTAACCAATTGCATCTGTTGCTGCAAGTTGACTCAGGGGACGCACAAGAACTGTTCGTCACCGTTCACAAACTCGATCGCCCCTACGTCATCTTCCCCGGGTATCAACCTGCCGAGAAAGTGATTGCGGCCCATCCGTTGTTGAGAGATCTGGCCCTACTGGGAGATCGCAAACCGAACCCCTGGCAAAAGAAACCCGAGTCGGAACCAGATGCCAAGCTACAACTGGAAGCAGGCAAGAACCTGACCTATTCCACCTCGGAACTCAAAGCCAAGGCCGGCCAGTTGGTTGAGCTTACGTTCACTAACCCAGATGTCGTGCCGCACAACTGGGTTCTCCTGAAGCCAGGTACACTGGCGACCGTTGGAGACCTGGCCAACAAGCTGGTGGCCGACCCCGCGGCGGCATTAAACCAGTACGTACCGAAGACCGACGACGTGCTGGCCTATACCGACATCGTCGATCCCAAGCAGAAGTTCACCATCTACTTCCACGCACCAGAGAAGCCGGGGCGCTATCCGTATTTCTGCAGCTTCCCCGGCCACTGGATGGTAATGAACGGCGTGTTGGTGGTGGAGTAGAAGCTACGCTCCCACGCCACTGGCCGTGCGTGCTTCTTCCAGCAGTTTCATGAACGCCCCGAAATAGCGGCCGTTATCGTGAAACGTCCGACCGCTGACGATGTTTCCATCGACCACGCACGCTTCGTCGACAAACGTTCCACCGCACACTTCCAGGTCGAACTTGCACTTCGGGACCGTGGCCATCCGACGGCCACGCACGCGGTCGGCGTACGCCAGCACTTCCACGCCATGGCATACCGAAGCAACCGGTTTGCCGTTATCAACGAACCAGCGTGTTGCCTCGACCAGGTGCTCGTCGTAGCGAATGTATTCAGGCGCACGACCACCGCTGATCATGATGCCGGCATAATCTTCCGGCACGATCTCGGAAAACGCGATCTTCGCTTCGATCGTGTAGCCTTCCCACTCCTTGGTGATGGTCCAGCCGGGCTTGACCTCGTGCATCACCATCTGAAAGAGCCCCCGCTTGGGGCCTGCGACTACCGGCTCGAATCCACCTTCTTGCAGGCGGTAGTAGGGATACATCGTGTCGAGTGTTTCCGAAGCGTCCCCCACAATGATAAGTACCTTGTCCGACACGTTAGTTTCCTTCATTCAAGTCTGAAATGCACTGGCTTAAGTAATCTCGCCCCCGCACGATCTCGGCCGTGGTCTCGGCAACGGTCGGCAAGATAGGAATCCCTCGGGGAAACGGGTGCATGAACACCTCGGTCCACCCTTGATACTTCACGTCTACCAAGGCTTCTAGCAGGGGCTGAAAATCAAGCGGCCCACGTCCCGGCATCTGTAATAACTGCTGCTCGACTGGCATCGGCTTATGCGAGCCCTCACCATGCTGCCAGGCATAGAACATCTGCATCCCTTCACCCAGCTCGCGAATCAGCGCGGCCAGTTGCTTTTCATCCTGTGCCAGGTGATAGGGTGCCAAGGCAATCGCCAGATGCTTCGAGGGACGCAGTTCCAATAACCATCGCAGCGAGTCGGGCGAATCGATCAGGTTGTTCGCGTGGTTCTCGATCGCAATGGTGACGCCGTTTTCCTCGGCAACCTCAAGGTGCGGCTTCATCTTCTCAATGAACTCGCCCACCGCCTTCTTAAGCTCCAGTCCCTTGGCATCTTTGGGACCGGCCCCGCCGGTAATCATCAAGGGGCAGCCAAAACGCTTAGCCAGCGGCATCTCACTTTGTAAACCAAACGGTCCCAGTTTGTATTGCGTAATGCAGCCCAACTTGACGTCGTTGGCTTGCAGCAGTTCGGCGAAACGATCGGCCCCCATCTCATCGACTTGCTCGCGTTGGTCTCCGTGGACCTTCGGCCAAATGTCGATATGGGTTGCCCCAATCTTTTTAGCTTCCGGTAGAATCTCTTCGAGCTTGCTGTAGCCGTACATGCACGAAGGCAGCATGTAGTTCAACTGAAACTTACTGTCCTCTGCGAGCAGCGGCGAGGCGTACGCCGCACCCACAAGCCCTGCCGAGAGCTTATGAAACGTACGACGATCCATCGTAGGTTGAGTGTTCATCGTTGTGACTTCAAAATCAAAATGGGGGGCGTCAGACGGTCTCGTATCCGGCACGTTGCTCGCGGCTGAGGTGCTGATTCGCTTCGTCGTCTCCAACGAACGTCTCGGTCTTGGGGTTCCATGTCAGCTTGCGTCCCAGCTTCATCGAGATGTTTCCCAAGTGACACGTGCTGACGCTGCGATGCTGGCTTTCGATATCCGAGACCGGCGTCTTTCGCTTCGCGACGCAGTCGAAGAAGTTCCCCATATGGTTGATAATTGCATCGAGCTTGCCGGCCCGCTCTGGTCGTTCGAGGTTATCGAAATCGTAGAGCACGAAGTCTTCGCGGGGCAGCTTTCGCTCGGTTGGTGCCCCATCAAGCGTTCCCCGATTCACGAAGATCCGCCCCTTGTCGCCGGTAAACATCACACCGTTGCGTCCTTCGTCCGCAACTGTCAGTACGACGCCGTTGTCTAACTTGTACGTAACGTGGTAGTCGACTGCGACGTTGTAGCCATTTTCCACCGACGGCATTTTGGCCGTTCCATCGATCTCGACCGGCAGGCCTCCGGCTCCCCACTGACCGATATCGATATGGTGGGCTCCCCAGTCGGTCATTTGCCCGCCGCTGTATTCGTACCACCAGCGGAAGGTGTAGTGCGAGCGTTCGGGGATGTAAGGAACGTCCGGCGTTTGACCCTGCCAGAGATCCCAGTTGAATGTCTTGGGAACTGGTTTAGTCTCGAACGGACCACCGGTTTTGTTTTTGCCCAGCACGATATCCACGCGTTCCAAGTTGCCAACCCAGCCTTGGCGAACCATTTCGACTGCGGTGCGAAAACGAATATCGCTACGCTGCCAGGAACCAACTTGCACGACGCGTCCCGTTTCCTTGACGACTTCGCGCAGCTTCTTTCCTTCGTCGATCGTCAACGTCAGCGGCTTCTCGCAGTAAACATCTTTACCGGCACGGCATGCATCGATCACCATCTTGGTGTGCCAGTGATCTGGCGTGCCGATCATGACGACGTCGACATCGTCGCGTGCGAGCAGATCGCGGTAGTCTTCCATCAGGGCCGACTTCCCGCCGAAGTCGGAGTTGGCCTTTTCCAGAATCTCTCGATCGACGTCGGCCAAAGCCACGATATCACCGTGCGCGGCCGCCTTTTCGGTGATGACCGAACCTTGGTACCGCAGGCCGATCGCCCCAATCCCGATCCGGCTATTCGCGTCTTTCGGTTTCTCAGCCGCACTCACGGTCGGCAGTGCTCCGAAAACCATCGAAGCCGAAGCGGCCGCCGATACTTGTGTAATCCATTGACGGCGATCTAAAGACGATCGGGACATAACGTAGCTCCTAGGCAGGCAGTGGGATGAGGGCAATTCGAGGAAACACTCTCCAGCGGTAACCTCCGCCAGCCTGAGTGATGCTTCTATCGTGACGGAAATGCCTTACTGAGACAATCCGCAAATGCGTCTACATACTCCGTTATCTTATCACTCTTGCGGTATCGTTAGCGAGCCTTACGTCGGTCTTGGCGGTATTGCCCAGGCGGCATGCCATACATTTCCCGGAATGTTTCGGCTAGATGCTGTGTGCGACGAAAGCCACAGCGCTGGGCAATCACGGCAAGTGTGAGATCGGTATGGGTAAGCATTTCCTCCGCTCGCAACAGCTTCAAGCGTATCAACTCCTGGTTCGGCGAACGTCCTAGAATCTTCCGTAGCCCTCGTTCGAGCGAACTGCGCGAAATCGCCACTCCTTTCAGAACATCGGAAACGCTAATCCCTTCGCAGGCATACTCGCGCATGAAGAGCAGCGCATTGGCCAGTTCCCGGTCGTCCAGGGCCACGATATCCGACGAAAGCCGAGTCACGATTCCCAGCGGTTCGACCAGGATCGGTTTCTTGGGAGGTGCCCCTCCCTTCATCAAGTGTGCCAAGAGTTCGGCGGCCCGGTAACCGATCGCGGTACCGTTGAGTTCGACACTCGATAGGGGTGTCGTGGCCATCGTGCAGAGCGAAGCGTCATTCTCGACCCCCACCACCGCCACCTCTTCCGGCACAATCGCCCCGCAGCGCCGACAGGCATCCAACAGCCAGAAGCCTAGCTGATCGGTGCAAGCCATCACTCCCACTGGCTTGGGCAATTGGTGGATCCAGTCAGCCAATTCCCTCTGAGCCTGCTCCCATTCGGTCGGCTGTTCGCGGCGGTTCAAGGGATTGTAGCGCGAAGCCTCGTAGCCATGTTCGGCCACGGTTTGCACGAAGTTCTCGCAGCGTTGCTGAAAGTATTCTTCGGCCCCCAATTGATACACGGCAAAATGGCGAAAACCTCGTTCGAGAAAGTGCTCGGCAACCAGCTTCCCCAGCGAATAGTTGTTCACCCCAACAAAGGGAAATGAATGCTTCAGGCGTGTCGAACGCAACTCAACCGTCGGGACCTTGGCTCGCTTCACCGAGTCGACCATGGCCTGCGAACCACTACGGGTCAAGATTCCGTTCCCACTCCACACCGGCAACCAAGGAGGGGCAGGGGACTCAAGCGAACGGGACTCGACCAATAGAGACCACGGACCTTGCTCGGCCACATACTTACGCACCCCATGCAGCAACTCGCGACCATAGGTCCGAGATGTTTCAATCAGCAGCGCAACATGCGGTGCAGCACTCTTTGCAGGCATGAAACAAGTCACAATGGAGGAAGAAGCGATTCAACGAATCGGCGGACGACTCTGAAATCTCTGGGGCACCTGCTCGATCGCGGTATCTATCGTGGGTTCTCGCTAACGTAATGCCAATTTGCCGGCCAGTTGCAACGGAATGGGTTCTTAGCGTTACTCGACCGGCACAAAGACGACGGCGTCGATGATCACGTGTCCGTTAGTTCCTTCGTTGCTGACCACGACTTCACCTTGTTTATCAAAGCGAAAATTACCCAGCGAAACGAAGATCTCGTCGACACTCGGTTTCTCGCGCTGGTTGACGATCACTTTTTGCTCGCCGCCGACGTACTTGATCGTTACCGGCAAGTTACTTGCGCGGTTGCCGTTTGCCGAGTAAGCCAGGCGAACTTCATACTCTCCCGGCTTCAGCTTTGTAGTGAAGGTCGCGGTGCATTCTCCCTTGGCTTCATTCTTGTCGTGACGATAGCCCCGCCCCACAAATGGACGAATGTGATTCGATTCTTCCCACTCGCCGGTCAGCTTGGCGTCTCGGTCGTCAACGCCGATCCCCTTCAATTTGGCTAGGCTGACGGGCACGCCCGATGCTCCCTTGTACTGGATAATCTGCCCATCTTCCAGCAATCGTTTGGCTAGCTGATCGTACTGCACATTTTGTACGTTCACCTTATCGTCGATTGCCTGTGAGGCGGCCGTCGCGGCGCTTTGACCGAGGATCATGAAGACCGGCTCCATGCGAATCGAGCCAAATGCGATGTGGCTGGAAGACAAGGCCACCGGCACCAACAGGTTCGTACACTCGGACGACTTCGGCGTGATCGCGCGGTAAGCGATCGGGTAAGGGGAAACGCGGATCTCGACGTTCCCTTCATTACGAATCGCTCCATCGACCGCCACCATCTGGCAATGATGCGAGTCCATATTGTACGACGCCAGACCGATCGAATCCTCCGGCACTTCGTACCCTTGGCAGTTCTCCTGAGTCATCACGTAGTCACTCAGCATGCGGCGTCCTTCGCGGATGTACAGTTCGTGCGTCCAGCCGCTGGTGTCTCGATACTCGTCGGTCGGAAGACCAAACGCGGCAAACTTCTCTCGCCACTCGCTGGGGATACGTGGCGAATGAGTCAGGTAGTACATCACGCCGATCTGGTAGTTGGCATGATCCTGGTAGATTTGCTCACGTGTCTTCCAGTCCCCTTCGGGCCAGTCGGTATTTCCGCCCACGAAGTCGATGAAGTAGGCTCCGTTGAACAGGTGGTGATTGTTCGTATCGATCGACCACCCCATCCGTGGATCGGCCCCGGACTCGAACAACCGGGCCAACACCTCGTACTGCTGCGTGTCGTAAACATTCGGCTTGGGAAACGGCAGTCGGTCTTCCCCTTTGACAAGCCGCATCCGAAAACAGTAGGCCTGAATCGCTTTGTCCCCTTCACCAGGCACACCACCATCGGCGACGATCCGCGGCAATAGACCACTCGATGGATCGCCTGGCTTCACGTAGGGATCGATCGCCTTCGGAAAATTATGCCCGCCGGTACCTGGCTGACGAATGCCATCGTATGTCTCGTCATACACGTTGTTGGCTTCGCGTCCGACCGCATACGACACACCAGCTCTGGCAAGCAGGTCTCCTTCGTACGTTGCATCGATAAACTGCTTAGCCTTCACGACCAGGCCGTTCTCCATCGAGATCGAAGTGATCTGCGTTCCCTGCTTGGTGACCTTATCCAAGTGAGCCAGGTAATGCACTTCCACCCCGGCTTCGGCCAGCATCTTCTTGTAAACATCTTCGGCGTCCGATGGCTTGAAATGGCTCTGGCCAATCTGATTGTAGAACTCGCGAGCAATCCCACCGCACACGTCCGCTCCGCCACCATCGGTATGGCTCAGGCCGCCGGTGGTTAAGCCACCCACGTGCTTTCCAAACGACAGCAGCACGGCTGACTTGCCCATGCGACGTGCCTGAATGGCCGCGACGACACCACCACTCGTTCCGCCGTAAACGCAGATGTCGGCTTCGATCTCGCGCGGCTCGACTTTCTCTGGCGGGTAGTAATATCGCAGCCCCTCCACCGCAGGCTCAGGCAGTGTTTGCGCCAGGCCATGACTTGCAACGACAGAAATCAAAAGGAGAACCGCTGGCAGAAAAGTCTTGTGCATGATGCGAGGCCATGAGGGGGGGACGGGGCGAAATTCGTTCCTCTATTACACTCTCTCCTCAGCCAACATTCAAACCCCGACTCGGGGCCTTCGTCCCTCTCGCTTCATGCGATAGTCTCTTGCGACATATGAACTTACGCAGCGAAGCCAATACAAAAGCGACATCGTGCTATCACACGGCCAATGCAATCGCCAATTTCGTGTTAGATCTGCGAGCCCTGATCGAACCCACTGACGGTGCTTTTAACATTGGATAAGTCTTGATCCCGCCGATTGTTGCTGGGAATATCCGTACCTCAAATTCGATTCAACTGGCACAATCCGAAAAGTCGATACCTTTGGTGGGGCGAGACGTTTAGACCAGAGGGCTCCCCAACAACCGGCGGAATGCCTTCGGCCAAGGAAGCAAAGAATGCAGCGGCGACAATTTCTCAAGACTCTCACCACCCCCGTAGTTTTGGCACCGGTTGCTTTGACGCCTGTGGCGTTGTTCTCGACTGGTTGCGGATCGTTGATGCATTCGGAACGCGTCGGCCAACCTCATAGTCACCAAATCGACTGGAAAATCGCCGCCCTCAACGGGCTGGGGATGCTTTTCTTCTTCGTCCCTGGCGTGGTCGCCTTCGCCGTCGACTTTTACACCGGGGCGATCTACCTTCCTTACGACGAAACGTACCCGACCTACCAGGTAACCAGTCCCACGACGGCTCCGACTCCAGCTCAAGCTCCTAACTGGAGCCCTAGCGATATGCCCAGCACCGGCTACGAAGGCCTGCCATCGCCTCCGCCTGCACCGGTCATGCAGCAAACGTCGACTGGCGTTCCCGGTACCGATCTGCGTCAGGTTCAGATTCCACGGAATCAAATCAATTCGCAAACGCTCGAGCACATCGTGTCAACCCACACCGGTCAACAGGTTTGCCTGGACGATCCATACACCCGCCTGAGCGTGCTGGACAAGATCGACGGTTTTCACCAACAGCAACAGCGTCACGAGACCGACCACGGCTTTGGATCCACGGTGCGAGGATTCTTCGACCGTCTGCGAAACGCTTAACACTTCGGTCGGCTAATCAAGCGGCTGAGCCAGCGAGTGTATGCGATTTCACTCGGTATCCGGCCCACGTTCGAGTAGACTTGAGGAACATCCCGTCGATCGAACTTCCGCCGCTGCGCCGAGTCTGCGTAACGCATGAACGCCCATCTCGCTTCCGATTCCGCTGCTTCCCGCGAAGTTCCCCCGGACGCAGTCGCCATTTGGCTGCAACGCGTCCGCTGGATCGCGGTTCTTGTCGGAGCGGTCTGTCTGGTCGTGTTCGTCCGTAGCTTACCGACCAAGGATCTCATCGCTTCGCTCCAGTCGTGGATCTCGTCACTCGGCGTCTGGGGACCGGTCGTGCTGACGCTGACCTACATTGTGGCCACGGTGCTATTGGTGCCTGGGACAATTCTCACGCTGGTCGCAGGGGCCATTTATGGACTTGGCGTGGGAACGGTAATCGTTTCGATTGGTTCGACGATTGGTGCATCCCTCTGCTTTCTCATCGCGCGCTATGCTGCCCGAGAACGCGTTGCTCGTTGGGCACAGCGTTACCCCTTGTTCCAAGCCATCGACAGCGCCATCGGCGAAGGAGGCTGGAAGATTGTGGCCTTGTTGCGATTGTCGCCAGCGATTCCTTTCAACGTGCAGAACTATCTGTACGGACTGACGCCTGTTCGATTCTGGCCCTACGTCACCGCAAGTTGGTTGGCCATGCTGCCAGGCACGTTTCTGTATGTTTACTTAGGGCACATCACTGGGGCGGCTCTCAGCCAACAGCGCGAACGCACTCCGCTGGAATGGGCGTTGCTTGGCATCGGCCTGGCCGCGACCGTGCTGGTCAGTGTCTATATTGCTCGCCTGGCCCGCAGTAAAATTCACGACCAGGTCACCGATTCCACCGCAGCAGAACCATCGGCGAGCGAGCCCAGCGAAACCTCAGAGCCACTTCCCAGGTACATAGGACGTACGCTCTTATTGATTGGCCTCGCCTTGATTCTTGTGCTGCTGGCCATCAATTCCCAACCGATCGAGGCCTGGCTCAACGCGCATCCTCGCGAAGCTTTGTAAAGCAGGAAAGCAGTATGGCTCCTCAGGACAGGCCGCAATCGTTTCCAGATGGTGTCATCTCCCGACTGCCTCAGACCAGTCCCAACGACTCCGCTAATCGCCGACTTGTCGAGAACGTCCACCCAGCGGATTGGAAGCCTCCGCAACCATCCGGCAGATACAACCTGGTGGTGATTGGTGCCGGAACGGCAGGCCTGGTCGCCGCCGCCGGTGCCGCTGGCCTCGGTGCCAAGGTCGCATTGATCGAACGCGACCTCATGGGGGGCGACTGCTTGAACGTCGGATGCGTCCCCTCGAAAGGCATCATCAGCGCCGCTCGCATGGTGCTACAGCAGCGTCGCGGCAGCGAGTTTGGTATCAACACCTCCGCGCACGAAGCGATTGACTTTGCCGCCGTCATGCAGCGAATGAGAACGCTACGAGCTGAGATCAGCCCCAACGACTCCGCCGAGCGGTTCTGCAAACTGGGCGTCGATGTCTATTTCGGTCAGGCTCAGTTCGTCGATTCGCAAACCGTGCAAGTTGATGGCCAACGCCTGAAGTTCAAGAAGGCGGTGATCGCCACCGGGGCTCGCGCAGCGATTCCTTCCATCGCAGGGCTCGATCGAGTCGACTATCTGACCAACGAAAGCGTCTTCTCCCTGACGAAGTTGCCTCCGCGTCTGGGCGTGGTGGGCTCTGGCCCGATCGGCTGTGAACTGGCACAAGCCTTTTCGCTATTGGGCTCGCAGGTCACGTTGCTGGGACGATCACCCCATGTGCTTCCCAAGGAAGACGCAGACGCCAGCACCATCGTCGCCAAGGCGATGACTCGTGATGGAGTACGTATTCACAACGGAACATCCAACCTGCAAGTCAAACCTGGCGAAGCCATTTCGCTGACCTGGAGCGAAAATGAAATAAGCCACCAAGCAGACGTCGATCAGCTTCTGTTCGCAACGGGTCGTCGCCCCAACGTCGAGCACTTGAACCTTGAAGCCGTCGGCGTGCACTACAACGAGCAAGGCGTTCAGGTAAATGACCGCCTGCAGACGACCAATCGAAACATCTTCGCCGCTGGAGATATTTGCTCTCCATATCAGTTCACCCATGCGGCGGACTTCATGGCCCGGGCCGTGATTCAAAATGCTCTCTTCTTCGGTCGCAAGCGGTGGACCGACCTGATCATCCCCTGGTGTACTTACACATCGCCCGAAGTTGCTCACGTTGGTCTCAGCGAGCACCAGGCGAAAGAGCAGGGCAGGGGAATCGACACCTACTCGCAGCACTTTACCGAAAACGATCGAGCCATCCTCGCAGGAGAAACCGAGGGGCTGGTGAAAGTTCATGTGAAAAAAAACACCGACAAAATCGTCGGTGCCACCATCGTCGCTCCCCACGCAGGTGAAATGATTTCCGAGATCACCCTCGCCATGACGCATGGCCTGGGGCTTGGCAAAATCGGCAGCACCATTCACCCTTATCCCACGCAAACCGAGGCCATTCGCAAGCTGGGAGACCAATACAACCGCACGCGATTGACTCCGTTTGTGAAGTCGCTGTTCGAGCGTTGGTTAACCTGGTCACGGTAATCGCGGTCGAACTTTCGTAGAACATACCTGTTGGTCCCAAGACACTTACTCACTGCAAGCTGAAATGGAACGATGTCTATGACTCCCAAGATCGACAGCGACCAGGCCGTAGCCCAGCGATATGCGGGTGCGGCACAACAGCGCGAAGCAGCCCTCTGCTGTCCCGTACAATACGACACAAGCCTGTTAGAGGCGATTCCGGACGAAGTCATCGAGCGCGACTACGGCTGCGGCGATCCTACTCCCTATGTTCGCCCCGGCGACACCGTCCTGGATCTGGGCAGCGGCGGCGGAAAGCTCTGCTTCATCTCGGCCCAGATGGTCGGTCGTGAAGGACGCGTGATTGGCGTCGACTGCAATCCCGAGATGCTCGCCCTGGCCCGCAAACATGCTCCGGCCGTGGCCGAGCATATCGGCTACGCGAACGTCGAGTTCCGCAACGGCATGATCCAAGACCTGCAACTCGATCTCGACCAGCTGGCAAACGTTCTGGCCGACCAACCCGCAAGCGATCTTTCAAGCTACCACGCGTTGCGGCATGCGACCGAACAAATTCGCAGCGAGCACCCGCTGATTGCCAGTGATTCGGTCGACTGCATCCTTTCCAACTGCGTTTTGAATCTGGTGAAGCTGACCGATCGCCGCCAATTGTTCGCCGAGATGTTCCGCGTCCTGCGCGTCGGCGGACGTGTAGCGATCAGTGATATTGTGAGTGACGAGACGGTGCCGGACGAGCTCAAGAATGACCCGACCCTCTGGTCAGGCTGCATCAGTGGTGCGTTTCGCGAAGATGAGTTCCTCAGCGCGTTCGTCGAGGCTGGCTTCCATGGCATTGAGATCGTCAAACGGCAAGCCGAGCCTTGGCAGACCGTCGAAGGTATCGAGTTCCGCTCGGTCACTATCATGGCCTACAAGGGGAAGCAAGGTCCGTGCCTGGAACGCAATCAGGCCGTCATCTACCGCGGCCCCTTTTCGACGGTCAAAGATGACGACGGTCACCTTTACTATCGGGGCGAACGGATGGCCGTTTGCGACAAGACATTTCGCTTGCTGAAGGCAGGGCCCTATGCGGCGATGTTTGATTTCATCGAACCGCGAGAGCCCATTCCTCTAGACGACGCCCAGCCGTTTGCTTGTCGGCCTAATGCCCTGCGTCATCCGCGTGAATCGAAAGGGCTCGACTACGACGCCACGACCGAAGCGCCCTCCAACTGCGGCGAAGACTGCTGCTAAGCCGATCCACGATCCCCCAACACCGCGAAAGTAATGCTCGATGCAACTATCACTCGTTCGCCGCCAAAGCACGCTCGCCCATGCCGCGGCCCAGCGCGAGATTCTGGAAAGCAACCAGGCAGCCGACCTGCCGCACTTTCAGCAGGCCCTCTCCCAGCACCAACTACCGCTGCTGACAGCCGCTGGCGTCGAGGTGCTGCAAATCAACGTTGGCAAGCTTTGCAATCAAACGTGCACGCACTGCCATGTCGATGCAGGCCCCGACCGGCGCGAGAGCATGTCGCGCGAGACGGCCGAAGCAATCATCGCCGCTCTAGCACGTCTGGAGATCCCCACGCTCGATATCACCGGCGGTGCCCCGGAGATGAACCCTAACTTCCGCTGGCTCGTTCAGCAGGCCCACTCGCTCAATCGCCGCATCATCGATCGCTGCAACCTGACCATCCTGGTTGCTAACGGTTTTCAAGACCTGCCTCAGTTCCTGGCCGACCACCAGGTCGAAGTCGTGGCGTCCCTTCCCTGTTACTTGGAAGACAACTGCGATCGCCAACGAGGTGATGGCGTCTTTCAGCGATCCATCGAAGCGCTGCGAATTTTGAACAACCTCGGTTACGGCCACAACGAGAGTGGGTTGCGGCTCACACTGGTCTACAATCCAGTCGGTCCTTCGCTTCCTCCCAAGCAAGCCGAGTTGGAAGAAGCCTATCGCCGCGAACTGAAATCACGCTATGGCGTTGTCTTCAACCAACTGCACACGATCACGAACCTGCCCATCAGCCGCTTTCTCGACGACCTGCTTCAGGCAGGCAAATACGAAGCATACATGCGCAAGCTTGTCGATAACTTTAATCCACAAACGGTTCCGCATGTCATGTGCCGAACGATTCTCTCGGTCGACTGGCTTGGCAATTTGTACGACTGCGACTTCAACCAGATGCTCGAATTGCCGGTGACGGTCAAGGGTTACCGCATTGAAGACTTCAACTGGGACGACATCGTTCACCGCACCATCGCCACCGGCAGGCACTGCTTCGGATGCACCGCCGGAAATGGTTCCAGTTGCCAGGGCGCGGTTCTCTCATGAAATCGCAATTGATCGTTTTCACGCGCTACCCGGAAGCCGGAAGCACCAAGACCAGGCTGATTCCCACACTCGGCGCTGATGGTGCCGCGCTGCTGCAGCAAAGACTCACGTCCCAGACGCTCGACGCTGTACGGCTCTTTCAGAAACAAGTCCAGGCCGATGCCCAAGTACAGTTCGCCGGTCGCGATGCAGCAGCCATGCAAGCGATGTTCGGTAACGACATTGACTACACCCCCCAACATGGAGACGGCCTGGGAGACCGCCTGCGGCATGCGATCGACCTGGCCTTCCAGAAAGAGATCGACCGTGTGATTGTCATTGGTGCCGACTGCCCCCAACTTGATGCACAGACGTTGGGAGAAGCAAATCGACAATTAGAAGATCACGATGTCGTGCTTGGCCCGGCCGAGGATGGGGGCTACTACCTGATTGGCCTGAAGTCGCCACAGCCGAGTCTTTTCCAAGACATCCCGTGGGGCACATCCGAGGTACTCGCCAAAACGCTGCAGAAGATCGACGCCCTGCCTCTTCGCCGGAAGCTGCTTCAGCCCCTTTCCGACATCGACTACCCGGAAGACCTGGTGCTGTGTCGCCAATGGCCGCAACTCGTTGAAGGCATCTTGCCTGCGTGCACCAGCGATCGACTTTCAATCGTCATTCCCACGCTCAACGAAGCAGAACGCTTGGCCGATACGCTTAATGCCGTACGTAGCCGCAGCACTCCAGGCCAAGACCTGGAAGTGATCATCGCCGACGGCGGCAGCCAGGACGATACCGTCCCCATCGCCTTGAATCACGGTGTGAAGGTCGTCGTCTGCCGCCCAGGCCGCGGCATTCAAATGAACGCCGGAGCCGCGATCGCCAGTGGTGAGATTCTTCTCTTCCTACACGCCGACGCGCAGTTGCCAGGCCGCTACGACGAATCAATCCGAACCATCCTCTCCGGCAAATCGATCGCTGGAGCGTTTCGCCTGCGGATCGATCACGAGTCGCCATCGCTGCGGATGGTGGCTCGCCTGGCCAATCTACGTTCGCAGTTCCTGCAGCGGCCGTACGGAGACCAAGGCCTATTCCTGCGGTCGCATACGTTTTACGAAGTCGGAGGCTTTCGCAACTGGCCGTTGATGGAAGACGTTGAATTGGTCCAGCGGCTACGTAAACGTGGCCCGATTGCTTTGGCCGAGCAGTCAATGACGGTCTCGGCCCGGCGGTGGCGGAAGCGAGGGATCGTGAGGACAACCTGCTTGAATCAGGCAATCGTGTTGGCCTGGCGTCTGGGCATTTCGCCAGAGCGGTTGGCGATGTGGTATCGTGGTAAGCCAGTATCCTCCTCGTAAGGTTTTCGAGTCCGCATGTCTGCCAGCGTCGAGATGATCGTCCGACTTGCCTGTTTCCTGGGCGTCTTCACCGTGATGGCCGTGTGGGAACTCTTCTCCCCGCGCCGCGTGCTGAAGGAAGCCAAGGGAACGCGTTGGCTAAGCAACCTGGCACTAGTCGTTATCAACACGATCGCCGTCCGACTCCTGTTGCCGATCACTGCCATGGCCGCGGCCCTATTTGCCGAGTCGCGGCAGTGGGGCGTGCTCACTTTGATCGCCTGGCCCTTGTGGGTCGAAGTCATCCTGTCCGTGCTCCTCTTCGACCTGGCCATTTATCTGCAACATGTGATGTTCCATGCGGTGCCACTCTTCTGGCGTTTGCACAAAGTGCACCATGCCGACATGGACATCGACGTCACCACCGGTCTCCGTTTCCACACGCTAGAGATCTTACTCTCTGCGGTGATCAAGCTGGGTGTCGTTGTTCTGTTAGGGCCGCCTGCGATTGCGGTTGTGCTATTCGAAGTCCTGCTCAATGGGACGTCGATGTTCAATCACAGCAACGTGCGGCTTCCAGCCGGGGTCGACCGAATCGTTCGTTGCGTGCTCGTCACGCCGGATATGCACCGTGTGCATCACTCGGTCCTGCGCCGCGAAACGAACAGCAACTTTGGGTTCAACCTACCGTGGTGGGACTTTCTGCTGGGAACCTACATCGCGCAGCCTTCCGAAGGACACGACAAGATGGACATCGGCCTGGCCCAGTATCGCGACCCAT
This sequence comes from Blastopirellula marina, assembly GCF_002967715.1. Taxonomy (NCBI): domain Bacteria; kingdom Pseudomonadati; phylum Planctomycetota; class Planctomycetia; order Pirellulales; family Pirellulaceae; genus Blastopirellula; species Blastopirellula marina. Next base: position 115,560 of record NZ_PUIA01000035.1, read on the forward strand.
CGCAGGTAGAGCGTCTGCCTGGCATGCTGTTGATGCCGCTGGATAGCGAAGTGGAAGAAAGCCGTTAGCTTTCAACCGGCACAGGATCCTGAGCGGGCGGACGATTCATCAGCATGTCGTAGCACACCTCGTCGAATACGATGTGATAGTACAGATACTGGCTGGGGTTCGAGAAAAACGCACTGCTGTTGTAATGCCCTCGATTGCTCACTTCCTGCATGAAGAAATCGAGATCGATCTGGGCTTGCCGGTCATTGGCATAAAGCTGCTTCATGCACCACAGCAGCAGCGAATCGGACCCGAACGAATTGAGCGCTGTAATCGTCGTCCGCAAATCACCAAACAAAGTAATCGTCGTCACGATCAACAGCACAATGTTGGTCGGCCCCAGCAATTGAAACGAATGCTTCTTGTTCTCTTCCAGTACCTTCTTACTCAGTAGCTGGTGATCGGCGGGACGCGCCGCGCGGATCTTGGCCAGGCTGGCCAGAAACTGATCGCGATCGAAACGGTCGACCACTTCGTACGAAAGCAGATCGTGCCCGACCGTCAGTTGATTCCGCAAAGCGACATCGATACTTTCCAGGTTGAAGTCGCCATCGATTCCGTTTAATCGCTTGTCTCCCTGGGCATACCCTTCGTCATACGGCCCCAAAATGTGGCGATACAACAGCGGCTCGATCTGCACGTGCCGCATCAACAGTTCGGCCGCATCCTGCGTGGCGACGTACTTCAGCCCAAAGGTCATCCACCAATCGATCAGGTACGCTTCGCAGCCAAATGGAAAGCGATGAAAAATAAACTTCAACGGGAAGCTGATCGTCCGCTGAAAGAAGTAGCTGAAGACGATCAGCGGACGAATGTAATTGAAGTCCCAACGGTTTCGCTCGCGAGCAAAGATCTCGTTGACGTAGTCCGTAATGTAAGGGAACTGATTCATGAACGCCTTTCCAAGCGGGCCCGCACGCCGTACTTCGGAGTCATCGTCAAATTGGCCGCCATCACGTGGCGATGCGATTCGTCCAGCATAACCTTGAATCGCCGGGCAAGCACGGCCAGTACGACCACAAGTTCCATCATCGCAAAGTGAATCCCAATACAGATCCGTGGCCCCCCGCCAAAGGGAACGTATGCATACGTCGAGCGTCGGTTCTCTTCCACTCCGGGGCGGAACCGTTCGGGATTGAACATGTCAGGCTCCCTCCAAAAACCAGGGTGCCGATGCAGCGAATAGCGACTGAAGACCACAACCGAGCCCTTTGCGATCGGCACGCCCCCTAGTTCGACATCCTCGGCCACATTACGATTCTCGAACCAGAACGGCGGATGCAATCGCATTGCTTCTTCGATCACCATTCGCGTATACACCAACTGCTCAAGGTGTTCCATCTGCAACGGACCATCGCCGATCACTTCTTCCAGTTCCTGATGCAACCGATCGCGCACGTCCGGGTGCTGGTCCAGCTCACACCACACCCATGCCAGGGCGCTCGACGAGGTCTCGTGCCCGCCGATGATCATCCCCAGGGCTTCTTCAGCAATCTCCGAGTCCGACATCGGCTCTCCCGTGTCTTCATCGCGAGCGGCCAATAGCCGACTGATCAGATCGGTGGAATGCTCATTTCCGCGGCGTCGTCTGATCATCTCTTGCAAAAACGCATTAAACTCAGCCAGGGCCTGCTTCAGTTGGCGATTGATCCGTGAAGGAAACCAAAAACTGCGAACAATCGGCAGCGGCGGCTTCGCACTGTACAGGTTGATTACATGCGTCCAGTGGCTGATTTGCGGGGCGATCTCGTCGAACGAATCGTGAAACAACGCTCGCCCTGCGATTTGCAGCGTTACGTGATTCATCTCGCTGGCCACATCCAGCACCTGGCCTGCCTGGCAGATCGGCTCCCAGCGACTGGCCATCTGCTCGGCCGAGTCACGCATCAACTCGAAGTACTGTTCCACCGCCCGCGGGCCAAACAACGGCTGCATCAATCGCCGCGACCGTCGCCAGCGATCCCCTTCCGCCACGACCAGCCCATTTCCAAATGCATTGCGGAACCGGTCGTAGATGACGCTGTTCTTATCGAACGACTTGTGCGTCTCCATCAACACTTGCTTGACTAGCGATGGATGATTCACCAGGTAGAAACTGAACAGCCCGCGATAGTGAACGAAGTCCCCCAGATCCTTCGCCAGCGTGTCGAAGAACGTGGCCCGGTTTCCGGCCAGCAGCCACTGCCGATACATTAGCGGCGGACGGGCCAGCGTACCGGAAAAAGTCTGCGGCTGCGATTCGGATTGCTGCGAGTCCATAAACAATCACGCCTACGAAGGAAGGTGAGCAGCCTGCCGCCCAAACAATCGCCGCACCAGGCGAAATCCCCAGTCCAACGGCTTCAGCATCAATAGCAACAGCACAAACACCGACGGCATGTAAACCGGTGCATCACCAAAGAAGCGGTGCGTCGGCTCGTCCTGGTAATAGTAGTGCGCCGTGGTCGCCGGTTGCAGTTGAATTCGCCACCACTCACGCAGCGAACCTGCCGTTTTCACCGTCGGATAGATCTTCATCTGCCGCGCCAGGTAATCGCAATACGGAAACATCTCGACCGGATAGATGATCTCCAAATCGAGTCGTGGGTAACGGGCATAGTTTGCCTCTTGCGCCAGCGCGTGCTCCTGGACGATATCATTCGGACGCGGCACACTGCCGCTAATCAGCGCAGCAATGTAGTTGGCCTGCATCTCGCTGATGGAAGGAATGTTGCCAATCACCGGCCGCGCAAAGCCTACCAGGTATAACCCTGGACACGTCGCATGCACGCATCCCAAGTAGAAATCGGCCAGCCGCATCGCACCGCCAGAGATCTCGGCCAACGTCGACTTGTAACCCACCGCAGGCAGAATCTTCGTCGGTGCGACCTCGACTTGCTCGCTCGATTGAAACTCGTAGAACCGCGACATTTCGTCATCGACCGGCTCTCCCACAATCTTGATCCGCCCGTCAGCGACTCCATCCAGGAAGTCGTCGCTCTTATTGTGAAACATATTGAACAGTTCGTCCTTGGCCCCCTTGGTCAGCCGATAAGCCCACTCCTTCTTCAGCTCCTGGTGGCTTGGTTCTACCTTCTCGCATGAAGGCGTACTCATCGATGGAAACCATTTCTCGAACCGTTCCTGATGCCGCATGCGTGCTTCTACGAAGCGTTGGCCGATCCAATTCCGTAGCACCGGATGTATCGACAGCATCAACCGGTTTCGCAGAAAGTCGGACGGAACACCACGAATCGGATGATACCGCGGGCTCACCCGCACACCAGTACGCAGCGAAAGATAGACCTCGTTATCAAGCCCTGGCCGCGATAACCGCGTCGCATAGTCAACCGCCGATTCGCCACCCCCAAACACAACGATCTTCTCGCCGCGTACCTGGCGAAGGCCATCCAGAGTGTTGAGTTCGCGTGGCGAAAGCTTCGGCAGCTTCGTTTCCAATTCCTTGCACTCAGCCGTCAAGCCAGTGCAAATCACCACCGCGTCAAAATGCTCGGTCATCGCCTCGAGTTGATTTTCGTCAGCCAGGCTGCGAACCGTGACCAGCCAGCGGTTACCGTCGGGGTCATGTTCCAGGCGTTCGACTTGATGCTGCAACTTGATGTGCGGGCGAAGCTGGAACGTATCGGCAAACTGGTTGAGGTACTCACCGTACTCCCCGTCGCGAAAGAATTCGGCCCGGCTCTTTCCCCCGTCACTTTCGACATTCGCATCGCGTACCGGAAAGCACGTGAACTGCGTGGTGTACTTGGTCGAGGTCGAAACAAAACCAGGGTAAGGGTTGCCCCACACGCCGGTGATTCGCTCCCCCTTTTCAAAGCACGCGATCTGCCAATCCGGCAGCGCATCCTTCGCCGACTTCAGCATGATCAGCCCGCTACTACCGCAACCGATAATGGCTAGTCGCTTCGTTTGGCTTACGTCGCTCACGCTGCTACCGCCGTCAAGCTGACGAGCACGAAGTTAAACTGCCCCGACTCGGGAATGAACAACAGCAGGCGGTCACCTGCGGCGATCTCGTGCTGGCGAACATATTCGTCCAGCATCACATAAATACTCGCGGCACCCGTGTTCCCGGCCGTTGCCAGATTCGTCCAATAAGGAGGCGTTACGGCTGGATCGGGCGAGAACTTCTGCATCGTCTTTTCCATCTTGCGGCGAAAGAAGTACGACGACATGTGCGGCAGAATCATCCGGTAAGCATCCAATTGCTCGTTGTGCTTCTCGAGCGCTGCCGAGACGAACTCTCCGGCGAATTGGTACAGGTGCCGCGTGAGGATTCCTACATCCTGGCTGAGCAGGCGATTGGCATTCTCCAGCTTCATGCACAGCGGGGCCTGGTGCGCGAACGACATCGAATGAGTCCAATCGACCCGATACGACAACCCACCTGCACGCGGCTGACTTTCCAACAAGACGGCACCGCCCCCATCGGAAAGCATGAACCGTAGAAAGACCGACATGAACCACTGGCTCTTACGCAGGTCATCGTGTTCGGCCCGATCATCGATGGGGCGAATGACCGACGACTTCAATATCTCCGACGCATGCTCAGCGCCGATACTTAGGGCCGACGCGTGTTCACCCTGCTTAACACTTCTCACGGCGGCGACCAACGCGGCAGACGCGGAGGTGCAGATTCCCCCATGCGAGCTCAGTTCCAACGGACGATCGACAATGCCTGCCGCACCCAGACGGCTATGCACAATCGAAGCGATCCCCGGCCCTGAATAGGGGGCATAGGTGGAACCGGCGGACAGGAACGTGATCGGGTTCTGCGGCTCGGCCCCGCTCAGGCAGGCCTCGGCAGCGAGCCTGGCCAGATCGTAGACATCGTGCGTCGCCTGTTGCTGGCGATCTTGAGCGTAGTGCCGCGAGACGATGCCATTCATCTTGAGCACGCTTTGAGCGACCTGCGTCTCGCCATCGAGTGAGCCCAGAACCTCGTGGATTTGCTCGTTGGAAATCGCAGGCCCAGGCAAAAACGAGCCTGTCGCCGTGATGAAGCACTGCATCGTCTTCGACTTTCAGACACCCGACTCCACCGCCGCATCATTGCCGGCCGCAGAAGCTATAGGAAAAGAGGATCTTGGCATCACTCTAGCCCCCCATACCCCCTGAGTCCAGAGAACCTAAGGGGCACGAAAGCCCCATCACCGCGGAGAGTTCCTGATTAACTTCACGAACTACGGCCCAGCCAACAAAAATGTTTTCCGGCCGACTACCAATACGCGACGATTCACCAAGTTTCGGTCAACAACCAAACCTCCCGTCCCTTCTCCCCGCCGGGGAGAGGGCCAGCGTGAAGGGCGAACCAGGGACACGCTTTCAAATTCAAGGGAAGACAACCACGGATCACGCAGGTCTACGCGGATAAGAGCACACAAAAACTTTCTTCCAAAAAATCTCCCCCAAACATTTGACATGTATACACATGTTCACATATCTTAGAGAAACCCCGCGAGTCTCACACAACTCCCCGGGTGCCACGCCCAAGTCTGCTTGAGGGTGTCCGATAATTCAATTCCGGAAAAAGTATACTGTATAGCCGTTTAGCAATCAGCGAGTTTCCTATTGGTTGAACCCGTCGCTAGAGTGCTTCTGGTATGCCCATTTTCTCGGGGTTTTATACGATTTGAATTATCGGACACCCTCAAGTCTGCTTGGGCGTGCGAACACCGTTTCCACTCAACCCACAAGAAAAATGTCCCATCCCGACCAACAACCTGAACAACACGGAGCCGGCCATCACAGCCAGACTCCGCAGGTTGCCGTGCGCGATGGGAACCGCATCATCTGCCCCTGCTGTGGTGAGGTGCTGATGGTCATCCCCGATCGCCCGATCGAAGAGATGACCATCTTCCAGCAGGCCAACCAGGTCCGGGTCTCCCCCAAAGGAGACCCGCGGCGAACGTGCGCGGCCCTGGAAGAAATGATTGCCCGGCAAGAGGCCGAAGAACGGGGCGATCACCAACCACCGCAAGAGGAAGAACCGCCGCCAGAACCGTTCGTCTACGTGCCAGACCCCAACCGGCTAACGTACCGGGCAGACCCGCTCGTCGAACCGATCGACCCCGAGGTCGCCGCCCACCAGTTCCCCGACATGCGACCTCCCTGGGTCGTCCCCCAGGCCAAGAAACCGCGGAAACCCCCTGCGTACCGAGCACCGCGCGAACGCGACGACAACACGCGCGAACGGGAATGGCAACTGCGACGCATGAAACGCCCGCCCGAAGAGGCGTGGACGTACGAGCTGGCCAGGCTCTATGCGTGGACGTATTACCGCCTGCAGAAACTCGACCGGCAATTGCAGGGAGAAATCTGCGCGAAGCAGGTCGAGTTGGATCGACTGGAACAAGAGTTGTTCGAGTTGAACCCGGAACTCCAGCCCTTCAAAACGCAACCACGACAACCAGCGCTAACGGCAACACGTTTGCTAAGTGAAGCGAATGTGAGCGCCCCATCACTTAGTGCGCACGAGCTACCAACCGGCGCTCCGCACGCCCAAGCAGACTTGAGGGTGGCACCCGGGGAATCGTCTGGTGTGTCGTTCGAAACGTTGAGCAACGTTTCATCTGGCGAGTTGGTTCACGCGTCATCTGCCAAGTCGATCGACGAGCCGACCGTCGAGTTTAAACACGAAACGCCTCATGCCAACGAACGCGGCCCGCCGTGACATGTCAGCTCCAACGGAGCGACCGTTCATAGCCAGGGGCAGCAGCCCCTGGTACCCGTGCCACCAACATCGAGTCCTAAGCCCCAAGGGGGCGGCCGGGTGTGCGCGCACCGGTACCGGTTCGGCCGCCCTTTCAGGGCTTAAGATGTTTGTTGGGTGATCGCTTTCCAGGGGCTGCCACCCCTGTCTATGAACGGTCGCCCCTTTGAGGCTGGCGAGAAGAAGATTGCGCGCGCATCGATTTCTAACTCGCGCGATCGCCAGAAAAACTCTTACCGAGGAAACGCGATGACCTTGGCTTCGGCCATGGGGGTGGCGTCTTCTTCTTGGACCATTTCATACAGAAGCTCTCGCGTGACGTCGCAGTCGCGGGGATCGCTTTGTTCGACGCGATCGCTTACCAGGCGTTCGGTCGATTGACCGGTGATCAGCACCGTGTCGCCGATTTCGGCCTGGCTTAGTGCGTAGCGAATTGCTTCTTTGCGGTTGGGAATCACGTGGGCCTTCGCCGGACGGGCAAAGCCATCGATGATGTCGTGTACCACTTCGTTTCGCGAACTGCCGCCGGTTCCGCTCATGGTGATCAGCGAGACATCGCTACCACGTTCGGCAACGCGGCCAAGCAGCGGGCGATTCACGCGGTCGCTCGATTCGTGAGCCCCGAGCACGCAGATCAGCTTGCCGTGGGTTACCCGGCGAAGCGTTTTCAAGGCAACGGCCAGGCCGTCGTGGGTGTGGGCCTGATCGATGAAAACGCCGTACGACTGGCCGCATTCGATTCGCTGCATCCGGCCTGGCAACGTTTCAACCGATTCGAGCCCACGAACGACCGTCTTCAGATCCACTCCATAAACCAGGCACACGGCGGCAGCAACCAGGCAGTTGTACACATGATGGTCACCAATCATCCGCGTGCAGACCGGCATCGACTGGCTGCCGGCGGTCAGCAGGAACGTTTGTTCGCTCTTGTGACGTTCAACGACCGAAGCGGTGATTTCGCCGACACCGTGCATGGCAATCGACAGCGAAGGAACTTCGGCCTGGTTCATGACACGCACACAATTCGAATCGTCCCCATTGAAGATGGCGACGCCTGTGTCGCGGAGGTATTTCAGCAGCTTCTTCTTGGCTCGGTAATAATTGCGGGCCGAGCCATGTAGCTCGATATGGTTCTGGCGAATATTGGTGAACGCGGCCACATCCAACTGAATGCCGGCCAGGTGCTGCTTGACCAGCCCTTCGCTGGAAGCTTCGATCACCGCATGCGTGCAGCCGTTGTACTGCATCCGCGAAAGCATATCGGCCATGATGGCCGGGTTCGGCGTGGGATGTCCCCACGATTGTTCGTCGTAGCCGTTGTCGAAGCCCAAGCTGGTCAGGCTGCCGACCTTGGCACCGGCCTTCTGCAGAATCGCTTTGATGAGCAGGCAGGTGGTCGTTTTGCCGTTGGTGCCGGTCACCCCGATCACTTTGATGCGGTCGGTTGGCTGATCGGCCAAGGCATGGCAAAGCTGGCCGTATGCCTCGCGGCTGTCTCCGACCACACACACCGGCACGCTAACAGGGAGTGGTTTTTCGGAAACAACCGCAGAGGCACCGCGTTCGATAGCTTCTTCTACTCGGTCGTGGCCGTCTTCGTGGTCGTCGCAGATGGCGATGAAGACTTCACCGGGCAATACATGTTCCGCGCGGGCACAGCAGGCCTTGGTGAAGATGTCGCTTCCGCCGAAGAACTTCGCACCCGGCAGTAGGTTGCGTAGCGAAACTTCAATGCGAGAAGTGATTGTCTGCGACATCGTTGGCCTCCTTGCCAATTTTGGGCGCGAACCGATTGAGAAAAACCCCGAATCCATCCGAAGTTAGTACGCAAACGACCTGTCCTGGTTCTTCCTGACCGGGGACATGCCTAAAATAGACTTGTCGCTTGACGCTGGAGCTAATGTTTTCCATTTCCGCTAAAGAGTCAACCCGACTTTGCCGACATCGTGCGGTTTACGCCGAGTGTGAAGTGTTCCGTATTTAGTTTTCAGCGGGGAAAAGAGCCGAAACCTCTCTTTCCTTCTTACTGAAAACGGAACACGGAAAACTTCCCACTGATTCCGCACCAGCGATCCCTTAGCCGTTAAAGTTCACCAATCCTACCTATATCACTGCTAGCAATCCGAATCCCATGCCTACCCAAGACTTTGATCTGGATGAACTGGCCGCTTATCTTCACCTGACACCTCCTCAGGTTGAAAAGCTCGCCAACCGCGACGACATCCCCGGCCGCAAGGTCGCCGGCAAGTGGAAGTTTGCCCGCGCCGACATCCACCACTGGCTCGAGCATCGCATCGGCGTATTCGACGACAGCGAGCTACAGCGCGTCGAAGGGGTGCTCGATCGGCATGGCAAGCATGAAGAGCCGGTCCGCATTTCCGACATGTTGCACGAAAGCACCATCAAGATTCCCATCACCAGCCGCTCGCCGCGCAAGGTGATTACGGAAATCTGCGACGTCGCCATGCAGGCCGGTTACCTATGGGACGAACCGAAGATGATCGACGCGGTAATGCAGCGTGAAAACATGCACTCGACGGCGCTCGACAACGGCGTGGCCCTGCTGCATCCGCGGCGTCCGTTGCCGACGATCATTTCCGAAGGTTTCCTGGCGATGGGACGCACTTACCAGGGAATTCCGTTCGGTGGCAGCCGAGGTATTTTAACCGACGTCTTCTTTCTGATTGGCTCGATCGACGATCCCTCGCACCTGCGAACACTCGCTCGGCTCAGCCGGATCATCAACGACAGCACGCTTCTCAGCGGCATCCGCAACGCGGATCACGCCGACGAAGTGCTCGACTTGATTCGCGATCGCGAGGACGCCATTTAAGGTGGAAGCCGCGAAGCGACAGGTTCTGATCTCCGGCGACCTCGAATCTCGCGAATTCGAAGGGCTCGCGGCCTGGCTGAGCACCTGGCCCAGCATCGAGCTCCACGCCGAAGAGGCGACCCAATGGGTAGCCAACTTCGACCTGATCCTCCTGTGTGCTGCCCGGCCTGGTCGCTTTTCAGCCGCCGAGGTCGAAGCACTTCGCCAACGAAACCCCTTGGCGCAACTGATTCAGATTTTCGGCCCCTGGTGCATCGGCGAGGCCCGCACCGGCCCCGTGCCCGATGGCCTTCAGCGAATGGGCTGGTTCGAATGGTCGTACCGACTGCCCGACGTGATCGAAGGTCGCTCGATCGTACCAGCCACTTCGGCCCCGCAAGAACAGGCACTCGCCTCGCTCGCGGAACTATCCGTCGACGGTCCTTCCGCAGAGGTCGGCATCCTGGCAACCACGGCAGCGGACTTTGATTATCTGCGATTGGCATGCCGTGCCCTGGGGCATTCGGCCCGGTGGCTTGCGACCGAAGAATCGACCGGAACAAGCGCCCTGGACGCACTCGTTGGCATCGTCCCAGGTACCGATGGGGCGGAATTCGCCGAGCTTTGCCGCTGGTTCCAAGCGATTCCCGCAGCCGCGAAGATCCTGTGTCTGGGGGCAGTGACCTGGGAAGATTGGCAGAAAGCCCAATCTTGCGGCGTTACGGCGATCTTAGGGCAACCATTCCGCCTCGTGGACCTGGCTACCTTGCTCAAGCCACAGGCAGATTGCGGCATTTTGCCCCTCGTCAATCGGCCGTAAAGCCGATAGGATGAGGAGTTCGACCAGCGGTATGAGCCCTAAGTATAGGACCCCGCTTCCCTTAACCCCTGATCCAAGCTTCATGACCAGTTTGCCCATTATCGATGTGAATGCTCCTAGCCCATCCCAAGCCGCCAGCTCGTCTGGTACGGAAGGTGCAAAGGGAAAGTATTCCTTTATCAGCCTGGGTTGCCCGAAGAACCTGGTCGATAGCGAACGCATGTTGGGCCTCTTGGATCAAGATGGCTACCAGCTAACGCAAGAGACCGAAGGCTCGGACTTCGTCGTCATCAACACGTGCGGCTTCATCGAACGTGCCCGCGACGAATCGTTCGCTGCCATTGAAGAGATGCTCGAGCTGAAGCGTCAAGGAAAGATCAAAGGGGTCATCGTCTCTGGCTGCCTGGCCGAGCGTCAGAAAGACACCCTGCTGGAAACGTGCCCCGAGATCGATCAGATCGTCGGTGTGTTCGGCCGCGAAGAAATTACCCGCGTGGCCGATCGCCTGGTAGGCAAGCTGGAAGAACAGCGCACCGTCTTCAAGCCCGCTCCGGTGCGAGCATTGAACGATCGGAACCGCCTGCGAATCACGCCGCGGCACTTTTCGTACCTGAAGATCTCTGAAGGGTGCGACCGGTTGTGTACCTTCTGCGCGATCCCCAAGATGCGCGGCAAGCACGCCACCAAGCCGATGGAAGAAGTGATTGCCGAGGCCGAAGAACTCTCGGCCGATGGCGTTCGCGAGTTGATCGTCGTGGCCCAGGACACTACCTACTACGGCATGGACCTGTACGGCGAATCGCGCCTGGCCGAACTGCTTTCCAGACTGAACCAGGTGCAGGGGATCGACTGGATTCGCCTGATGTACTTCTACCCGATGTACGTCACGCGTCCGCTATTGGAAACGATCGCCGCTTGCGACAAGATCGTGCCGTACGTCGACATCCCGCTACAGCACATCAACGACACGATGCTCCGCCGCATGGCTCGCCGCGTGACGCGCAGCCAGACCGAAGAACTGATCGGCCAGATGCGCGAGATCATTCCCGGCCTGAACATCCGCACCACGTTCATCACCGGCTTCCCTGGCGAAACGGACGAGCAGTTCTTGGAACTGGCCGACTTCATCCAGGCCCAGCGGTTCGAACGTGCTGGTGTCTTTACCTACTCCAAGGAAGAAGGCACCCCGGCGGTTCGCCTGGACGATCACCTTCCAGAAGAACTGATGGAGCAGCGCCGCGAGCACCTGATGGCGATCCAGCAAGAGGTGATGTTCGATCACAACGAAGCGAAGGTCGGCACCACGCTCGACGTGCTGATCGATCAGCCGGTACCTGGCGAAAAGACGGCGTTCATCGGCCGCACCGTCGCCGATGCCCCCGATGTCGACTGCGTCACGTACGTGACCGGCCAAGGTCTCAAGCCAGGGGATATCGTACCGACCGAGATTGTCATGTACAAAGACTATGACCTGGTTGGCGTGGCAAGTGGCCCTGCCAGATAGTGCGATACCATAACCGCCGCTCGGCAGGGGCGGCTCGGCGGAACGTTCATGTCAGACAAGCCCATCCCATCGAATGTCATCGTCAATGTCCCCAATACATTGACGGCCATCCGCTTTATTCTGTCGATCGTGGCCTTCGTGCTGCTTCCGCTCGGCTTCATCTGGGCGGCCCTGGCGATCTTCATCGTGGCCGTTTCCACCGACTGGATCGACGGTTACTGGGCGCGAAAATACAACCAGGTTACTAAGTTCGGCCGCATCTTCGATCCGTTCGTCGACAAGATCATCATCTGCGGGACGTTTGTCTTTCTGGTGGCGATTCCTGGAAGCGGCATCGCGGCCTGGGTGGCCGTAGTGGTGATGGGGCGCGAAATGCTGGTGACCGTCATCCGCAGCTTCGTCGAACAGCACGGCGGCGACTTTTCCGCCAACTGGCCTGGCAAGTGGAAGATGGTCTTTCAGTGTGCTTCGGCGATCCTGTCGATGATCGTGCTGGGGCTTGATGCAGGAACCGCCACGACCACCTGGTATGGCCTTAGTAACGTGGAAACGTGGATGGTTTATTTGTTCAATCTCATCCTCTGGGGCACCGTCGGACTGACGTTGGCCTCAGGCTGGATTTACGTGGTTGATGCCGTGCGCATGATCCGCTCCGGAACCCTCTCAACAGACTGAGCCCGCTTGTCGTGATTCAACTGCTCCTTGGTTTCAGTCTGATTGGATATGCGGCGCTGGTTCTCACGATCAGCGTCAGCGTTTGGGTAGGTGTCGCTCGCTGCCTGGCGGCGAATCGGCCGCTCCTGGAAACACAACCGGCCCCGGTCGCTCGCTGGGGACTATTGGATATCTTCGGCGGAACCCTGGGGTTCATCGTGCTGGCGAACCTGTTGGTCTCGCCGTACCTTCCCAGCGAACCGACGAGCCTGGCCGATCTTTCGCCTGCCCAGCGTATCGGAGCGATGTGGGGACAGATCACCGCCCAATCGCTGGTATGCTTGGGGATCTTCTTTCTGATCGTCATGCGAGGGGGCCTGACGCTGGTGATCGGCGAAAGCTGGGCCGCGTTTCGCAAAGACGTACTGATCGGTATCGCTACCTTTTGTGCGCTGTGCGTGCCGGTGATCATCATTCAAATCGTCATCGCGCAGTTCGTCGAATACAAACACGAACTGATCACGATGCTCATCGAGTCCCCCACGCCGGCGATCATTATTCCGGTCATCGTATCGGCCGTATTGGTAGCGCCGATCACCGAAGAGTTCGCGTTTCGCCTGCTGCTGCAAGGGTGGCTGGAAGAGTTGATGGCCGGACGATACATTTCGGCAGGGCAGATCCTGATGGGACGTATGGGCCCGCCCAAGATCGATCAGAGCAACGGCCTGCCTGAGGAACGCTTCAGCGCCGAAGTCGAGACCGAAACGACATCAACGGAGCCGGCCAAAGAAGCCTATCCCGATCGGCCGTCGCTGATGGTCTTCCCGATTTTTGCCAGTTCGATCATCTTCGCGCTGCTGCACTTCGATCAAGGCGGGGCTCCGATTCCCCTCTTTTTCCTGGCCCTGGGGCTGGGCTATGTCTACCAGAAACGGCGTTCGATCACGCCGAGCCTGGTCGTGCATATGATGCTCAATGGGCAGTCGATGTTCCTGCTGATCATGCAAATCTCCTTTGGCGAATCGCTTGAGACACCGCCGGTTTAACTGGCCTGCGACTCCCTTTATAATGCGGGACTGGCAAAGGGAATCAGCGGCATTGTTAACGTTTGCAATCGTTCGCGGACGTTCCCTCGTTTCTTAATCCTCTCAGCAGCAGTATCACAGCGGAGCTTTATCGCATGGCGTTCGGATTTGGCATAATTGGTACCGGGATGATCGCGGAGTTTCACGCCAAGGCAATCGCCGACATTCCCGACGCCAAGCTGATCGGCTGCTACAACCGCACCACCGAAAAGGCAAAGAATTTCGCCGAAGCGCAGGGCATTACCGCCTACGAAACGCTCGAAGAAATGCTGGCCAACCCCGACATTCACGTCGTCACCATTTGCACCGCCAGTGGTGCCCACATGGAACCAGGCGTGGCCGCGGCCAAGGCCGGCAAGCACGTCATCATCGAGAAGCCGCTCGACGTGACGCTCGCTCGCTGCGATGCGATCATCAACGCTTGCCGCGAGAACAACGTCAAGCTCGCCACCATCTTCCCCAGCCGCTTCCACGGTCCTTCGACCGAAATCAAGAAGGCGATCACCGACGGCCGCTTCGGTACGCTTTCGCTCGGCGATGCCTACGTGAAGTGGTTCCGCACCCAGGCGTATTACGACAGCGGTGCCTGGCGCGGCACCTGGCAACTCGACGGCGGCGGGGCCCTGATGAATCAGGCGATTCATAGCGTCGACCTGCTGTGCTGGCTGATGGGTGACGTTCAGTCGATCACCGCCAACTGCAGCCTGATCGGGCACGAGCGCATTGAAGTCGAAGACGTCGCCGTGGCTTCGTTGAAATTCAAGAACGGAGCCCTGGGTACCATCGAAGCCAGCACGGCCGTTTACCCTGGCTACCTCAAGCGAATCGAGATCCACGGCACCAAGGGCTCGGCCGTGATGGAAGAAGAAGACATCAAGAGCTGGGACTTCGCCGAGCCGACCGAAGAAGACGAAGCCATCAAGAAGCGCCTGGCCGGCAAGACCGAAACTGGCGGCGGTGCCGCCGACCCAAAAGCGATCGGCCACCATGGTCACCGCGCCCAATTTGAAGACCTGCTGGCCGCCGTGAAAGAAGACCGCGAACCGGCGATCAACGGCCCCGAAGGACGCCGCTCGGTCGAGGTAATCCTGGCCATCTACCAGGCCGCCGCCACCGGGCAACGCGTCGATTTTCCCCTGGAAAAAGACCCCGACCTGAGTGGCTGGACCCCAGGAAAGTAGTCTCGCTTCTTGTCCCCTCTCTCCGCAGAGGAGAGGGGACAAGATTTTGCGTTACTTCGTTTCGCTCGCCAGTTCTTTGCGAACCGTTGCCAGGCCGGTGAGGTTCTCCTGAAGCGATTCCTTCGCGTCGAGCTCGTTGCGATGATCGAGAATCCCGATCGGTCCGTCGTAGTCGCTGGCTACAATCGTTTCGATCATCGCTCGTTCGTGCTTTCCTTTGCCAATGCCCAAGATCTTCGGCTGGGCGTTGTCGTTCATGCCGTTCACGTTTAAGCAGATGAGGTATGGCTTCATCTGCGCGAAGATCTCGGGCCAGTCGGCGATGTGATCGTGCCCGTGATGAAAGTTGTAGACGATCCCCACGTGGTCGTAACCCATCGCATGTAGCTTCTGGCAGACGGCTACCATGTTCTGTGGTTCGCCTCCCCAGCCGCCGTGATTGTACAGCCCCAGGGGAAGGCCAGCCCCTTTGGTTTGCTCAGCGATCGCTTTCATGCTGCTGGCTGCTTGCTCGACCTTGGCTTCCTGCGTATCGGCATTGGGCTGCGGAATCATGTCCCAGATCTGCGGTTGCAGGTCGTATTTTTTGAACAGTTCAAGCGCCTTGTCATGCGTTCGCCAGAAAGCGAAGAACTCGATCCCTTCCTTTTGATACGCCTTGATTTCGTCTTCGAACGTCGGCACATGCTCGGCTCGCCAGTCGTACGCACAGCGTTTAATACCCAGATCCTTGAGCATCGCGGCCCGCTGCTCGGGCGTTCGCTTCGCGGCATCGAACGGCACGATGCACCACGCGACAAGATTATCTTGCCGCAGTACGGTGGGCTCGGCGGCACGTACCATCGGCACGCAGAACAGAAACGCAAGTAGGACGAGCAAGGGATGAGACTTCATCGGCTGTTTCCCGAGGCATAATGGAAAGGAAATCAATTGGGCAGGGACTCCTTATAATGAGACGTCCCGCCGCGACATGCAATGCGTGCCGTGGGCAATGCGTCAAATACTTTTCCTAAGAAACTGTGACAAATGCTTCGACAGGCACTAAAATCACAGCAGCAAGTCGATTCGGCTTTGCACCCTCCTGTCGCTTCATCCCGCCAAGTGATCGCATGCCTTCCTCGTATCTTAATCGTGGGCTCTTTATTGGTGCCCTTTCGGTTGTGCTCGTCGCGGCCAGCGTCGGCGTTGCCTTCAGTGAAACGCCGCAGCCGTTCACGCAGCTTGCCAATCAGTATCAACAACAGATTCATCCACTACTGAAAACGTTCTGCCTCGATTGCCACTCGACCGCTGACAAACAAGGAGAACTCGATCTCGAGCAGTTCGCCAGCCTGGCTGCCGTGCGGAAAGATCCGGCCAGGTGGCAAGGCGTGCGGCAGATGCTGAAGACCGGCGAGATGCCGCCGGAAGATAGCGACCAGCTGAGTACCGAACAGCACAAACAACTCGCTGCGTGGATCGACCGTTATTTAACCGCCGAAGCCCAGGCCAACGCCGGAGATCCCGGCCCGGTGGTGCTGCGGCGGCTGAACAATGCCGAGTACACCTACACCATTCAAGATCTCACCGGCGTGCCGCTAGAGCCAGCCAAAGAGTTCCCCGTCGATGGCGCTGCCGGCGAAGGTTTCACCAACACCGGCAACGCGCTAGTGATGTCGCCGTCGCTGGTGCAGAAGTACCTAGACGCCGGCAAAGAGATCGCCCAGCATGTGGTGCTACTCCCCGATGGCTTCCGCTTTTCGCCAGGCACCACGCGACGCGACTGGACCGATGAGATTTTGGCCGACATTCGTGGCATCTACTTCAAACACATCCGCGACGTCGGCAATGCCCATGCGCTCGATCGCTGGAACGTGAGCGATCCCAAGCGGATCATGGCTCAGGAAGGACGCGTCTATCTGGTGCCGTACTTCGCCGCGCTGATCGAGCACCGCGACCAGCTGCAAGCCGACCTCGCCCAGGCCCCACGCATTGCCGAGCAAAGCCATCTCAACGCCAAGTATTTCACGCTGCTGGCCGAAATGCTATGCGCTAATGAGCCTGCGTCACCACTGCTGGAAGACCTGCGGCAGCGCTACCAAACAGTCAATCCAGCGCAGGCCCAGGCACTCGCCGACAGCGTAAGAAGCTGGCAAGACGTGCTATGGAAATTCAACTCCGTAGGGCACTTCGGCAGCATTCGTCCATCGCAGGAAGCCATCACGACGCTGGTGCCAGAGAAGACCTTCCGCGTTCCTATCACGGGAAGCGAACCGTTCCGGCCGCATCTGCATGCGGTGAAGGTCATCGGCGACAACGCATCGGATAGCGTGATTTGGGAGAAGCCGCGCATCGAACGCAAGGGGCTGCCGCCGATCGTGCTGCACGACCTGCCATCGACCATCGCCGCAATGCAATCCGCGCGAAAGGAAGTAATCGAAAAGACACCCCGTTACCTCGCCGCGGCCTGGCAGATTCAACACGCTGGCGGTGAGGCAGAACCATTCGCCGTGGCCGTCAAACGCAATCTCCACTCAGGCGTCCTCCAGCAATGGCTTACGCTCTTGGGCATATCATGGAAGGAGACGTTGCCCCCGATCGAACTGTTGCCGCAAGCGATCAACAATGCCGGCGGCAAAGCGAACGTGAGTGGCTGGGGCAGCCCCGGTCTCGATGCCTTGTCGATCGTGGGAAATGCCGGAGACGAAACGGTGTACATTCCTGGCGAGCTCAAAGCGCACGGCGTGGCGATGCATCCGCGCCCGGAACGCTGGATCGCCGCGGCCTGGCAGTGCCCGGTAGACGGGACGTTCGATATCACGGCGATTGCTCGCGATGCCCACAATTCGTGCGGCAACGGGGCTACCTGGTGGCTGGAACATCACCGGCCGGGCTCCACGATTGTCCTGCAATCCGGCAACATCGACTTAGGCCGCGCAGCCGAGATCGAGCCGATTACCAAGCTCGCCCTTTCGCGCGGCGATCGTATCGCGCTGAAGATCGGTGCCCGCGACGCGAACCATTTCTGCGATCTGACCGAGGTCAATCTCACCCTCCACGAGCACGACGGCGAGGCCCGCACGTGGGACCTGGCGGCCGATTGTTCCGCCGATCTGTCATCCGCGAATCCCCACCCCGATCGCCACGGCAATCTCGATACGTGGGTCTTCTACAGCGGCTCGGTCGACGGGCAGCCGTCGGCTAGTGCGCTGCCGAAAGATTCGCTTCTGGCCCAGTGGCAATCGGCCGATAGCGAAGCGGTGGCCAAGCAATTGGCGCAGCAGATCGATGCGAAGATCAAGAAAGCGGCCGGTACCGATCCGCTCGACGATGCAGACTATCTGTACGTTGACCTGATTGCCTGGAACGGCCCCTTGGTAGCTGGGGCCGCCCAACCTGGTCGAGCGATGGAGGTGCTTACGAGTCCCTCAGCCCCCGAGATCGATATCCCCGGCGAGCTGTTCGAAGGGGCTGAGTTCGTCGTCACGGCGAAACCAAAGTCACCGCAATCGGTGGTACAGGTTTCGGTCACAACAAACACAGCGGCGACGCTTTCGCCAGAAGCAACCTTCCTGGGCGACGCACAGAACCTCGACCAACTGAAACGCATTCACGATGACTATCGCCACTACTTCCCGGCGATCGTTTGCTACCCGCAGATTGTGCCGGTGGACGAAGTGGTAACGCTGGTGCTGTTTCATCGCGAAGACCAGGAACTCGCTCGGCTGATGCTCAGCGAAGAGGAACAAGCCCGGCTCGACAAGCTGTGGAAGCAACTGCGATACGTCAGCCGCGATGCGCTCGACATTACGGTCTCTTTAGAACAGTTATTAGAGTTTGCCACCCAGGACGGCGACCCGACGATCTTCCATCCACTGCTAGAGCCGATCAAGAACCGGGCGACCGAGTTTCGTCAGCAGTTGATCAATACCGAGCCAATCCATCTTGAGCGTCTATTGGGATTCGCCAGCGGGGCTTATCGGCGTTCACTTACTGACCAGGAAAGTCAAACCATCAACGACCTATATGCCCAACTGCGTAGTCAGCAGCTTTCCCACGACGAGGCAATTCGCCTATCGATCGCCCGTATCTTGGCTTCGCCGGCGTTTCTTTATCGCATCGAGACGCCTGGTCCCGGAACTGAGCCTGGCAAACTTTCCGGGCACGAACTCGCCACGCGGCTAAGTTATTTCCTGTGGTCATCCACGCCGGATGCCTCCCTTCGTCAGGCCGCGGCCTCTGGCACACTGCACACGCCTGACGAATTGCTCGCGCACACCCAACGCATGCTGAAGGACGATCGCTCGCGGCGGCTGGCGATTCAGTTTGCCTGCCAGTGGCTGCACATTCGCGACTTCGACACGTTCGACGAGAAGAGCGAGCAGCACTACCCGCAGTTCGCGGAGCTTCGCGGCGACATGTACCAGGAGTCGGTTTTATTCCTGGAAGATCTGCTCCGCAACAACGGTTCGATCCTCGACATCCTGCAAGCCGATCACACCTTCCTGAACGAATCGCTGGCCAAGCATTACGGCATACCCGGCGTCACCGGCGAGCAGTGGCGGAAGGTCGAAGGAATTCGGCAGTATGGTCGCGGCGGCATCCTTGGCCAGGCGACCGTGCTGGCGAAGAACTCAGGCGCATCACGTACCAGCCCGATCTTGCGCGGCAACTGGATCTCGGAAACGCTTTTGGGGGAACGCCTGCCACGCCCGCCGCTGAATGTGCCGGTACTGCCGGAGGTCGCCCCGGAAGGGCTTACCGAGCGGCAGTTGATTGAAATGCACAGCAGTGTGAGCGAGTGTGCCAAGTGCCACAAGCGGATCGATCCCTACGGGTTCGCCTTGGAGCAGTTCGACACGATTGGTACTTTCCGTAGCCAGGATGCCCACGGCCTGCCGATCGATACGAAGTCGACCCTCATGGACGGGACCGACGTCGACGGGCTCGCCGGCATTCGCAATTACCTGGCAACCGCGCGGCGCGAGACCTTCGTCCGGCAGTTCAACCGCAAACTGCTAGGCTACGCATTAGGCCGCTCGGTGCAGCTTTCGGACGAACCCCTCTTGGACGAAATCTATCAGGCACTCACCGAAAACGACTTCCGCGTTCACGTGGCGATCGAGAAAATAGTACTTAGCCCCCAGTTCCGACAAATTCGCGGCCAGCAGTTCGTTGGTCTCGAATAAAATCGGCTGTAAGGATATCGAAGATGAAACGAAGCTTCACACGACGTACGCTCCTCCGCGGTCTAGGCGTGAGCATGGCTTTGCCGTGGATGGAATCGATTCCGGTCTGGGCCGACGAAGCGCATGCCAGCACCGGCGAAGCGCCGCTGCGGTTCGGCGTGATGTTCTCTGGCAATGGGTTCCACAAAGATCACTTCTGGGCCAAAGGAAGTGGCGCGGAGATGGAGACCGGCCAGGTACTCGCTCCGCTGGCCGACCTGCGCGAGAAGATGATCTTCATTCGCGGACTCTACAACGCCGAGGCCTTGAAAGGAAACATCCACAGCTCGCAAACAGGTAACCTCCTTTCCGGCGCGGCGCTTTCTTCCGGCGGCGAAATCCGCTCGGGCACGAGCATCGACCAGATCATCGCTCAGCATAACAGTAACCAGACTAAGGTCCCGAGCCTGGTGCTGGGGTGCGAGAAGTCGAATCCTTCGGTCCACAAAAACTATTCGATGCTGTATAGCTCGCACATTTCGTGGAGCTCGCCCACGACACCAACCCCGCTGGAACTTTACCCGGCGTTGGCGTTTGATCGGCTGTTTCAGGAAGGTGCCCGGCGAGAAGACAAGAGCGTGCTCGACGCCATTCTGGCCGACGCGAAAGACCTGCGTGCCAACATCAGCGAGTCCGATCGCCGCAAGCTCGACGAGTATTTGGAATCGGTTCGCGACGTCGAACAGCGGATCGAGCGGGCCGGCAAACGAGGCGAGATGCAAGGATGGAAGCCGCCGTTGGCGGGCCCCAATATGGCTCGCCCGGCCGATGGCATCCCGCAAGATATCGCCGAACACATGCGGCTGATGTGCGACATCATGGTGCTCGGTTTTCAGACCGACGCAACGCGTGTGTGTACGCTGAAGCTGAACAACGATCATTCGTCGCTGCGGTTCTCGAACCTGGGGATCGACTACATGATTCATCACCTGCTGTCGCACCAGGAATCGGACGACTGGCTGAAGGTGAACCAGTTCTTCCTGGAACAGGTCGCCTACGTGGCCAGGAAGCTCGACGCCAGCCAGGAAGGAGAACGCACCACGCTCGACAACTCGCTGATCATGTTCTGCTCGAGCATGCTCACCGGCAGCCACGACGCCACCAAGCTGCCGGTCATCCTACTGGGCAAAGCAGGCGGCAAGCTCGAAACGGGGCGCACACTCGATTACCTCGACCAGCCGAACCGCAAGATGTGCAGCTTGTACCTGTCGCTGCTGGATAAGTTTGATGTGAAGCTCGACGCGTTTGGAGATTCGGCCGAGCGCCTGGCGGAGGTTTAGAGGACACACCTTCAGGGTGCCATGCCTGCGTTCTCGTGGGCCTATGGATCAGGTAAAGAGCATGCCCACGCAGACGTGAGCATGGTACCCGGCCTGCCTCCTTAGTCCCACCAGAGCATTAAATACTTCTGGCCACGATCGCTCGTTCCGCCAACGCCAGTCCACTGCGCCAGTTGGCTTTCGTATTGCAGAAGGTCTGCTCGTTGGGTCGGGTTTTCCGGCAAGGTCACGATCAAGATGTCGGTCGTTTCGCCGAAGTCGGGATCGACATCGATGTCGACCGCGGTCACCTTTGCCGCTCCGAGCTTGTAGATCTCTTCGATGATCTCTAAGGTGCGGTCGTTATCGTATTCATAGATCGTCCGCAGATCGTCATCGGTGGCTTCGCGCGACCAGGCGAGTGCTTCCGCCGACTTCCCCTCTTCCATGAGCTGCTGGCAGTGGGCATCGAGTTCTTCGGGACTGAAGCCCCCGCGCTGAGACCGAAGCACCAGCAGTGCCACGACGACAACAATCCAGAGTCCGTGTTTGCGTAGAAATGCCATGACAGGGTAACTCGATTTTAATGTTCTTCTGCCTCAAACTGGCCGAGGTCCGCGTCGCGGTTGACGACCAGGATGGTGAACTTGGTCCACACGTTGTCTTCGTCGCCGTTGACAATTCGCTTGTGGCACCAGGCGACCGGGAAGCTTTCGCTTTCGTCTTCGTACACGATCGGCAGACTACCTTCGCCGTTGATCTGGGAATTGAGTTTCCACTCGGCCGTTTGTACCTGTTTGATCACCTCGCCCAGGTAGCCACCCCATTTGAGTGCGTGCCGAGTCAGCTCGGTTTCGGAAATGGAGTTGGCCGCGTGCGACTGGTGTACCTGTTCGAGAATCGATTCAAGCGACTGGATCGAATCAGGCGAGAAGTCCAGATCGACGCCATATTCCGACTTGGCATCCGCCACCGCGCGCTGGGCGCGCGACTGCATTTCGGCTATGGCGTCCTGGTCGGTCAGCGGCCGATCGGCATTCTGTTGACGGCGTAGAAACCAATAGCCGATGACCAGCGCAACGGCGATCGTAACAAACATCCACAAATTAGTGCTTTGTTGTTTCATGGGTCACTTTTATTGATCGCGATTAGTGCCTGGTCAATATAGCCGAGTATCTCGGCAGCGCAACGCTCAGGCGGTTCGTACCAGTGCCAGTTGCGATTCCGCGCTTGCATCAGCGCACCTGATACGGGACTTGCGATTGAACCCAACCGAGCTATCGCCGCACAGTAACCCTGTATTCGATCCCCCACATCATCTGCGTCGATAGCTGAACTTAGCAGCGGAACAATGAACTCGGCGTTTCCGCCGAAGCCGAACTGGGCGACGTATTCGCAGTAGGCGTGAATGGCCTCGTGTGGTTTTATGCCAGCGAGAAGGTCGAGCAGCATATCTTCGAGGATGCGAACCCAAAGGCGGAGCTTCAGGCGATCGTCTGGCGTGATCAGCCCATTGCGGACCAACATCCCGTCCTCTTCCACGCCCCAGCGCCGGGTAGTCGTCGTGATACGCTGTATCGGTTCGACGATCCTGCGATCGATCGTAGGGGAAGACGCGATGTGTACACCGACGGTAAGCAGCGATTCAACCACCGCGTGAAAGTTCTCTTCCCTGATTCCAGAATAGGGGCGGAGGCACCCGAGGAAGCCGTTCTCGTAGTAGTCATCGGCCATGCCAGCGTGCCGAGCAAGTTCGATCTTTGCGTCATGGTCTTGCATGAATGCGTACACATTTTCCTACTGGCGAGTTGGATGCGGTGCCCACGTCTTCGCAGGCATGCTCTTATCCTGATTCACATGCTCACGCAGACGTGAGCATGGCACCCGTCGATTCTGCTTCCGTTGATCTTTACGCAATCAGCTCCGGAATTACCTTCCCTCCGAACTGGCTGAGCTGCTTGAAACGGCCGGCGTGGTAGTAGGTGAGCTTGTTGTCGTCTAAGCCGAGCAAACGCAAGAGGGTCACGTGGAAGTCGCGGATGTGGGCGACGTTTTCGACCGCTTCCATCCCGGTTTCGTCGGTCGCGCCGATGGTGTGGCCGGCGTTCACACCGCCGCCGGCCAGCCAGTAGGTCATCGCGTGCGGGTTATGATCGCGGCCATAAGCGGTGCCCCCGCGGACACCATTATCTGGCGTGCGGCCGAATTCGCCGCACCAGACGATGAGCGTTTCATCCAAGAGGCCTGTTCGTTTCAGGTCGGCGATCAGCGCGGCGATTGGCTGGTCGACGGCTGCCACCAGGTTGCCGTGGGCCCGCTCGATGTAGTCGTGGCTGTCCCACGAACCGTGATAGAGCTGCACGAAACGCACCCCTTGCTGGACGAGCTTTCGCGCGAGCAGGCACTTACGCGCGAACGAATCGGTGGGCTCTTGGCCGACGCCGTACAGATCGAGCGTTTCCTGCGGTTCCTGCTGCAGGTCTAACACGCCGGGTACCTGCATTTGCATGCGGAAGGCCAACTCGTAGCTTTCCATCCGGGCACCCAGTTCGTCGTGATACGCATGCCGCTTTTGATGCTGCTGGTTGAGCTGCGCGATCAGGTCGAGGTTCTTCCGCTGATGCTCGGCGGTGACGCCACTCGGCGGGAAGAGATCGAGGATGGGGGAACCCTTCGGGCGAAGCGGAGTCCCTTGGAACTGAGCGGGCAGGTAGCCGTTGCTCCAGTTCGCGGCACCACCTTGCGGATAGCTGACCTCCGGCAAGACGATGAAGCCAGGCAGGTTCTGGTTTTCCGATCCGAGGCCATACGTCACCCACGAGCCGATACCAGGGTCGCCGCCGAAGCGGTTGCCGCAGTTGAGCTGATACATGGCGGTGGGATGGTTGACGCTATCGACCTGGCAGCCGCGAAAAAAGCAGATGTCGTCCGCCACACCGGCCAGGTGCTGCCAGTTCTCGGCCATGTCGGCACCTGACTGGCCCACCTTGTTAAACTTGAAGGGGCTTTGCACGTAGTAGCGTTTGCCACTTTCCATGGCCGACTTCTGCTCACCGCTGCGGGTGAATTCCTTCAAATGCAACTGAGCAAGCTTCGGCTTAGGATCGAACGTGTCGATATGCGATGGGCCCCCTTCCATGGTCAGGAAGATGCAGTTCTTGGCCTTCGCTGGCAAGTGCCCTTTACGCGGGCTGAGCCCCACGGCGGCCTGGTCTTCTTCCGCCGCGAGAAGCGAACTGAAGGCCACGCTACCCAGGGTGGCACCCAGGCCGTACAGGAATTCGCGCCGCCGGGGGCGAGGGTTAGTAGACATAGACAAACTCGTTGGAATTCAAGATCGCCAGACAAACGTCGGCCAGGGCTCGGGTGTTCGCGTCGACATCTTGCGGCTGAAGGTCAGGCACGAAGTCGGCGTAGGCGTGTAGAGTTTCGTCGAACGAGAACTTCTCGCCGGTGTTCTCTTCGACCGCATCACGACGAACGACCAGCGGGGCTTTGGTCGCGACCAGTTCGCGTTCGCTTTGAATGGTTTCCATCGCCTGCCAGTGCTTTAGACACGCAGCGCGTTCGCTTTCGCTGGGCATGCGGCCATAGGCTATTTGAAAGACGCGGTCGATCGCTTTCGCGCCGGTGAGACCTTCCTGCGTTACGCGATTGGCCAAAGCGAGGGCGCGATCGTAGGTTGCCTGACCGTTGAACAGGGCGAAGACTTGCGGCGTGACGGTCGACGCGCTGCGCATCTCGCACGAGAAGTCAGGGCCGGGGGCGTTAAAGACTTCGCGGAAAGGATCGGGCAGGCCGCGAATTTTCAAGCTGTACAGCGAACGCCGATGGCGCTGTTGCGGCAAGGGATTGGGGGTCCAGGCAGACGCAAACGTTCCCATCACTTGCCGCGGCTGCATGGCCGCTTCCATGTTGATCTCGGGGCGATTGGGGATGCCGCCCAGTTGTGGGTTGAGTTCGCCGGTGGCAAAGAGCATCGCATCGCGAATTTCGGCCGCGGTGAGCCTGCGCGGGGTGAATACTGCGTAGGACGTGCCGAGGGGGTCTTTTTCATCAAGCGAGTCGAAGCTGGGGTGCTCGCACGAACGGCGGTAGGCCTCGCTGAGCATGATCTGACGATGTAGCGACTTGAACGACCAGCCTGATTCCACGAACGTGGCGGCCAGCCAGTCGAGCAGTTGCGGATGGGTCGGGCGTTTGCCGGTCGAGCCAAAGTTGTTCGGATTGCCGGCGATCGGCTGCCCCATGTGCCACAGCCAGATACGGTTGACGATGGTACGCGTGGTGAGGGGGTTGTCGGCACTGGCCACCCACTGCGTGAACGCGGCCCGGCGTCCGGCGATATCGGTAGGAATGTCCGGATGCTCGACCTGGCTGAGCACGCTCAAGATGCCAGGCTTCACAGGCGTGGCGGGGCTGAAGGGATCGCCGCCGGTGAGAATGCTGGTCTGTTCGAGCTCGCCGGTTTCCAGCGGCTTGGCCGGCATTCGCAGCGGAGTGTATACCGATTTGAGCGTCGGCGTTTTGCCGCTGTAGACGGCCAGCGCGTAGGGTTGGTAGCGGTCGTCTTCCCAATCGATCCGCTGCAAGCCCTTGCGGGCAACGCGTTCGTTGCCGTAGTCTTCCGGCGAGAAGCCCACATGCTTCGGCGGAATCTCACTCTCAGGCAGCTTCTGCCGCATCAGGGCCTGGCGAGCATTTCCAAAGTCCTTCGCCCCTTTTTGCTTGTCGAGGGCTTCGTTCCACCTGGCCGGGTCGATCTTGTTGTCGGCATACCACTGGGTTGCAGCTTCCAACTGCATTTCATTGAGCTGCTTGAGCGTCTGAGAGTATTCGGCCCGCCGCGACTTCAGGTACTTCGCTTCCTCGAAACCAGCGGTGTTCTCGATCTTCAGGAAAGGGGCTTTGCGTTCGGCCAGTTGCGTGGTGGCAAAGACCGCTTGAATGGCGTAGTAGTCGTGCGTGGGCACGGGATCGAACTTGTGATCGTGGCAGCGGGCACACTGCAGCGAGTGAGCCAGGAACGTTTCGCCGACGCTGTTGGTTACATCATCCAGGAACCGCTGCCGCGCGACTTTTTCGACTTCCATGCCGGTCAGTTCCCACGGTCCCATGCGCAGGAAACCAGTCGCGACGATCGCTTCGGGATTGTCGGGGTCGAGTTCGTCGCCGGCGATTTGCTCGCGGATGAATGCGTCGTACGGCTTGTCCTGGTTGAAGCTACGCACAACATAATCGCGATAACGCCAGGCGTTGCCACGTTCGTAGTCGTTGGCAAAGCCGGAACTGTCGGCGTAGCGGGCCACGTCCAGCCAGTGCTGGGCCATCCGTTCGCCGTAGTGGGGTGAAGCCAGCAGGCGGTCGATCACCTTGGCGAACGCGATGTCGTCGGACGAAGGATCGCTGGTGAATGCTTCGATTTCGGCGGGGCTGGGGGGAAGCCCTGTCAGGTCGAATGTCGCACGGCGGATGAGGGTCACGCGATCGACAGGGGGCGCGACGACAAGACCTTCCGGCATTCTGGCGAGCAGGAAGGCATCGATCGGATTGGCAGTACCGACATCAGGAACGGCTGGCCTGGTGACTTTTTCGTAAGCCCACAGCGACTCCGGTTTGTATTTGCGGTTGGCCCATTCCGGCGAGAGAGCACCGACCGTTTCGACGATAATCCCATCTTCGGCCGACCACTTATCGGCGTACTGGGCATTGATCTCGGCCGCGCGGGCTTCGTCGGGCCAGGGAGCGCCGAGGGCGATCCACTGCCGGAACCAGCCGATCTGCTCGTCGGTCAGTTTTTCGGCTTCCTTCGGGGGCATGGCCGACCAACTGACGTCATCGCGGCCGATGGCCAGCATCAGGGGGCTTTCGTCTGGCTTGCCGACGACGAGAGTCGCTTCGCCACTATCGCCGCCTGCGTGCAGAGCAGACAGCGAACGCATATCGAGCCCCCCTTCGATCTCGTCTTCGTTCTGGCCGTGACAGGCAAGGCATTTTTCAGCGAGCAAAGGGGCAATACGGCGCACGAACAGAGCCTCACCTTCCTGATTGGCAGCCGCCAGGGGCGAGACCAGCAGAAGGAAGAGGCACAACGAACCCACGTATTGGGCCAGGCCGGGGTAGGGGACCACGCGCATGAGACCAGCCAAGGGGAAGGGGAGAAGGAGTACGGCAGTCCTTAGTATAGAAAACGTCTAGGAAAAAGTCACCAGAAGGCTGGGAAAGCACCGTCTCCCCCGGGGTGGTTACCCACCATTCTCTTTTTTCTTCTCCTGGTGATACAGCCGGCGGATCGCGTCCAGGTCGACGGTGGTTTCGGGCATACTGATATGGAACGACTCGAAGGCGGCTATCAAGATTTTGAGGACCACGTAGTTGCGGAACCACTTGCGATTCGAGGGAATCGTGAACCAAGGGGCGTAGTCGGTGCTGCACTTGGTGAGGGCGTCTTCGTACGCTTTGGTGTAGTCGTCCCAGTAGGGGCGTTCCGAGTAGTCGGCGTCGCTGATCTTCCAGTACTTGTGGGGCGACTCCAGTCGCTTCTTGAAACGCTCGAGCTGTTCTTCCGGGTCGATGTGCAGATAGAACTTCAGGATGTGGGTACTGTTGTTGGCCAGCATCTGTTCGAAGTTATTGATTTCGTCGTAGCGCTTCTTCCAGACCTCTTTGGGGACCATGTTGTGCACGCGTTGGACGAGGACTTCTTCGTAGTGCGATCGATTGAAGACGGCGATATGCCCGAGGCCTGGCGTCACTCTATGATGCCGCCACAGGAAATCGTGTTCGGCTTCTTCTTTGCTGGGCACTTTGAAGCTGAACACGCGGCACCCTTGCGGATTCATCGCGCGAAACACATGCCGAATGGTCCCGTCTTTGCCGGCGGCGTCACGCCCTTGCAGGACAATCAGGACCGATCGTTTGCGTTCGGCATACATCGAATATTGCAGCTCGCGCAGTCGGTCGCGCAGACGCTGCATTTCCGCTTCCGCCAGATCGCTATCGTCGTGAAGATCTTTACAGACGGGATCAAACTTATTGAGATCGAGTTTGCTGCCGGGCTTCACCCGGAAGTAGTCGTAGTAGTCCATAGCGCACCTGGGCAGAGTTCAGAAAAGCATCTGTCGCCCTTAGTCTAGCCACTTGCGAGCGAATTCCCTACTACGTTTTTTCGACGCGGTTTCATACTGCCTGAATGGCATTTAAAGACACGCGTCGCAGTGCCCTTTGATCAGCACTTCTTCCAGCTTGCCGGGGGGCTTCTGCTTGGGATTGTCGGGGACCAGTTCGATGTGAAACCCCGACAGGCACATCACCTTGCCGCAGTCGATGCACATGAAGTGGGGATGCTCGGAACGCCCTTCCGACCCGGACGGCAGCAGTTCGAAGCGTCGGACCGCGTCTCCCAGGTCGAGCCGGGCCACGATGCCTGATTCATCCAGTTCGGTCAACGACCGGTAGATGGTCGATTTGTCGAACCCGAACTCTGAGAGTTCGTCGGCGACTTCATTGGGGCTTAGCGGCGTTTGATGATCGGCCAGCGTCTGAACGACCGCAATTCGAGCCGCCGTACAGCGGAGATTGGCACCCCGAAGAAGGGTCTTCGCGGCTTCCATCGAGAATCCAGATTTTCGCTTGCGTGCCATGAGTACTTACGGCCAGAGTGGGGTTGATTACCGGTATCTATCTTATCGTACTTGCAATGCATTTGCAAACAGGGAAAAGCCTGGCAGCGGCAACGATGCCGGGGAAAGTTTCTGCCGGTTTCTCGGCCGAGTGCGTTAATTGAGACATCCTACCTCTTGAGCAAGCCTGGCAGGTCCGCCAGATTGAAGGTTTGCGCCGGAAAGAAAGGAGCACCCATGAAGGTTTCGATTGTTGGTGTCGGCAAGGTTGGTGTCACGCTGGGGTACTCGATCGTCCTCAAAGGGCTGGCGACCGAGCTGGTTCTGGTGAGCCGCAGTGCCGAGCGGATTCGGGGGGAAGCCCTCGATCTGCAGCATGCCGCGGCGCTGGGTCCCAGTCGCGTGCGCGTGCAGGCCGGAGATATCGAAGCCACGCGGGGCTCGCAGGTCGTCGTTCTGGCACTGGCACAGTCGGCAGAGCAGGGGGGAAGTGCCATCGACCGTATCGCTACGGCACGGCCCAACGCCCAGCTCTTTCAGCAGGTGGTACCGAAGATCGCCGAACTGAGCCCCGATGCGATCTTGCTGGTGGTTACCAATCCGGTCGATGTGCTGACGTACGCGACGCTCAAGCTGTCGGGCTTCGACCGACATCGCGTGCTGGGAACAGGCACCCTGATCGATAGTGCCCGGTTCCGTTCGCTCCTTTCGGCCCACTACGAAATTCACTCGGACGACATACGTGCTTACGTGCTGGGTGAACATGGCGAATCGCAGTTCCCGGTCCTTAGCGCGGTGTATGCCGGCGGCTGGTACATGGGAAAAGATCCGGAAGTGAAGCGGGCATTCGAGAAGACGCTAAGCGTCGCCCCCGAGGTCTTTCTGGCCAAGGGTTACACCAACTTCGCGGTGGCTAGTGCGGCGGCGATGATCTTGCAGGCAATCAAAGACAATTCGCACCACACGATGCCGGTCTCGACGCTGGTCGATGGGTATTACGGCATCGAGGATGTCTGTCTGTCGCTACCGGCGGTGATTGGCCAAGAGGGGATCGCCCAGGTGCTGAGCATCGCGTTGAGTGAAGAAGAACAGGCACAGCTGCGTTATTCAGCCCAGCGTCTGAGCACGGTGAACGAGAGCCTGGCCCCGTTCTTTCAGCCGGCGGCATCGTAAATCGGCACGATCGAGCGTATCGTCATAACCGGAACGCACGGCACGATCACCGCGTACCGATCGTGTGAAGCCGAGGGCATTTCGTGCGCACCAATCCGATTTTCGACATACGTTTGAGTTGAATCGAAGTCGCAGGCTTTTATGCGGCTTCTGGCCTGCCAGGCGGTAAATCAACCAGGCACTCGTCTCGACGGAGGAACTCATCGTGTTCAAGAGCAATGAAGAAGCGTTTCGTTATCTGTACGATCGCCAGGGACTATTATGCGTGCAGGTAATGCTCAGCGCGGTACGTGCTTACGGAGCGGATACCGGCAGCGTACAGGTTTTAACGCTACTCAACGGTGTCGATAATTCGTTCGACAAGAAGGACGAGAAAGCCCTGGTTAGGGCGATGCGTTACGTCGAAGAGCATCTGCCGCAGTGGCAAGAAGACCGCGTTGTGAACCTGCCAGATGGCCAACAACTGACGATCGACCCGGCTTTGGTTCCTGACGAATACTAATCGACTCGACGATTTACCCCGTTGTGCCCGCCATTGCCTGAGTGCCGATGATGTCGCGACACATCATCCCATGCCGCTAGAGGCGTTTTTTCTTTCTGAAAAAGATTGACGCGGCCTCGCTGATTCGTAAGACTTGGTGCTCCCTCCCACCATTTCCTACCTACCAGCGCTTTGTGAGGCTTTCCATGTCTGGGCATATTAGTCGTCGTCAAGTTATCAAGTCTCTTGCTGTCGCCGGTGCCGCGGTTGCCTTACCGGCGGTCAGCTATTCGCGTGTGCTCGGTGCGAACGAGCGTCTTCGCGTGGGCAGTGTCGGGACCGGTGGCAAGGGCTGGAGCGACCTGGTCGGTGTCGCCGCGAGTCCTGCCGTTGAAGTCACCGCACTGTGCAATATTGACAGTTCCGCCCAACACCTGGGCCGCGCCGCCGAAAAATACCCCGCCGCCAAAACCTACGCCGACTGGCGCAAGCTGTTGGATAACGCTGGCAGTGTCGACGGCGTGATTGTCTCGACGCCTGACTTCATGCATGCCCCGGTCTCGCTGGCGGCCATGCAGCTGGGCAAGCATGTCTTCTGCCAGAAGCCGCTGACGCATACCGTGTTTGAAGCACGGCAAATGAAAGAGGCCGCCCAGCGGAACAAAGTTGTCACGCAGATGGGCAATCAAATCCAGTCGCACGCGGCGTATCGTACCGCGGTCGCGCTAGTGCATTCCGGCAAGATCGGTAAAGTGAAAGAAGTTCACTCGTGGCAATCGGGTCAGCCTAGCTGGCCCCGCAACATCGATCGCCCTGCTGGTGAAGATGCGGTACCGGAAACGGTGGCCTGGGACTTGTGGCAAGGGGTCGCGCCGCGTCGCCCTTACAAGGCCGGCATTTACCATCCGTTCAACTGGCGCGGCTGGCAAGACTACGGCACCGGGCAGCTAGGTGACTTCGGTTGCCATATCCTCGACCCGGTCTTCAAATCCCTCTTGCTGACGTCGCCGTTGGAGTTAACCGCCGAGGCACCACCGCTGAAGCCTGAAACATGGACCGAAAGCGCTACCGTGCGCTATGTCTTCCCAGGCACCAAGTACACCGCTGGGGATACGTTGAACGTGACCTGGTACGATGCCGCTGGCGTACGTCCGCCCGCCGAGGTGACGGCTCATCTGCCGAAGTCGTACTCGCTTCCTGGTGCCGGTTCGGTACTGATTGGGGAAAAGGGAACGCTGGTCATTCCCCACGTGGCGATGCCGAAGCTCTTCATGAATGGTGCCGAAACCGAAACGGCGATCGAAGAATTTCCCGGCGTTGATCATTACGTGCAGTGGGCAGATGCTGCCCGCGGCGAAGGGGAAACGACCTCGACCTTCGACTACTCTGGCCCGCTGACCGAAACTGTCCTTCTGGGCACCGTCGGAATTCGCTTTCCAGGCCAAGCTTTGAAGTGGGATGCCCAGGAAATGAAGATCCCCAATTTCACCGCAGCCGAGCCATGGTTGACCAAGTCGTACGCCAAGGGCTGGGAGCCGGCTTGGGTCTAAAACGCCCATGGCGGTCACACGCCGAGGCGCGATCGCGGTACAATGAAAGGATCAGCAAGGCACAAGCGGTCGGCTGATCCAACAACCACATAAGTCGCGCCTCTGGGAGAAGACCATGTCGAGAGAGAAGTCGATCGAAAACCTGCAAAAGGCCCTGTCGATGGAGCTGACAGCCAGCCATCAATATCAGCTGCATGCCGCCGTGCTGGATGATTGGGGCCTGGACCTGTTGGCCAAAAAGATGCGGGAAGAAATGCAGGAAGAGCTAGGACACTCGGACTTGTACCTTAATCGTATTCTGTTCCTCAAAGGGGAACCGCGACTGACGTTCGACAAAACGCCGGTCCGTGCGGAATCGCTTCAGTCGATGTTCAAAACCGACATGGAAGACGAGAAGGAAGCTATCGAGTTCTACACGAAGGCCTCGCAACAAGCTTCCGCCGATTCCGATATCGGTTCGCGGCAGTTGTTCGAGCAGATTGTCCTTGACGAAGAAGGGCACATGGCCTGGCTGGAACTGCAACTCGATCTGATCGAACGCATGGGAGAAGCAGCCTACATCGCGAAGCATATGTCTTCGCCGTAAGGGGTCAGCGACTCTCAAACCATCTTCGAACAAAAAAAGGGATGCCAACCCATGTCGGCATCCCTTTTTCTTTTCGTGTGCTTTTCAGCACTAATTGGAAGTTGCTTCGCTTGCCGGGGCTGGCTTCTGCCTGGCGAATTTCCTCAGCACCACGTAGAAGACCGGCGTGAGGAACAACCCGAAGATGGTCACCCCCAGCATTCCGGCAAACACGGCCGTTCCGAG
Organism: Blastopirellula marina; assembly: GCF_002967715.1. Lineage (NCBI taxonomy): Bacteria > Pseudomonadati > Planctomycetota > Planctomycetia > Pirellulales > Pirellulaceae > Blastopirellula > Blastopirellula marina. The sequence goes on from NZ_PUIA01000035.1 coordinate 148,479, forward strand.
CACGCGTCGCATCTCGAAACCGGCCCCCGTGGCGATCAGCAGCGGAATCACCCCGAGGATAAACGAGAACGCGGTCATCAAGATCGGGCGAAGTCGCAGACGGCAGGCTTCGACAGCGGCTTCAAAGCGGTTCTTGCCGGCGTCTTCTTCCGCTTTGGCGAACTCGACAATCAAAATCGCATTCTTACACGCCAGGCCCACCAGCACGATGAAACCGATCTGCGTGAGGATGTTGTTGTCCATCCCGCGGTACCAGATACCCATGATGGCAAACAGCAAGCACAGCGGCACAATCAAAATGATCGCCAGCGGCAGTAGCCAGCTTTCGTACTGGGCGGCCAGCGTCAGGAACACGAACAGCACCGCCAGCGGGAACAGGAAGACAATCGTATTGCCTGCCGAACGTTCCTGAAATGCGATGTCGGTCCATGCATAGCCGAAGCCAGGCGGAAGGTTCTCGTTGGCCAGCCGCTCCATCGTATCGAGCGACTGCCCCGAGCTAAAACCGGGAACGGTGTCGCCGTTGAGATCGGCCGCCGGGTACAAGTTAAACCGCACCAGGCGATCAGGGCCAACCACCCGCTCGACATCGACAATCGAAGCCAACGGCACGCTGGCACCGCGTGTACTTCGGGTGCGCAGCTGCAAGATGTCGCTCGGCTCGTCGCGGAACTCTGGTTCGGCCTGGGCCGTGACACGATAGGTACGACCCAACATATTGAAGTCGTTCACGTATACCGAACCAAGGTAAACCTGCAGGGCCGTGAAGACATCGTTCACCGGAATGTCGAGCATCTCGGCCTTGGTACGGTCGACGTTGGCTTTGATCTGCGGAACGCTCAACCGGTAGTTCGAGTAAACCTGAACCAGTCCTGGCTGCTTGTTGGCCTCGGCGGCAATCTGATTGGTGACCTGGGCCAGGGCATCCAGGCCGGCACCCCCTTGGTCTTGAACGTACATCTTATAACCGCCGCCACGACCAATACCACGGACCGGCGGCGGGGGAATCACGAAGATCTGAGCTTCGTTAATCCCGGCCAGTTTCTGCCGCATCTCCGCCACGATCACATCGACACCGCGGCCGCGAGCACTCCGCTCTTTGGCGTCTTCCAAGGGAAAGAACGTCACAGCGGCGCTGGGGCTGATCGAGAAGGTCGAGCCAGACAGACCGGCAATACCAACCGAGTGGGCCACGCCGTCGATCGTGCCGCCAATTTTGGTAACTTCCTTCGTCACCAGGTCGGTTCGCGAAAGAGCCGCCCCGTCTGGCAGTTGGATCGCCACGATCAGATATCCTTGATCCTGCTGTGGAATGAAGCCGTTAGGAACCATGCCAAAGCTGTAGTAAGTGGCAACCAACAGCCCCGCGTAAAACAGCAGCACCAAGGCCGACACGCGCACGATGCGCGAAATGATGCCAGCATAAATGTTGCTCGTGATGTCGAACGTTTTGTTGAACAGCTTGAAGAACCAACCGAACAGCACATCGACCACTCTCCCCATCCAGTTCCGCTGGGCATTCTTGGGCCGCAGCAGTAATGCACACATGGCCGGGCTGAGGGTCAGCGAAACGAACGTCGAGAACGCTGTCGAAATGGCAATCGTGATGGCAAACTGCTGATAGAACCGCCCGCTGATGCTGGGGATGAAAATGGTCGGCACGAACACGGCGATCAGCACCAGCGTGGTGGCGATCAGGGCCGAGCCCACCTCGTCCATCGCTTTATGGGTCGCTTCACGCGGTGACATCCCCTCGGCAATCAGGCGTTCGACGTTTTCGACCACCACGATCGCGTCGTCCACCACGATACCAATGGCCAGCACCAGGCCAAACAGCGACAGCGTGTTGAGCGTCACCCCCATCGTCTGCATGACGGCGAACGTGCCGATAAGCGAAATGGGAATCGCGATCACGGGAATGATCGTTGGCCGCCAGCCATGCAGAAAGATAAACACGGTGAACACCACCAGCAACGTGGTGATCAGCAGCGTATCAAACACTTCGGCAATCGACTCTTCCACAAAGTCGGTCGGGTTGTAGGCGATCTGGTAACCGATCCCCTGGGGGAAGTCGGCCGCCAGCTTGGCCATCGTATCTTTGACTTCCTTAGCCGTATCAACCGCGTTGGTACCAGGCCGCTGATAAATCAGCACCGCCACTGCCGGATTGCCATCGAGGTAGCTCAAGCGTGAATAATCCTGAGCACCCAGTTCCAGGCGGGCCACGTCACTCAGCCGCGTTACGCGGCCATCTTCGCCTCGCTTGATAATGATATTGCCGAACTCTTCGGTATCTTTCAGTCGCCCCTCGGTCGTGACGTTCAATTGAAACGCGCCGGTTCCATCGTTCGGCGGTTGACCGATCACGCCAGCCGCGACCTGGGCGTTCTGCCCACGAATCGCACCGATCACGTCCCCTGGTGTCAAATCGAGGTGGGTCATGCGCTCGATATCGAGCCACACCCGCATCGCGTATTCGTTACCACCGGCGATACGAATATCGCCCACCCCATCCAGCCGCATCAGGGCGTCGCGAATGCGGAGGAATGCGAAGTTACTGATATAGAGCTGATCGCGGCTACCGTCCGGCGATTCCAAATGCACAACCATCAGCATGTCGGGAATCTGCTTGCTGGTGGTCACACCAATCTGGCGAACGGCCTCTGGCAGGCGCGGTTCGGCAATGGCCACCCGGTTTTGTACCAACACCTGGGCGTCGTCCAGGTCGGTGCCCAGCTTGAAAGTCACCGTCAGCTGCATGGTACCGTCGGCACTCGACGACGACTCCATGTACAGCATGTCGTCCACGCCGTTCATTTCCTGTTCGATCGGCGTGGCCACCGTGTCGGCGATCACCTGCGGCGTGGCACCTGGGTAACTGGCCCGCACCACGATCGTCGGTGGAGCGACGTCCGGGTACTGTGAAACCGGCAAGGTGAAGTAAGTAATGCCGCCCACCAGCACAATGAGGAACGACAGCACCGACGCGAAGATCGGGCGTTCGATAAAGAAGTGAGGAAACTTCATCGGATCGCCTCCTCGGTCGCACCGACCGCCGTTTGCGTGCTGTTCTTAAGAATGGAAATCGAGCTGAGCCCTGGAGAAATCCATTGATCCTTCGGCAGCGGCGTGTAGTCATCCGGCAGTCCGTCTTCGCGCATCTCGATCGCGCCGGTCTCGACATTCACCGCCATTTCAGGACGCACCAGAAGAATCCCTTTGATCACCAGCGACTCGCTGCCATCGAGCCCGCTACGAATGACACGCAAGCCATCGACCAGGGGGCCCACCTCGACGCTACGGCGTTCGATCTTTCCATCGACCACGATGTAGACGTACTGCGAAGATTGGTCGGTACCAATCGCCGAATCAGGTATCAGCACGGCCTGGTAGGCAGCACTGCCTGGCAGGCGAACGCGGCCGAACATGCCTGGGACGAGGACTTCGTTATCGTTGCGGAAGATGCAACGCACACGAATGCTGGCCGTGCTGGAATCGAAACGGTTATCGACGAATTCCATGTGCCCCATGTGCGGAAAGCCTTTTTCGTCGGCCAAGCCCAGGAAAACCGGGTTCTTGGCTGAACGCGAGCTTTCGCGTTTCCCTTCCAGGGCCAGGCGAATGTATTTCAGGGCCTGCTGTTCGTTGACGTCGAACATGCAGTAGATCGGATTCACCGAGGTGATGGTCGTCAGCAAAGTCGAAGTCGCCGCACCACCACTGACCAGGTTCCCTTCGGTGACGTATTCGCTACTGATACGTCCCGTAACCGGAGCGTAAATCTTGGTGTAGTTGAGTTCGAGTTCGGCAGTCTCAACGGCCGCTTCGGCCGAGTGAATGGCCGACTGGGCCGTTGCCACGCCTGCTTCGGCAAGGCCAATGCCGGCATCAGAAGCGGTGATGTCCGCTTCGGCCTGGGTGAACTCCGCTTCGCGCTGATCGAGTTCATCCTGGGCGACCGCGTTCGACATGCGAAGAGTTCGCGTGCGCTTGACGCGGGCATCGGCCAGGTTCAACTCGGCTTCGGCTTGCTTCTTCTGGGCACGTGCTTCGTCGAGCTGGGCTCGGGCCTGGGCCATCTGAGCCTGGGCTTGCCCCAGCGAAGCTTTCGCCCCGTTGAGCGCCGCAATGAACGGACGCTGATCGATCACGAACAGCAGATCCCCTTGCTTGACGATCTGCCCTTCGTCGAAGTGGATCGACTCTAGGTAACCACTCACGCGTGCCCGGATCTCGACGAACTCGATTGGCTCGAGACGCCCGGTGTAGGCGTCCCATTCGACGATCTTCTTAGTGATCGGCTGCGAAACGGTCACCGTCGGGGGAGGTCGCTCGCCAGGGGTTTGGGTTGCTCGGGAACAGCCTGCGAAAGCAATCGCGGCCATACCACACACAAGGGTGGCCAACGCCAGTGAATGGTTACGTCGAAGAATTTCCATAAAGCCAGTCGAATGTTTGGTGTCGTTGGTAGCATTGTCCTCTTGGATGGATTGCCAATTCTAGGCAACCAGAGGATGGGGTCGAGAGAACGATCCTCCAAGATCCTTGGCAGATTCTTTCATCACGTCAGAGCGGTCGTCGCTGGCGTATCGTGGCAATCCTTACCAAGCCTCCCCAGGGAAGAACTCCACGGGCTGGGCTAGGTGAGTCGGGGGGCCAATAAAGCCCGTATTATGGAAACGATACCGTTTCCTAGATGCCGCTTCGCGACAGGCTTCCGCCCATATGAGGGGACCGACGACGAGACAAGATGATCCCCCCAGAAGAGCGTATCAACTTGATGGAGATCAAGGAAAAACTCGACAAGAAAGTCGGTAAAATACTTCACGTAAACCTTTAGCTGCCTAAGTGTCCACCTGAAATGGAAGTGGTAAGATCACTTCCCCCTTTGGAAAAGAGCCGACGCGGGATCGCTGGAAAACTATGCTCGAATGTGATCGACCGACTTCGTATCGCGCTTCTCAGGCCCCAGAGTTCGCTGCACGCCCATGCCGCGGAGTAGCTCGTTGTAGGCATCGAGCCCCTCGGCTTTGACGTCGATCATTTCGCCGGTCTTGAAGCGTCCGTTGGCCCCGGTCACGGCATGGAAGACACCCGATAGTTCTCGCTGCACATCGTTATGACGGCCATCGCCTGACTCGGTGCTGATCGTGAACAGGGAGTTCTCTAGAATGGTCTTGCCGTTGGCCTCCATGGCGTCCTGCTCGTCGAGCCGCTGGAGGAAGTAGGCGACCTCGCGCATCTTCATGTGGGCGTGGGCCCGAAGCTGCTCGTTCGACTTCTTCTCGTTGAACTGATGCCACCATTCGTGGCTGCACCCTTTGTCGCCACTGGCCTTGAGCTGCTTGGCATCGTTGAAGACGAACCGCTTCTCGCCGTTGTACTCGTAATCGCCGGTCAGGCGAATGCGTTCGCCGGCGGCCAGGAAGGTAATCGAACCGAAGCGGCAACGATCCATCGCAATCGCCAGCGCGTACAGATCGGCCATCAGTCGCCATTCAGTCGTCAGCTCTTCCAGCGTGATATCGATCCCTTGCCCGCTGGGGTCGGCCTCGTTGCCGTGCAACAGTTTCGATTTCGGCGGCACTGGCAGTTCCTGTTGCTGCTGCTGTGCTTTCTTCTCGAACTCGATGGTGCGTTGTTCATACTCGCGCACACGGTCGAGATGGTCTTGCAGACGCGAGCGCGAGACCTTCCCCAGTGGCGAGTTTTGCCCCGTGTAGTATTGAGCCTGCTGCACGACGCTATCGAGGACGCTGCGCGACAATCGCTGACGACGCGGATCGAGCGAGTCGCTGGGGACTTCGCCGAAGATGCGGCTGAACAGGTCGCTTGGTTTCTCTTGCATGGCAGCCGCCGGCGTGCCGTCGTCTTTGAAGCTATGCGTGTATCGTACGACGCGGCTGCGGCGAAAGAACGTGCCGGCGATCAGGGTCGATATCATCCCCGGGGGCAGACCTTCAGGATGATAATGCTGGCGAACCAGCTGATCGATCGAAGGCCCGCCTGCTTTGGCCGTTCCTTCCGCTGGCATCGCAGTGAACGCCGCCGAGGCACCATCGTAATGCGCGTTGATGCCAGGCATATCGCAGCGAACATGATCGACGTTCTTCATAATCAGCAGCTTGTCGCGCAGGGGCTTGAGCGGCTCGAGCACGCCGTCGAAACCTTCGTTCTGCAGTGGTGCCGGTATCCCTAATCCAAAGAAGACGTTGAATGCCCGCACCGGTACTTCGGCCTTGGCCCCCCCTAGCACCGGCGTGACGGTCATCTCTTCCAAGAGCGGCAACCCGATGGCCACCGTCCCCAGTCCTTGCAGCAGTGTTCGACGATTCAGGCGAGTTCGTTTCATCGGAAATACCTAAAAGGAAAGGGGATCGTTAGCGTGATGTTTCTTGTGTCGGAAACTTCTGAACCAGGTCGCTCAGGACGATGGCCTGCATGACGGCCTGGTAGGTACCGCCGCTGGCTTGAGCCTGCTGGTGAATTTGTTCGACCGCGGCCTGATCGCTGTTTGCCAGTGGACGCGAGATCGCGAATTGAATCAATTTCCGCGTGATGCCCATGCGTACGCGGTCGCTCGACGCGAGGATCTCCATCAACTGCTGAGACGACTCGTACTTGATCGGTTTGTCAGATCCCGGCAGCAGGATCTCACCATCGTCGCGCAGTGGATTTCCGAAACGATCTTTCTCGGAGAACGCTCCGATGCCATCGAACTTTTCGAGCCCGAACGCGAGTGGTTCAAACCGAGAGTGACACCCACCGCACGCGTTATTGTTGATTCGTTCCATCGCGATACCGCGCTGTGTGAGCCCCTTCTTAGCCGGCACAGGGCTCGTATCGACACACGGGGGAGGAGCACCGACGTGGCTATATAGCAGTTCGTGCAGCACGAAGAGCCCGCGACTGACCATCGAAGCGTTATCGCCACCGAGCGTAAGCGTGCTTCCTTGCGTGAGGATGCCGCCGCGCTGGGGATAACTTGCCAGATCGTATTTGCGAGTCGGCTCGTACTGCACAATCACTTCATCGGCGGAGAGGGCTCGGTCGTAGATCGCTACCGAGTGCAACGTGCCGAGCCACGGACGATCGCCGGTGAATTCGTTGGCCAGAGCAAAGGCCATGTCTTCATCCCAGTTCGAGAAGTCCCCCAAACCCTTCCGCTCGCCGGCCAGCTTGCCATCGACATACAGCCGCGCAAGGCCTTGTTTATCTTTCGTGTAGACAATGTGCGTCCGCTTAGTCTTCGCCTGGCCATCTTTCGTGCTGACCGATGGCATACCGTTGCTGTCGGTTTTTTTCGTTCTTAGCCGGGCATCGTACTTCTGTTTGTCTTGCCCCAAGGTGAAGTTGCGGTTGCTCGGATCGCGCGAGAAAGTCACGATCCGGGCAGGACCACTTTGCTGCAGGTCGTGCGGCGTGATCCAGGCCTCGATGGTGATCTCGCCCGTCTTTCGCAGCGACTCTATCAGCGGATGCGGCGGCTGCGTGGTGACGATGCGGGCCGACTTGTGCACGACGAGCCCGTCGGAGGTCCAGCGAACTGACTCCGGCGATTGAATTGTCAGGTTCAAGGGAGAATCGTTGCGGGTTCGATCGTGTACGATGTCGCCGCCTGCTTCACGGAAGTCGTAGAACGCAATCACACCGCTCGATCCTCCGGCTGACTGCTGAGCCCCTTTCAGTGGTTGCCCCTGCGATGGCTTCAAACCGTAGAAGCTGGCCAGCCGCGGCGAGACGACCGTCACCTGGGCATTTAACAGATCGGCCAGCGGACGATTCTGCTGCCAGGCAACTTCCTCGAAGAAAGCCAACGTCTCGTCCCGCATATCGCTGGCCAGGGCCGTGCTCCACTTGGGGTAGAGTTTTTCGTTGGGTCGCAGCGAATCGAGTCGTTCGAGCTCGAGCCACTGCTGGACGAACTGCGACGATCGTGCCCTTGCGCGAGGGTCGCCCAGCATCCGCTGGACCGCTGCATCCAGCTGCTTGCCGCGCAGCTTGTCGGCTTCGGCCAGGCGAATCAGGTCTTCATCCGGCGGAGCGCCCCACAGAATATAACTAAGCCGCGAAGCCAGTTCGTACGGCGACGGTTGTTCGCTGCGCGGCTGTTCGATGCGATAGACAAACCGCGGCGACTGAAGCATTCCTTCCAGTAGGTAAGCAACCGCTTCGTCGTGCGTCCCTTTCTCGTGCTGAACTGCCTGGGCGATTTGCTTGTACGCTGCGACCTCCCACGGCTGGAGCGGACCTCGCAGGACGCGCTGGCCCATCCGCTCGATTAGTTCGCTAAGACAGGCATCGTCGAACGAACGACAGTCGGTAAAGCGAGCGGCGAACTCGCCACAGTCCATCTTCTGTACGATCCGCTGAGCCAACTCGGCATAGGCTTGAACGTGACTCAAGTCGACCGTTTGGCTGTAAGCGGTGTTCGAGAACCCGTCGGCCCGCACGTCTGGCGGCATGAGCCGCTTGGCATCGGCTGAAATGTCGACGCCAGTGACCTCGCGGACGGTGGTGATATATTCGGCCACGGTCAACCGCTGCACCCAGACTTCGGCCGATTGCTTTTCCAGGTGCGAACCAGGGTCGATGACCTCGCGCGTCCATACCGCGCCCTCTTCGATCCAGGCTTGGATGATCTTCTTTTCTTCGGCGGAAAGGGGCGCACGCTTGGGGGGCATCTCGCCGGACTCGATGTAGGTCCACAGCAGACTATCGTTGGGACTGCCTGCTTGGATGACCTTACCGGAATCGCCACCGCGTAGGGCCGACTCCTTTCGCGAGAGATTCAGTCCCCCTTCGGTCTTGCCGGCCGCGTGACATTCCAGGCAGTGCTGCGAAAGGAGCGGGGCAACCTGGGTCTCAAACCGATGGGCCTGCTGCTGCGCGGTGCTTGGGGCGTCTTCGGCGTGGGCGCGCGTGCCGAGCCACGAAAGAAGCAGAATCGCGACGATTTGCGGACCACGCAGGGGGCGTTTCATAGGAGAACCCATCGAAGGATCGGGCGAGCGAGCAGGCAAGTTGAAAAGAGAGGAATGAGTCTCGCCCATTGTAAGAAGAAAACCGAAACTTCGTCAATTTAATGGCAAATCGACGTCTCGATCCGTCTTCCGGTATGCTCTTGGCGGTGGCTAGTTTGACGGATCTTCGCCTGGTGTTTGCTTGGGATGGTCGGTCCGGGTCAGCAGGAAGTCGACCATCTGCCTCAGTTCTTCGGCCGTCAGCGAAGAGGCAAACGAGGGCATGTTATAGCCGCCGTTGTTGATACGGATGACCAGTTCTCCCCGGTCCAGGCGATTGCCGATAACCGACAGTTCCGGCCCTCGATACCCGCCGAAGCCGTCGACGTTGTGGCAATAGAGACACCCCTTATCGCGCAGCAGAACCGCCCCGTGCTGGATGTTGGGATCGTCCGAGCGTACCACTTCCGGCGGCAGCGGCTTAACATCGAAGTCGGGCGACCACGGTTTCTGATAGCCGTAGATCGTGAGGACCACAAAGGCCGTTGCCCCGAAAATCACCACGGCGACCGCCCAGGGACGCTTCGAGGGTGCCCGGTGTCCACGATTGGAAAGCATCGGCACGACGAACAGACCAATCGCCCCGAGAACAGGCATGCCGAGGATCACATACGTTTCGAGTTCCGGCGGCAGCATCGAGAGGACGGCGAAGTACCACCAGAAGTACCAATCGGGCATGGGGTTGGCGTGAATGTTAGCTGGGTTGGGGGCTGGGCCGAGGGCAGGGGGGCCGACAAAGATCGCACACCCGACGATCACGGCCACCATGATTGCCGAAAAGACGACATCGCGCCACGCGGCAATTGGCCAGAACGGAACGCCTGTCTTTTCGAGGCGGCCTTCGTACTCCTGTTTGTAAGTTTCCGGCACGACCGGCTGGTCGGCCTTGGGCATTTCGGAGATGCCATGCCGCAGGATGAGCCACAAGTGCAAGCCAACGCCGGCGAAGATCAGCCCTGGCAAAATGAAGACATGAATGGCGAAGAAGCGGCTGAGGGTCGAACCGCCGACCGTTTCGCCCCCCATCAAAAACTGCGAGATGTACCCACCAACAAACGGCACACGGGCCGCCATCTCGGCGGCGACCATCACCGACCACACACCGTTGGCATCCCACCGCAGAAGCTGCCCGGTGAAGGCCATCCCCAGCACGACGAATAGCAGCACGACGCCGCTCATCCAGTTCATCTCGCGCGGGTACTTGTACGATGCATGCAAGTAGACCTGCGTCATGTGAATGACGGCCAGCATTACCATGGCGGTCGCGCCGTAGTAATGCATTCCTCGTACCAGGTAGCCCAGAGTGGCGTCGTTGGTGATGTACACCAGACTTTCGTAGGCGGCATCGCCACCAGGCACATAGACCATCGCCAGCGCGACGCCGGTGAGCACCTGGACGATGAACGCGCAGAGGGTCGCACTGCCGAAGACGTACCACCAGCGGGCATCGCGTGGGACGATATGCTCGAGCATCGGCATGACGACATCCGAGAAACCGCTACGATCGTCGATCCAGTTCCAAATCTTGCCCAGCATCGTCATACCTGGTCGTTGGTGGTCAAGGGAACTGCGGACGTCTCGATCTCGACGAAGCCGTCTTTGACGCGCACGGTGTAGCGAGCCAGCGGCTCTGGCGGCGGGCCGGCCGCGACTTCGCCATCTTCGTAATACACACCACCGTGGCATGGGCACATGAACAGCGAGGCATCTTCCACCCAGTTCACCGGGCAGCCGAGATGCCGGCAGTTGATCGAGAACGCGATGAACTCTTCATCCGATACCCGCCGCAGCCAGGCACCACTCATGGCCGTGACGCCAGCCCAGGGCTGGTCGATCGTATCTTTGAACTCGACGCTGACCGTCTTGCCAACTTCATACTCGTCGAGCTTCCCCAGCTTCCGCCAGGTTTGCTTCGGTCGGGCAAAGACCGGGGCCAGCACGAAGCCGACGCCTGGCAAGGTGATCATCGCGCCGATCAGCGCCGACAGTCCCAGGCACAGCTTCGTCAGAAAGCCGCGTCGATCTTCATCGGACGTTGGGCTATTTACTTCGGGACAATCACTCACCGCTGTTTTCCTTCTTCCAATCAAGACGGATATCGCTGATCCACATCCACAGTGCCCATACCATCACGCCCAGTCCGGCAACCGACATGATCCACATGGTGGTGACGCCCCACAGCAGCATCATGATGCCCAGGGCCATAACCGCCGGGGCATAGGTGGGCTGCGGAGCAGGGGGCTCGTGCGATTTGGCGGCTTCGCTTTCGTTCATAGGGAAGCCTCCGGCAACTTCTCGGCGGACGGCTGTTCTTCCAACGCATACCAGCGGCACAGCACGCTGAGGATCGCACAGATATACAGCGAACAGGGCGGCACCCACATCAGCAGCCCGCCCAGTTGTTGATCGACCATCGGCGTGAAGCCTGCTTGATACAACGACGTGAGGATGCCAATCCGATCGACCGGATTGGCAAACGCAGGGCAGACCGATACCGGCGTGAACGTGATGTAGATCCCCAACAGCGTGCACCCGGCACAGGCCGAGAAGAGATAGATCACGGCCAACAATGGATCCAGACGATAACGCGCCACCGGCGAATAGATGGGCCACCAGAACGCCAGGCCAGCGGCCAGGAACGTGGCACTGCGAACGATACTGAGCAGATCGCTTTGCGTTGCCGCACTACATAGCGAAGGGACATGCCACAGCCACATCGCCCCGAGACCGGCGACCCAGCCCAACACCGGCGTAGAGAGCAACGTGTTCAACTTCGCCAGGCCTGGTCGGTCGAGCAGTGACTCTAGCCAGTGCTGCGGCAGAAAGAGCATTAGGGCCAGGGGCACGATCAACAACAACAAGAGATGCTGCACCATATGAGCACTGAACAGGTAGCCGCCTGCGAGCACGCCAATGGGCGAAACAAACGCCAACACCAGCACAGCCATAGCGACAGCAAACCACCACCAGTTGGCACCGGCGAGCTTCTTACGCCACACGATCGCCGCGAGCAGTAGCGGTACCGCGACCAGCCACACCGGCGAGGAGAGGTTCCACAGCGACTGACTCGTGAGAAAGGAGATCATTGCAGATACCCCATGTACACAATCAGGAAGACGACAATCCACACCACGTCGACAAAGTGCCAGTAAACACCGACCGCCCCGAACACCTTGGTGCGTCGGCTATTGAACGAACCACTCATCGCCAGGGCCAAAAGAATCGCAAGCGCGATAAGGCCGGCCGTCACGTGCAGCCCATGAAACCCGGTCACGGTGAAGAAGGTCGCTGCGAAGAGATTCAAGTCGACCGTGATGTCGCTTTGGATCAGGCCGTAATACTCCCAGGCCTGGCCGAGCATGAACACCGTGCCCAAGCCAATCGTCAGGCCGAGCCAGCCACGGAAGTGTTTCAGCTTGTTCGCTTTCAAAGCACGCTCGGCAAACCAGAACGTGACACTGCTGAGCAGCAAGCAGACGGTGAACGCCCCAGTGCGGGTAGCATCGAGCGCGGTAGCCGAGGTTGGCCCAGCGACTTCCCCGGAATTGAAGACAACGTACGATACCAACAGCAGCAGGAAGAAAACCGCTTCCGAGACGATGAACGTCCAGGCACACACCATCGCCTTATCGGGGCGACGGCCGTTATCGTTGGGGGTCTTCTCTGATTTCCAGTCAGCATGTTCCGGTTGATCCAGGTCCCATACCGGTCGACGGCTTCTCACCTCGGGGATGGTCTCGAAGTTTTCAGCCGGCGGCGGCGAGGTCGTTGCCCATTCCAGCGTGAAGCCATTCCACGGGTTGTTCCCCGCCAACTGACCACTGCGCAGACTGGTCGCGATGTTCCACAGCAGTACCAGCGTGCCAGTTGCCATGGCAACGGCACCGGCGGTGGCTATCATGTTCAACAGCATCCAGCCGGGGTTGTTGTCGTAGGTATACACGCGCCGCGGCATGCCCATCACGCCGAGCAAATGCTGCGACATGAAGGTTGCGTTGAGGCCAAACACCCACAGCCACAATTGCCAGCGTCCCAGGCGTTCGCTGAGCATTCGCCCGGTCATCTTCGGGAACCAGTAGTAAGTCGCCGAGAAGAGCCCGAACACGGTTCCGCCGATCAGCACGTAATGGAAGTGCCCCACCACGAAGTAGGTATCGGTCAATTGCCAGTCGATCGGCACGGCGGCGAACATCACGCCGGTGAGCCCCCCGATGACGAACTCCAGCAGGAAGGCAACCGCGAACTGCATCGCCACGGTTAAGTGAATCGATCCGCCCCACAGCGTAGCGGTCCAGTTGAAGATCTTCACGCCGGTAGGCAGCGCGATCAGCAGCGTTCCGACGGCGAAGAAGATATCGGCCCCCATGCCCAGTCCCACGGCGAACATGTGATGAGCCCATACGCCGTAGCTCAGCAGGACGATCACCGCGCTTGAACCGGCCACGAACGCATAGCCATAGATCGGCTTGCGCGAGAAGACCGGAATCACTTCCGAGATCATCCCGAACGCCGGCAGGATGAGAATGTAAACCTCCGGGTGACCGAACACCCAGAAGAAGTGTTGCCACAGCACGGCCGAGCCCCCTCGCTCTGGCTGAAAGAATGCCGCCCCCAGAAAGCGATCGATCAGCAGCATGGCCAGCGCCGCGTTCAAGGCCGGCAGGGCCAGCACCGTCAGAATGGCGGTCATCAGGCTCATCCAGACGAACAGCGGTACCCGCTGCAGGCTCATCCCCGGTGCGCGCAGGGTCAGCACCGTCACGATGATGTTGATCGCCGCGGCCACGCTTCCCACGCCCAAGCAAAGCAGGCCAATGATCCAGTAGTCTTGCGCGACCATTAAATTGTATGGCCGTGTCGAAAGAGGTGCGTAACTGAACCAACCGGCACTAGGGGCCGCGCCGGTCAAGAAGCTGAAGTACAGCAGAATGCCCCCCATTGGCAGCAGCCAGAAGCTCATCGCGTTGAGCCGCGGAAAGGCGACATCGCGGGCCCCGATCATCAGCGGGACGAAATAATTCGCGAAGCCAACCAGTACCGGCATGCCTACCAGAAAGACCATTGTGGTCCCATGCATGGTGAACATCTGGTTGAAGAAGTCTGGCGAAAGAAAGTCGTTCTTGGGAACCAGCAATTGAAACCGGATCAGCAGGGCTTCCAGGCCACCAATCGCCAGGAAGATGGTTGCCGTGCAGATGTACATAATGCCGATCTGCTTGTGATCGACCGAACTGACCCAAGCGAGCAAGGGGCCCAGTTTCGAGGCCTGCTCGACTTCGGTTTCCTTCGTTTCGACCAGCGGCATGCTCAACGGAGGGTCTCCAGGTAGGCAACCAATTGATCGAGTTGCTCGTCTTTGAGTTTGAAGTTCGGCATCTTGCAGCCAGGCTTCACGGCCTGAGGGTTGGCCAGCCACGTGCGCAGGTTATCCGGCGTATTTTTGATCACGCCAGCGCCAAGCTGGGCTCGACTGGCCAGGTGCGTCAGGTCGGGTGCGAAGTCTTCTTTGGCATCGGTTCCTGCAACGGCATGGCACTGCGAACAGGTCAGCTTCATGAACAAGGCCGCGCCGTCGGATGCCAGCTTCTCGGTTGGCGGAGTGGACGTTTGTTTTTCACGCTGCTGCCAGGCTGCGAAGTCGTCGGGATCGTGGGCGATAACCAGGAAGTTCATCCAGGCGTGCTGCGTGCCGCAGTACTCGGCACAGCGTCCCTGGTACGTTCCTGGCTTGTCGGCCTCCAGCCAGACGAAGTTCTCGTGCCCGGGTATCGCGTCCATCTTGCGTGTTAGTTGGGCCACCCAGAAACAGTGAATCACGTCTTCCGAGCGCAGCGCGACGCGTAGTTTCTTACCGGTGGGTATGTGGATCTCGTTGGCCGTGACAATACCGGACGCCGGATATTCGATTTCCCACCACCACTGGTGCCCGGTAACGACGATGTCGACACCATCCTGCTCAGCCGTTGCCCCCTTCACGTACTGGGTGGGCAAGGCGTTGATGGTCAGAATCAGCTTGATACTGATCGCCGCGATCCATACGACGATGATCACGGGCCCCGCCATCCAGGCAATTTCCCGCTTATGGCTGCCGAAATCTTGCACGGGCAGTTTTTCAGTAACGCGAAATCGATACAGGGCAACGCAGATCAGCCCCGAGACGATGGCGAAGATGCCCGCACTGATCAACAGCACGTGGACAAAGAGATCACGTATCGATTCTGCCTGAGGTGATGCTGGATCGAATACGGGAAATGTCGACTCCATCGGGTCCAAGCTCTAAGGTGCTGATGCTTAGCGAAATCCTTCCTGATCGATGCGATTGTACGAAGATTCCTGCGTGTCGCAATCCGATTCAACCTGTCAGCGTTTACGCCAGCTTAACAATTTGGCGATCGCGTTAAGTAGTTTGCACTACGCATTCAGGGCAACTTAGTGAAAGAGCAGCGATCGCAGCCGTCGTTGCCAATCTCAAGCGAGCTCAATCACCCGGCAGCAAACTCTGTCAGTTTTTCACGGCTGTTATCCGAGTAGAGGGGCATAGAATCGCAAATCGCGAACGCTGTTGCAGGCAATTCAATGGCTGCTTTCTACGGCAACGTGACGTCTTCCAGCGACAGGAAGCCATCGCCGTCTTTATCCATGCTGACAAACTTTTCGGTTGAGGCAGGAAATTCGTCGCGCGAGATCCGTCCGTCACGATTGCGGTCCATGGCCTGAAACCAGGGGGGCCCCTCAGTGGCCCCTTGGTCGAGCAGTTGTTGGCATGGCCCCTGCGAAATCACCACCCGCAACTGGCGCGGTAGTCGGTCCGGTAGCAGCCGATCATCCTGAATGACGTCAGCCGACTGAAGCACATTCCAGGCATTGTTCAGTTCCTGGGCGGAAAGAGAACCGTCGAAGTTTTCGTCGAGTGCCGTAAAAAGATTCTGCTCGAAATCGAGGATGGTCACTACCACCACCGAGCGAATGTACGCTCGGGCAACTTCCTGCCACTGGGCGAACTCGTCAGCGGTCAGCACGCCATCTCGATTTCTATCGGCCAGCGGAATGAGGTTTTCCAGATCGACCTGATTCTGCATACCAGCGACCTCACTCAGCTTTAGTTGATTATCATCGCCGGCGCTCCCTGCGAACTGCTGGACCAGATCGGCCAACGCTGACTCGGCCCGCGAACTATCCGCGGCGGCGACATGCAGCCGGGCCGATGCGGTCGTCGAGAAAGAAGTCAGCGCATCGGCCTGGGGCACATCGCGACCATCTCGTTTGTTACCGGCATCCAATAGCTTTACACCGTCTGCGGAAAGATCGATCGACCAATGGTGATCGCATTTCATGGGTGTACCTGTCCATGTTTTGAACATCCCAAGCGAATGCATTGCCGAACTGCTGCCGGAGATCAAGCGCGTTGGTGTAATTCCCGGGTAGACGTGGCCCGTCAAGATTTCGCCGGGGCTGATCAGTTCATCCGAATTGGTATCCAGCTTCCCCAGCCGCGTCATGCTTTGCGCGATCTGCGGTTGATCTACCTTGTCGCCTGGTTCGATTGCTAACGCACGCAAGAGAGCAGCATTCATCTCGGCATTGCGAGGAGTCACATCGCAGGTCAACCATAGCCCGGCCTGGGTGAATGCCTCGTAGAATACTTGAAACTCTTCCAGAGAGACCTGGCCGTCTTCGTCTTGATCGATGCCAGCGGGAAGCTTCACCATAGTCGGCAGCAGACGCCCCAAGGGGAGTTGCCGCAGCCCAGCGGGAGAAGCAACCGTTTCGGTTTCCTTTTCATCGAGTCGCTGGTCGCGATTGAGATCGTAGAAGTCGAACAGGGCAGAGATCGCTGCGCTTCCGCGCTGCGCCACCGGCTTTCCATCGGCCTGAATCGTCAAAGCCCACACTTCGGCGTGGTCGCCTGTATGCACTTCAAACACTGTAGAGTCCGCGGGTTCCTGTGCAGCCACGATACCTGACAGCATCGTGACGAGCGTCAATCCCATCCAGAGGTAGACCTCTTTCATCCGACCAATTCCTCGATCACGCTGGCCGTCGGGTCCGCGATGCGGATCGGCCGATTGACGTTGGAATCGTTCTGCTTCATCGGGTCGATCCCCATGTTCGCACAAACGGTCGCAATCAAATCTGGCACCTGATACGGCTTGCTTTCGACCACCGTTCCATCGCGACAGGTGCTGCCGACGACCTGGCCGTGGCAGTTCGGCCCGCCGGCCATCATCACCGCCCAGGCCTTGGGCCAGTGATCGCGGCCAGAGTTGGGGTTGATCTTCGGCGTGCGGCCGAATTCGCCTTGGCAAAGAATGAGGGTCTCGTCCAGCATTCCGCGCTCGCTCAGGTCTTGAATCAGCGAAGCAAAACCACTGTCGAGTTGCGAGGAAAGGCCTGCTACCCGCCCGAAGTTATCGTAATGCGTATCCCAGCCTCCAAGCGAAACCTCGACGAACGGCACGTCGCGTTCAGCCAGACGTCGAGCCAGCAAACAGCCTTGTCCGAAAATCGTACGCCCATATCGATCGCGCACCGAGTCCGATTCGTTCGTGAGATCAAACGCCGCGACCACGTCTGGGTGCATCATGCGCAAGGCGCGCTGCGTTGCCGAGGCAAACTCCATCACCTGGCGATCGTCCCCCTGTTGCAGAAACTGGTCGTTCATCCGGCTCAGTAAATCAACACGACGCGAAAGATCGCTGGACAACCGCTGCTCTAAATCGCGCACAACCAAATCATCGATACTTTTCGCCATCTCGCCTACGACCAGCGGCGACGCTGCCGTATCGAGAAACCCTCGACTGGCAATCGCCGGGCGCTGCGGTGGGGCGATGCTGATGAAGCCCGGGAGCGTTGCCTCGGGAAGCGATTGCTCCTGGGCCACCAGCGCCCCCAGATCGGGAAAATCGATGCCTGCCTGGGGAATGTAACCGGTGCGGGCAAGATGCACCGCGCGGCTATGGTCTCCTTCGCGCGATGTCATCGAACGCACGACTGCGCAGTGCTGCGCCCAATTCGCCAGTTGGGGAAAGTGCTCCGATATTTTCAGGCCTGCAGACCTGGTGGCGATCTCTTGAAACGGACCGCCGTTTTCGTGCTGCTTCTTCAGATCCCACAGGTCGATCGTTGCCGGCCCGCCGTGAAGCCACAGCAGAATCACGCGTTTCACTTTCGCATTGGTCGCTGTTTCCGAAGCGGACAAGCTTCGCAGCCAACTTCCTCCTAGCATCGCGGAAGATGAAGCAGCGGCCAGCGACATTCCGAACAAGCGTCGGCTAATTCCTTGCAGCACAGTCGTTCCCCTTGAATGAATCGCAGTTGCCTGCCGTCAATGATTGGTGCTGAACTCGACCGAGTTGACCAGTACCCAAAACAGGTCTCCCAGTCGCTTGTCACGTCGGGCCAGGTCGTCTTCCAGAAAGCCGGCCGTCCGTAGCGTATCCCATTCACGCTGACTGGGAGGACGACTCAGGGTAGACCAGTACATGCTCTCGATGCAGTCTTTTTCTGAAAGAAACGGGGCGGTCGCCAACCCTTGAACCAACGGGTTCGAGCTGGGATCGCTGAGTTGGGCGATCTTCTCGCCATTCATAAGCGATAGTGCTTGGGTGGCAGAACGTTCGACGTCGACGCTGCGGTATGCCGGAAACAACTGGTAAAAGGCCTGACGGTCATGCAACTGCTCAGCCGAGTCGAGGTCGCTGTGAATCGGAGGCTTACCCGCGGCAATGTTCAGGCTTTCATACAACTGAGGACCAGTCAGCCCGCGAGTTATCCTGTAAGGATAAGGATCGGAAGCACCGACCGTCGCGCCGTTATATTGCATTTGATACGCATCGGTCGAGACAATGGCCTTGGCCAGCCACCTCAAATCGAAGTGATGCTCGACAAAACCATCCGCCAAGATATCGAGTGCCTGCTGGCGAACCGGATGAGCAACCTGATCAGGCTGCGTCGTCACCAGCGGTTGTCCAAAGTATTCGGCCCACAACTGATTGACGGTCCACCGCGCAAAGAAGGGGTTATCGGCCTGGCTCACCCAGCGTGCAAAGAATTCGCGTCCCGAGGTCAGTTGCCCGTCTCTGGGATTGTTTTGCGAGGGTGAGTCTTCGACAAACAGGGCAGGGGGAACTGACTTGCCGGCATCGGGAATTTCAATCTCTAGCTCATACCACTTGCGATCATCCTCGAATCGGCTCTTGGCAACGAAGAACGCTGCCGTCTGCCAGAACTGCTGTTGGCTGTACGAATCGAACGGGTGGTCGTGGCACTGGGCACAGCTTAGATCCACCCCTAAGAACGCCCCCGTGGCGTTTGCGGCCATTCGCTCTGGTCGATGGTCGTTGGCTTCGATCAACGTCTTAGGGGTCGTCAATCGATTCGGCGAGACCTCACGCGCCTCGCTCTTTTCTGGGGCATACGACACCGAAATCATTTCTCGGGCAATTTCATTGAGTGGCCGACCTTGATTCAACTGATCAGCGATCCAGGCCTCGGTATCGGTTGCCAGGTACTCGTAAGGCGACACCGATGTCTGCGGGAACCACAACGTACGTACGAACGTTGCCAGGCGTTTCGAGGCCGCCGGACTATCTCCGAGGCGTCGTATGACTTCGTCGCGAGACTGTTCCGACGAACTCGCGGCAAACTCGCGTGCTTCGGCGGAAGTGGGTATTCGCCCGATCAAGTCTAACGAGACCCGACGCAGAAACGCCGAGCGATCAGTCGATTGGTTGACGTTCGATTCCAGCAAGCCCGCCAAGCGTGCATTGACAATCGGCACCACGCTATCGGGCTGATCAGCCAGTACCGACCCGCCTGGCGACATCAGCACGAGTAAACTAATCAGGGAAACGCACTTCATGAATCACTCGTTTGCCTGATAGTCTTCGGCTGAAATAAACTCTCCATCCGCGATGCTGACCAGGGCGACCATCACTTCCTGTTCCAAACCTGCTCGCAGGGCGGCCACACTTCCGTCGGCCATCAACGCGTTGGCTTTCTGCGGGTGGAACCCATAAATCGAGCCGCCGTTAGAACAGTTAACCGCGCAGTCACCGAACTGGTCTCGGCCGTCCTTGTCATACGAACGTAGATGATTCCAGTTCGGCGCGATCCATTGGCCAAAGCTGAAGCCTTCGACCAGGGGGCGGTGTTCTTTGTCGTCGGTCTTATGAGCATGCAGCTTGCCGCTGCGCCACTCGTTGGGCTTGTCGGCCATTTCAACGACCAAGAACGTGTTCGCTCGACCATCGGTGATGTCGCTTCGCTTGATCGAATGGCCGGCGGTTACTTTCGATCCGCCGTAATACCTTCCCGGCGAAGCCATCGCTCCGCGATAAAGCCGTTCCTGCACGTTCGTCAGCAGATAGGCCCCCGAGGAAGCGACGTAGTCCGTTGCCGCGGTCTCAAACTCCTTCCCATCGGGGTCTAACAGACGCACGACGCGATCGCCGTGTGGAGCCGAAGGGCAAACCAGTTGCGGCAACTGGGTTGCGGCAACTGGGCGGTTTTCCGGGTCCCACCACTCGCGACTTAGTTCGTACTGGTCGTACAGTGCGGCCTGATCCATGAAGGGAAGGATCAACGTGTTCCAACCGCGATGTGGCTCACGACCGTTACTAGGCAACGAATCTTGGTGGGCATCCGCAAACGCCAGGCAGGCCTTACCAATCACGCCCAAGTGCTGCTGGCAAACGGTCGCCCGGGACTGTTCGGTGGCCCTGACCAGACACGGCGCGCCGATCGCCACCACCAATAGCAGGCAGGCAGTGGCGACGATCCAGTCGATCAGGCGATCGTGCTGTTGACGAAACATGTCCAGCGACTCCTCGGTGCGTGATGTGAGGGAACAGGCCACAGGCCAGGCGTCTTAAAAATCCCCCACGACGTTGCCGTCGGCCTTGAAACAAAGGTTCAGAAATGTCTGCGTTTCGACAGTTTCCGGAATGGTGCGTGTCGATCCGTCGGCAAGCACGACGTTAATCACCCCAGGATGGAAACCGTACGGTGCCGACTCGTTGTCGATGTTGATATAGCTCGTGCAGCCGTCGCACCCCTTTGCGCTACCATCGGCTTCCCAGTTGTAAAGCATCACGCCGTTGTTCCCTGACCAGGGTCCATAGCCGTAAAACTGAGCATTGGTCACTTGCAATTGCTTTGCTCATGTTCCAGTGGACTGGCTTGCCGGCCATTTCAAAGAGCAAGATCGTATTGCTGGTGCCGTCGACGATATCAGCGAAATCGGCCCCAGTTTCGTTCAGGATGCCGACTTCCCGACCCGGAACGTCGGTGTGATTCCCAGAGCTATCGAGCACATGCATTCCGCGAATCCCTTGGTAGTCGGTAGCAACGCCGGTCACGTTGGGATCCAGTGCCGACGGGTCGGTCGTCCATCCCATGTTCCAGCCAGCGTAAAGTGGCATCTTACGATCACCACCCGGGGCGCTGGGGCACAGGTAGATATCGATCGGTGTGTTGACCGCGTTGCGGTTGGCAGGGTCATCGAAGCCGTACGACTGGTTGTAGATGTCAGAGAGGTTGCCTTGTTCGACAAACGGCATGATCATCGCCAGGAATCCTGTCACGACCTTCGTGCTGTTACCGGACGAGTCAAATCCGTTGTACACCAATCGGCCAGGGGCGAAGGTGCGAAACGTATCGTGATAGTTATGGCAGGCCAGGCCGATCTGCCGCAAGTTGTTCGAGCACTGCATGCGCCGCGCAGCT
The DNA here is from genome assembly GCF_002967715.1 of Blastopirellula marina. Classification (NCBI taxonomy): domain Bacteria; kingdom Pseudomonadati; phylum Planctomycetota; class Planctomycetia; order Pirellulales; family Pirellulaceae; genus Blastopirellula; species Blastopirellula marina. The sequence goes on from NZ_PUIA01000035.1 coordinate 170,228, forward strand.
TCACGGGCTTGTTGTACGGCCGGCAAGAGTAAGGCGATCAGAATGCCAATAATGGCGATCACCACAAGCAATTCGACGAGCGTAAAACCCAAACGACGTGAACGTGACACAGTAGGCATCTTCAAGGAATCTTCGAAAAAGTAACACGTGGAACGCGATCATTTCCAAGCGTTGCAATCGCGAGGTGCCTTGGCTCTTCAGAAGAGGCCTGGGTGCCTAACGGCTAGCTCTGATAGTTCACTGCGTTGTAAATGAGATCAACGATCTCCGCAATAATCGTTCCAATCCTAAATGGATGTTTATGCGTAGTTAATTCCGCTTTTTTCCGAGACTTAGAGGCCATCGCCAGAAAGCATGGCAGATAACGCTCACGGCATGGCAGACATCGCTCAAGGCACGTCAGTTCAAGTTACACGGGTGTCACTTGAACTGACGCGAAAACGTTTTTAAGCAGTCCTTCCCAGTCTCTCTTTCGCGGATATGACAACGGCATTCCCGAAGATCCTTGTCACATAACCCCGGCTGTTGCCTGGCAGCGCGAGTCCCCCCCTGGCGCAGCGCTACCTTTTTTCAACTATGCTGAACGGTTCCTCCGTTTCGATCTCGCCGCTATTGGGAACACCTCCATGACATACTCTTGCCAATCGACACCGCAGCAGCCGCCGTCGATCTCGCGAGTCTTTAGCACGACCCTTACCTCCATTCTGCTGGTGGCCTGCGTGTGCGCCACGGCGATGGCCGAATCTCTAAAGTCGCCCAACGGGCGGATCGAAGTTCAAGTCGACGTGAAAGAGGTCGACTTGAAGACCCGGTTGAATTACCGCGTGAAGCTGGACGGCGACGTTTTGGTCGATGACAGTACGGTCACGTTTGTGGGCAGCGACAACGTGGTCATCGGCGACCATTTGAACTTGGTGCGAACCCCCCATCCATCAAGCTACCGCGAGACATGGAAGCCCGTGTATGGTGAGCGGTCCGAGATCGTCGACAACTTCAACTTTCAAACGTTTCAATGCCAAGACACCGAAGCCAAGTGTTCGTTCTACTTCGAGGTACGCTGCTACGACCAAGGGGTCGCCTTTCGTACGCTGATTGGTAGTAGCAAGCCGCTGAAGCCGATCCAGGAACGCAGCGAGTTCTGCTTCCCAGGCGATCCCTGGGCATGGCGAACCACATCCGCCCAAGGCGAGTACGACAAGGTTCGCCTGGCGGATCTGGGAGCCAACGTCGAGCGTCCCCTCACAATTCAGTTGGGCCCTTACCGCTACGCGGCCATCGCCGAGGCCGCTGCGATCGACTATCCCATGATGCGACTGAAATCGGTTCCCAGAGATAAGCCGACCGTTGTCAGTCAGTTGCAAGGGGAAGTCACCTCCGACACCACACTGACTACCCCTTGGCGAGTGATCTTAGTGGGCAACACGCCAGGCGACTTGCTGTTGAATAACGACCTGATCCTTAATTTGAACATGCCGTGCGCCATCGCAGACACTTCGTGGATCAAGCCTGGCAAGGTTCTTCGTGAAATCAGCCTGACTAACGACGGTGCCAAAGCCGCTGTCGATTTCGCCGCTGCGAACAACTTTCAGTACGTTGAATTCGATGCCGGCTGGTATGGCTACGAGTACGACGATGCCTCGGACGCCACGACGGTAACCCTCGACCCGAAACGCTCGGCCGGGCCGCTCGATCTGCAAGAGATGATCAAGTACGCCGACGAGCGCGGTATCGGCATTATCGTCTATGTCAATCGCCGAGCTCTCGAGAAACAACTCGACGAGATCCTGCCCCTTTATAAAAGCTGGGGGATCGCCGGCGTGAAGTATGGCTTTGTGAATACCGGTTCGCAGAAGTGGACCTCTTGGCTACACGAGGCCGTTCGCAAAGCGGCCGAGCATCAGTTGATGGTCGACATTCACGACGAGTACCGTCCTGTCGGTTACTCGCGTACCTACCCCAACTTGATGACGCAAGAAGGGGTCTGCGGTGACGAAGCGAAACCTTCGACCAGCCTGGCCCTCACCACGCTGTTTACCCGCAACCTGGCCGGCGCGGCGGATCATACCATTTGCTATTTCGATCCACGAGTCGATCAGTTGTGGTCGCACGGCCAGCAACTGGCCAAGGCCGTATGCACCTATTCGCCGTGGCAGTTCATGTATTGGTACGACACGCCCCTGACGACCGAGCAAGATGGCAAGACGTCACGTAGCCGCATCGTCGACTCGCCCGAGTTGGAATTCTTCCAAGAAGTACCAACCGTCTGGGACGAAACCAAGGTCATTCATGGCGAGATCGGCGAGTACGCTGTAATTGCTCGCCGCAGTGGCGACGTGTGGTATGTCGGTGCGATGAATGCAAATGAAAAGCGAGAACTAAGCCTCCCGCTGAAGTTCCTCAACCCTGGCACCCAATACCAGGCCCGCCGCTATTTCGACGACCCGAGCCTGGAAACCAAAACGAAGGTACGTATCGAGAATCAGCCGGTCGATTCCACTACCGAGTTAACGATCTCGCTTCTGCCCAACCAGGGGGAGGCGATCCGAATTACCCCGAAGTAGTGCTCAATCGTTCGACTGCATCGCGCTGGCCTTTACACGCCGGTGAGCGCCGGCGAAGAACGACTTATGTACTTCCAACAGTCGGGCCAGTTCCGTGACAGGCTGCTCGTGATCGTCCACGCGCAGGTCGATGTAACGATCGTTCCCACCGTATCCAGCCCCTTGCCGATAAACCATCAGAGCAGCCGATTGCTTGCCGCGGCGGTCTCCACCGGCATCGTCGCCGGCAACCAGCGCAGCCATCAACCAGTCGGCCAGTTCACCTTCCCCTTTCTGACTTGCTTCACGGTACCTGGCGGCCATGTCCTGAACGACCTTTTCGCCGGCGAGCAAGTTCCCTTGCACGGTGAAGTGCTCACCCACAATATGCCCCGCCCAGGCATTGCACTGGTCGCCGGTAAAACTTGCCGCACGGCCCTGCGCGTCGACGATTCCCAACTGGCGAATGGCGCGCCCTTCGTCGCCGCTGGTCAGTAGCTGCACTACCTCTTCGGCCGACTTCTCCTTAAGCAGTTCTAACCCCTCAGGCCCATACGCCGTGTTGGCAGCCGACTGCGTGGCGATCGCCCCACGTCCAGCTTGCCCCCAAGGGACGATACACCCCACACCCAGTACCTTGCTGGCAACGGCAATTCCTAATTCGCCTGTCGTGGGATCGTACGCGACAATCGAAAATGTATTGACTTCTGGCATCGCATCCAGAGCAGGCGTCGCCGCCGGGCGCTGTTTCTCGGCCTGGGAAACGAACAGCACACCTGCCACCAGTAGCAGAACCGCGAACATGGACAATATTCTGAGAGATTTCATTGTGGCTCGTCCAGCGAAAACATGTTTGGCACTTCGTCTGACTTCGATCCGATATATAGGTTGAATTATCTTAACTGTTGGCCGAGCCGGCAATGTTTCTCGGTAGGCCCCATCCGCTGGGCGTACTTCTGGAAGTGAAATTCCAGGTAGAATCAACCATAAGAAACGCGATCCCCCATTCCCCAATCGATAAACGAGCACGCACTTGATTTTTCGTTTCTGTCTGTACGGCTTTCTGAAGAATCAGCGCTATTTCGCGCCGTTCTGGATTCTAGCGTTCCTGGATAAGGGGCTCTCGTTTGCCATGATCGGTCTGCTGATTGGTTTTCGCGAAGTCAGCGTTGCCCTGCTCGAAATTCCCACCGGAGCCGTGGCCGACACCGTTGGCAGGCGTTGGGCCATGATCTTGTCGCACGTCGCTTATGTGGCGGCCTTCCTGACGTTCGGCTTTTCCACGTCGATCGTGGCATTGTTTGTCGCCATGTTCGCCTTCGCGGTTGGCGAGGCCTTCCGCACCGGAACGCACAAGGCAATCATTTTTGCCTGGCTGAAAAGCCAAGGGCGTGAAAAGGAAAAAACCCACGTCTACGGCATCACCCGCAGTTGGTCGCAGATGGGCTCGGCCATTTCCGTTGTTGCCGCGGCGGTGCTTGTCTTCTGGCTGGAAGACTACTCCGTGATTTTCTGGGTCAGTGCGATTCCCGCTGCCTTGAATATCGTTAACTTTCTCAGTTACCCCAAGTCGCTCGATTTCCCGACAGACAAGAAGCCTGATCGCGCAGGCACAATGTTGCTTTTATGGCAAGCGACGCTGCAGTGCTTCACTTCCCAAAACCTTCGACGACCGATCACCGAATCGATGGCCTACGAAGGAATGTACGGAGCGAGCAAAGACTACCTTCAGCCATTGATCCAGAATATTGCCCTGGCATTGCCCTTGTTTGCTGCCTGGGAGACGACCCAGCGAACGGCCATTTTAATCGCCGCGGTTTATGCCGTGTTGTACGTGCTGGGAAGCTTCGCATCCCGCTACTCTGGACCAATTACCTTGGCCCTGGGCAACGAGCTGAAAGCTTCACGTTACCTGTGGGCAGCCTATGGAGCGGCGTTCGTACTGCTGCTCGTCGCGACGATAACCACCTGGACCGGACTGGCAATCGTAAGCTTCGTGGTACTGGCCGTCATGCAGAACATCTGGCGTCCCATCTTAATTGGACGTGTCGCCGATCAGGCCGACGAACACGCCATGGCCACGGTTCTGAGTGTAGAATCGCAGGCCAAGTCCATCGGCATCGCCGTGATCGCCCCCATCCTTGGCCTGGCCGTCGACCAGATGCCCGCCGATTATCAGTTCACGCCGATTGCCCTCTTGGGGATAGCCATCACGATGGTCGCGTTGCTGTCGCCATCCGAAACGGTCGCCTCACCAGTGGCCGACGAAAACCAAGAGCCCCACGCCCCCAGCTAATCCACACGCATCACTTTGCCCCCTGTAAAAAACCGGGCATTTACTGCCCCAGCGGCTTCATGCCCGAAGAAACAATCCCCCAGGTATGGTCTGAAAGGCTTATCGTCGTTAGACTTACACATTCGACACCCGAAAAGAGGGAGAGCCTGCCAGAACGAATTAAGATTCCCAGGCGATCCTCTCAACTGCCTCGGGTGTCAAACGAGGTGTCAGAGCAGTTTTGAGCCGAAATCAACACAGGCCACAAATCACTTCTCTGCAACACTTTGGGCCAGTAGCTCAGTTGGTTAGAGCAGGGGACTCATAATCCCTTGGTCGCGGGTTCAAGTCCTGCCTGGCCTACCTTTTTATTTTTCGCAGCTTCGCTATATTTCGTTTTGGCTCGTGTTTCTGGGGCTTTCCGCTCCCTTGGGTCAAACTTCTGCGAATCGCTGCGATGGTTGGCGTGCACTGACTGCGCCGGATTCTGCGCCGCTTTTTTGGCCCCCTTTAATGCCTTAGCGAAGTGGTCGTCGGTTATTCGCGGTGAACGTCGCCCCAATTAGTGGGCATCATTAACTTCTTGCACGGTCTCGCATCCTTAAGTACGTCGCACTAAGTCATCCAGTCAGAGCACAATGCTTCCGCCTGTTCCAAGACGAGCTTTGTAGCCTCGTCTTGCAGGTCAGGCGGATAGCCGTATTTCCGGAGAATCCGTCGAACAAAGACACGGATCTTGGCCCGCGCGGATACCCGGTGCTGCCAGTCGATGGTCACGCTACCTCGAACCTTAGTAACCAGCTCAGCCGCAATCACTTTCAACTCGTCGACTCCCATCGCGTCGACGGCACTTTCACTCTGAGCCAGGGCGTCATAGAAGCAGATTTCGTCGTTGCTGAGACCTAGCTCTTCCCCTCGGTTTTTCGCCTTTTGCATTTCCTTGGCAAGCTCAATCAGCTCTTCGATCACTTCCTGCGTGGCTATTGCCCGGTTGTGGTATCCGTTGAGCGTCTGCTGAAGCTTCTCGCTGAAAAGGCGGGATTGCACTACATTTCGCCGCGACTGCTCTTTGATCTCATCCTTCAAGAGCTTTTGTAAAAGCTCGGCGGCGACGTTCTTATGCTTCAGGCCTTTGACCTCTGCGAGAAACTCGTCGGACAGAATCGAGATGTCAGGCTTCTTCAGGCCGGCAGCAGTGAAGACGTCGATAACTTGGTCGTCGGCCGAAACGGCTTTGGAAACCAATTGCCGCACAGCGTGCTCGATTTCCTCTGGTGACTTGCGTTCACCAACCGGTTTCACCAATGCCGAACGGATGGCCTGAAAGAAGGCGATGTCATCACGGATTCGCATTGCTTCTTCGTGGGAAGCACACAACGCAAAGGCCTGGGATAGCTGCGTGACCGCTTGGGAGAATCGCGACTTACCCTCCTCTTGCTGTAACACATGCTCTTGGCCGGCAGGAATAAGTTTGATTCGCTCCGAAGCCGTGCCAGTCGTCCATTTCGACCAGTCGAAGCCGTGCATCATATCGCAGCAGACTTCATATTTTTCGAGCATCACGGCAACGGCTGCTGCCGTATCGATCGATGGGCTGCCTTTGCCTCCGCTTTCGGTATAGGTGGCCAGGGCCTGTTTGAGTTGATCGGCCAAGCCCAGGTAATCTACCACCAGGCCGCCCGGCTTATCTTTGAACACACGATTCACTCGGGCGATGGCCTGCATGAGTCCGTGCCCCCGCATCGGCTTGTCGACATACATCGTATGCATGCAGGGAGCATCGAAACCCGTCAGCCACATGTCGCGAACGATAACGATCCGAAACGGGTCCTTCGGATTCTTGAACCGTGTCGCCAGTTCCTTTCGCCGGCGTTTGGTGCGGATGTGCTGCTGCCAGTCGACCGGATCGCTGGCCGAGCCTGTCATGATAATTTTGACGGCCGTGTCCTGCTGGCCCTCGACTTCTTCGTCGTGCTTTTGGCTCGCCCAATCGGGACGAAGCTTGATGATTTCGTTGTACAGGTCGACACAGATTCGCCGGCTCATGCAGACGATCATCGCCTTGCCGTCCATTGCTTCCAGGCGTTTTTCGAAGTGGTCGACCATATCCTCGGCCACCACCTTCAAACGCTTCTCGGTACCGACCAAAGCTTCCAGGGCGGCCCACTTGGTTTTGATTTTCTCGCGGGTATCTTGTTCTTGCCCCTCGGTGATTTCGTCGAACTCGGAGTCGATCTTGGGCAGCTCGGCTTCACTCAGCGAGAGCTTGGCCACTCGGCTTTCGTAGTAGATGGGCACCGTCGCTTTATCGCGGACGGCCCGCTGGATGTCGTAGACAGAAACATAATCACCAAACACGGCCCGGGTGTTGGCGTCGTTCTGCTCGATGGGCGTTCCGGTAAAACCGATGAACGACGCGTTGGGCATCGCATCACGCATGTTGCGAGCCAGACCATCAATCAGGTCGTATTGGCTGCGGTGAGCTTCGTCGGCAACGACAACGATATTCCGCCGATCCGATAGCAGCGGCATCCGATCCCCTTTTTCATCGGGGCGGAACTTTTGGATCGTGGTGAACACAACACCGCCACTGGCAACCTGCAAGAGCTGCTTCAGGTGGGCGATATCCTCAGCTTGAATTGGTTTCTGCCGCAGCAACTCGTAGCAGCGGTGGAACTGGCCAAATAGCTGGTCGTCCAGGTCGTTTCGGTCGGTCAGAACCACCAGCGTTGGGTTGTTCATCGCAGGGTGAACGACGACCCGGCCGGCGAAGAACAGCATCGAAAAGCTTTTGCCCGATCCTTGCGTATGCCAGACAACGCCGGCGCGTTGGTCCCCTTCAGGACGCGAAGCGGCAATCGTCGAATCGAGAGCCTGGTTCACAGCGTGGAACTGGTGATAGCCGGCGATGATCTTGGTGATTCGATCGCTATCGGTGTCTTCCTCGAAAACGATGAAATGCTGCAGCAGATCGAGAAACCGGTCTGGCGCGAAGATTCCCTTGATCAGCACTTCCAACTCAAGCTGGGCCGCAGCTGACTGGCCGTCGTCGTCGATGTCGCGCCACACCTTGAACCATTCGCTGCTGGCGGTCAGCGAGCCGAGCCGGGCTTGAAGGCCGTCTGATACGACCATCAACTCGTTGTAGTGAAATAGCGATGGGATCTGGTGCTTGTAGGTTTCTAGTTGGCTAAAGGCTGTCCAGATCGTCGCGTCTTCATCGGCGGCGTTCTTCAGTTCGATGATCGCCAGCGGCAGGCCGTTGAGAAACACCAACAGGTCGGGCCGACGATCGTGGTGGTTTTCGACCACGGTCATTTGGTTGACGACCAGCCAGTCGTTCTCGAAAGGATCGTCCCCGTAGTCGACCAGCCGTACATGATCGCCGGCAATCGAGCCATCCTCCCGGGCATACTCGACTTCCACGCCGTCTCGCAGCATCTTGTGGAAGCGCCGGTTGATGCCGACCAGTGAAGGAGACTCCGGCCGTAGCACCTTACGCAAGGCGTCCTCTTTGGCTTCCTCAGGAATGGTAGGGTTTAGGCGATCGATCGCATCCCTAAGTCGATCCACCAGGACGACATCGGCAAACGAATCTCGCTCGGCCGCCGGCTCGCCTGGGGCAATGTCAGGGCCGTTCACCACGGCATAGCCGATTTCTTCAAACCAGCTTTGGGCGGCCTGTTCGACGGTGGATTCATTGAAGGTTGACATGGGACCGCGCTAGGTAGGGAGCGAATCAGGATCAGTTGTTGGGGCCTCGGCAAGTTCCGGAGGAAGCGTAGTCTGCAGGAGCTTGACCTTCGGAAAGAACACTTGGTGGAGACGATCGAGTTTGACTCGCAGCCACTCGAAGTACTCCAGCCAGCGGGCATTGTCGTTCAGGTCAACCGTCGTTCGCAAATAAGCACGGCAAGTCTGCCTGTTTTCGGGATTGTACCAGAGCAGCTTTTCGCCGACTTCGGCTTCAAGCTTGTCTCTCATGGCCTCAAGCTGGGCGAAATAGATTTTGGCGTATTCATCGGTCAGTTCAAGCTCCGCTCTCAGTTCGTGCTTCTCATAACTCTGGGCCGCACTGTCGTAGTGCGAGACGATCGCATTGAGCTTGAAGCCACTACGGCCGACCGAGATATTCATCCAATGCTGGGGTAGCGGCTTCGTAGTTTTGAAGCTTGCCCCGTGTTCTTCGACATACTCGACAAATCCGGTCCAGAACTCCACCTGGCGTTCCTTCGCGGGTGTCATTGATTGTTCCTGGGCTGCCTTGGCACCACGCGAAACACTCTTGGTCCAATCATTGGGAGAACTGATGACATTGAACTTGGGGGCAATCGCTGATTGGCCAATCCGCCACAGTTCCACTTGTAAGCCAAAGAAGCGAATTTCCTCGCTGGTTACTTTATTCAGCCAGTCGAGAGCTGCCCGGTGTTCTTCGGTGAATCGTTGGGAGATCCACACGATCGTGACCGAATTCAAGCCGGCAGCGTAGGTGATGAGTTGCCCCAGATGCGTGTGATCGGTCCGTTCCAATTGGTTTTCGATCAAAACCCATTGGTCGTTGGCTGTATCCTTACACAGGATATCAGCGCGAAACGGACCGACGCTTTTCTCTTGGGCCTCGACTTCCAGTTCGATTCCAATCGTCTCGCCCAGTAGCTGGATATTTTCTTCTTCAGCCAGCCAGGGGGTAAAGTCGCCGGCTTCTGAGAGCCAAGCTTCCCGGAGTTGGACTGGTTCAAGCCGTCCAAGTGGATGTTTGATGGGCATTGAATTGCCGTTTTTTCAGGGACAGGATACTAGTTGTTGACGAGGCATTGTCTAAGCAACCGCTTCGACAATTGGTTTCAGTGAATGCATTGTGCCATCGTTGTCGAGGGCTTTAGGATTGCCGCAGTAGACTTCCATTAATGCAGTAGCAAGTTTTTCTGGTTTAACATCATGCTCTTCCTGAACTCGGTGTAGTAGTCGTGCAAGTTGAAACTTGAAAAGCCAGCAGCGGATGGAACGAGGCGATGGATTCAAGCAGTCGCCTGAAGCAAAGTGATGGTTAAGGATTTTGCGAAGGGCCTGCTCATCTCTCTCGTTGTAAACCGAAGCGTTCTTGGGATTTAATATGTAGAACGTCAGATTTCCTTCTGGTTCTTTCGGTTGCTCGTCAAGTGCCTTTTGTTGGTCACTACGAACGTCGACTCCTTCTCGTGTTGACTTGCCTTCGTACTTGGAAGAGTCGGGTTCCGATCCTTCCTTAATAAACGCATCAACTAAATCTCCGACATTGCTCGGAACAAGAGTTGGCAGGCGATAATAGCACAGGAAAAGCTTTTCAATGTGTTCTCGGGCGAGACGTTGAATCTCCGAATTACTTGACGGCGAGTTGTTGTCGACTTGCACGAGTTTCTCGTATTTCTTGACAATTGCTCTTTTAAGTATTTCCTCTTCGATCAACATCACAACTTGTACTCGTTCATGGAGTCTTGGGTCGTCGAGCACGACTTTCAGGCTTTCAACAATACTTAGCAGGTCATCAGCGTCACAACGGTCAAGATCATCAACGACTATCATTACCTTTGAGGTCTTGGAAATGCCCGCTCGAATCGACCAGCACAAAACAGAAACAGCGAAACACCAAATGACAAACGGTGGAAGGAAGTACTGCCATTGCGGGAGTGCGAAGTTCAATTCAACTCCGACTAGTACAAGCACAAACGGAAGCAAAACAATCAGCGAAAATACACCGGACACTATAAGGATTTTGTTAAACGCGGAGTCAAATAGCTTCTTTTCCTCGTCAGTCGGTAACCAACCACGAAATACGTTGACGATTTCCTCACCGATCAACCCCTGTACACCAAGTTTCTCGTCATGTTTATTGAGCGCTAGATATTCAGAATTAAGTGCGCGTAAAAAAGAAGCCCCACCCATGTAGAAATTGACGAGAACAACACATCCCAGAATCCCGACGGCATTAAAGATTGTCAGCGCATAGTTAAGGTAAATCGCACCTAGCGGCAAAATGGCCAATCCCAGGGCAACTATGAGCCAAACTAGCTGCCAATAACCATGCCTCATTACGCCAATTCTCATTCGCAAGCCTAGGCCACCTAACCAGTTTTCGCTCCCGAGTCTGTCACGAATTACTTCATAGAGGTAGACCCAGAGTTCTGGCGTTTTTCTAAATCGCCAAGCACTAAATGATATGACTGAATAGCCATTATCCTCCAATTGCGCAGTGACGAATCGCATCAAAAATGATTTGCCGCGACCCCATGGCCCAAAGATTGCGAAGAACAGGTCTTTCTCGACGCTTGCAAAAAATGTTGCAAGTGCATGAGCGCATCCTCTGATATTTAAACATGCTGAATCATCGCTTGCCTCGCGACGAACAGAAAGCATGTGTCCAGTAATCGAACCTGGCTTAGGTGGCGATACCGTTCCTTCGGCCGAAAACTTTATGGCTCCAATCGATGCAGACATTTCGCCTGACGCGGGTTCAGGGGTTACCTTTACACTGTCTGTTCGCGATGCGTCTTGGTTCTCCTCATCTTCTGAATCACGAGTTGAGTTTGGTGAAGATTGCCCAGGTCCGGCTCCGCTGATAAACATCGGTGAACCAGCGGACAACTCTTTCGGCGGATTCTGCCTGGATGTGTCGGGTTCAATTGCTGGAGCTGGCGGAGAGGTATTCCGAGGTGAAACTGCATTAGGATCGCCTGCCGGTGGCGGGTTGGGACGCTCCACTTCGTCCTGCTGCTCAGTTCTCCCCGTAAGCTCTTCAATCGAGATATTAAAGTGTCTTGCGAGGGTGGCCAAAATGTCCGTCCGGCCGAGGAAAGGGCTCGTTTCTAGTGACGAAATATCTCGCTGATGTACGCCAAGTTTTACCGCCAATTCTTTCTGAGAAAGATTATGCGATTCTCGTAGTGCACGTATTCGCCTTCCAAGTTCGGTTGTGTTGTCGTTGCTCATCCCGGATCTCGTAGATTGGCCGTCTCTTGGATTTAGATTGCTTTTGAGTTAGGTGAATCAGTGAAAGCTGAATGTCTATATCACATTGTCACTGTGGACTGTTTCTGCATCCGATACTCGTACTTCGCCGGAAAGGAGTTTGGGCAGAAGGGTATCGCGGGTGTTCGCGAGAGCAATTGATTGTTTCTCTAAGGAGTCGATCTGATTAAGGATTTGAGTCAAGATCTCATGAAAACGATGCTGGATCTCAAGCGACGGAATAAGCACACGCACCTTTCGGAGTTCACTTTGTCTAATTCCAACTACAGTCGTTCCTGTTGCACGTGAATCCAGGTCAAACTGTGATTCTTCCGAAGACAACCAATAGTACAGATACGCTGGCGTACAAACACTTGGGTTGGCACGTATTCCGTACAGCCGTTGGCTTAAGCAGATCCGCGAATCAGTCGCAAGGTAATAAAGTTCTCCGAGAGGCGCTTCTGATGTCATAAGAATGTCGCCAGCTTGAAGCTCGTCCTTCATCCATCGAGCGTAAAGATCTTCGTCTACAAATTTGAATGTGTCAGGACGAATCAGCCTTCCATCCTTGATGTTCTTTGCCGAGACTGCGGGAATGCCAGTTTGCGACCAGTCGCTACCGAGCTTCTTGGGTGTCTTGCCGCGGTGGTCAATGATGAGAGACGTACATTCATCAATCGTAGAGAAAGTCCACCCCTCCGGAATCAACTCCCCATCCACATGCACCATCTTATCGGGGAACAATGCCGCCACTTCCGGGGAGAGGCCGGGCGGTTGGCGGCCGTCCATCTTGGCGCGGACCGGGTCGAAATCGACAAACCAACTCTTGAACAACGCCCGGGCCATCGACTCTAGCGTCTCATTCATCCGCCGGTTGAGTTCGATCTTGTCGTCCAGCGTCCCGAGAATGTTGGCGATGGCTTTTTGTTCGGGGAGTGGGGGAAGCGCAAACGGAATGGCTTCCATTATTTTTGTATTGAGATTCGGCATCGTCGCGCCAACGGCGTGACGTACGATCCACTGACGAACAGATGGGTGTCCAAGATAGAAAGAAGCGAATAGCGGATCAACTACGCCTTTCCCAAGGCGTACCTTGAGACATCCAGTTCCACAGAACCAGCCATTCTCATCGTCGCGAACCAAGGCCCGACGCTCGACGTCTCCGCGGCGACTGTAGATTATATCGCCAGGTATGACACGATGCTTCTTAAGTCTCTCTGCGTCGGCTTCCGTGATTCGAGCAATGTTGTCCTCAACGAGGCGATTGTCTCCGATATTGACTGGCATGATCGCGGGAACGCCAACGGGCACGTAGTCGGAAGCGTGCAACTGACTGCCGAACGGACCTGTTTGTATATTTCCGCCGCCACGAGAACAGACTTCACCAAGAGTAATAAACTCCCAGTGATCGGGACCGATTCCAATGGTTGGGTCGTAGTTCATAATTGGAGTTTCAAAGAGTGCTGCACAACGTGGTACATTCGAATGTCATCGAGACTAATCGTATTTCATTCAGGTGAAGCAATCGCTTGAATCGCATCAACAACCCCAGTCACCGTCAAATCCTCTAACCCACCCCGAACAAACTCGGCAAGTGCCCCCGGCTGATCATCCTCCACCAGCAACCAAGCCAATGGCTTGCAAAGATGGACGACACGCCACGTCGATTCTTCCGGAGCAGGTATCTGCCAGGCAGGGTTTCGGCTTTGTAAGGCTTCCAGGTGGTCGGATACCACGGCGCGAACCTGAGTGCTGATCGAGGCGCTGGGTTGTACTTCGATCCAGACCTTGGCCTGATCTTGGTGAATGCCTGCCCAGAGGATTAGCTCGGCGGCCGGTTTGCTTTTGCCGTTTTCCTTCAAATAGCCATAGACGACGCTGCGGACGCTGGGCCGGAAAAGTGCCTTTTGGTGGGTCTGCTTAAAGAGCGTGATGCCTGATTCATCGAAGATCTGAAGCACCGGCGACACCAGGTTGTGGATACGCTTGGCACAAGCATTCCCCTGCTGGGCGTAGGCTCGGATCAGGGCGAGGTCTTCGATGTCGATGCGATGTTCGGTCATTTCGCTTGGGTCCTGAAGGTATTTCAAAACAAAGCCCAGGAGGTGCTCGGCAAGTAGCTGCTCTTCGGCCGGCAAGGACTTGTCTGCCAATTGCTGCTCGATCCAACCGCCCAGATCGGTCCAGCGGAGACAATGCCAGCGAGGCTTCAGCTTGCCGGCCTCGATCAGTTCGTTCACTTTCTGCGTGTAGGATGGCATCGCCAGAACGAGACCCGCCTTGCGATCGGCAGTTACGTTTTGAGCTTCCAGCCAGCGGTCGTAGTTTTCGAGTTGCGTGACCGATTCGGTGATCACTTCGACCGGCTCGTCCTCTTCGTCGTACGACTCGTGCGACGAATGATGAATGCCGGCCTGCACTTTGATTTCGATGGTCCATAACAGAACGGGCGTCTGCGATTCATCCTCGGAGCGATACCCGACGATCCGTAGGTCGTCTCGTTTGCCGCCGACGGCCTGCTCGGTCTCGATTTCGTAGACGAGCTTATCGAGAGGAAGAACCTTCCAGTCGCATAGGGCCGCCCACTGCTGAAAGATGTGATGGCGAAGCGTGGGGCAGTTCAGCAGGACCGAGCACAGCATCTCCGCACACCGCGTCTCCCGCATGGGCCGGTTGGGGGCCAGCGGATTGCGGATGATCCGAGCGAACAGGTTGGCCGATGCGTCCGGTATATGGACGTTCAGCTTCACCGGTTTGGGTGGCGGATAGATGGGGATGAATGGCCTGGTGATGGTGCTTTTCCTTGGTCAGTTAGCTTGGAAAGACATGTCCAAAACGTGGACATGTCCGCTGAATATGTCCACGTTTTCTTGAAATGGGGACACGTTTGGTCATTTGCTGGGGGCTTCGACATGTTTTTCGGATAGGTCGATGATTTCGACCTATTGGATCAACGTGTCGATGAAATGCCAATATATCGACATATTTCTACTGCATGTCGATATCGTCGACATTTCCCTTTTTCAGGATTTCGAGGAGGGCCGGATTGCGGTAAATCGTTTCCCTGCCTACCTTTTCGCTGGTTAGTATGCCGGCCTTTTCCATCTCTTTAAGGTAATCCGCGGCCGTTTGCCGCTTGGCCAGGCCGCGATCGACGACGAACTTCGCTTTGCAGTACGGCTGCTCGAAGATCAGTTCGATCAGCTCTTTGCTGTAGACACGGTTGGGGAGCTTCTCGCGGGCCTGATCGCACGTTTGGTCGAATAGTTGGCGGATGGCCTGGATGCGGGCCGTGGTCCAGCGGGCCGTTTGCGTGACGCCGTCGAGCATGTACAACAGCCACGGCTCCCACTCTTGGGTTTCGGTCACGGCGAGCAGGCCGGCGTAGTAGCCTTGCTTGTTTTGGATGATGAAGCGGCTGAGGTAGAGGACAGGTATCTCAAGCAGGCCACGATCGACCAGCAGCAGCAAGTTAAGGATGCGGCCTGTGCGTCCGTTGCCGTCCTCGAACGGATGGATGGCCTCGAACTGATAATGGGCGATCGCCATCTGGACGAGGGGATCGAGATCGGACGGCGCGGTAAGGAACGTTTCCAGGTTTTCGAGCTTCTGCTGAATGACGGCCTGGGAAAGTGGCGGCGTGTAGATGACATCCTTGGTGGCGGGATTGGTCAGCCTGACGAGCTTGTCGCTGCGGAAAGGCATCTCTTCCCCTTTCAGGTTCGAGCAGATCTGCTGCAACACCGAAAGTTGAAAGGGGCCTTGCTGAAGGAGTTCACCCCCCAGCTTGAGCGCGGACCGATAGCGAAGGACCTCTTTGGTCATCGGATCGTCGGACGAGTCCTCGGTGCCGGCCGCGGCGCGGAACAGTTCGTCCTGGGTGGTGACGATGTTCTCGATTTCGGAACTCGACTGGGCTTCCTGAAGAGGAATCGAGTTGATGAGAATCGTTTGATTGGGAATGAGCCCTCCGGCCCCTTTCAGTTCTGCCAGGGCCGTATTGGCCGCGATGCAACTTTTGAGGACCGGCTTGGTTTCCAGTTCCCCTTTCGGCGGCAGCAGAGGAAGATCGTTGAACGGTTTGTTCGGATCATAGGCCATAGCCAAGTCCCTTCAGGTTCTTCTTGATCGCTTTTTCCAGCTTAGCCGATTCGGCGAACTGCTCCGACAGCTCCGCGGTGAGCCGCTGCATCTTTTCATCGAACGGCTCGTCGTCTTCCTCTAGTGCTTCGGCACCCACGTAGCGGCCCGGGGTAAGGACGTAGCCGTGTTCGGCGATTTCGTCCTTGGTGGCACTCTTACAGAAGCCAGGGATGTCTTCGTACTTCTTCAGCTTGCTTTTGGGGTTGGTGAACTTCAAGTCGCCGCGCCAGGCGTGGTAGGTGTCGGCGATCCGTTGGAGTTCTTCGTCGGTCAGTTCGCGGTGGACGCGGTCGATCAGTTGGCCTAGCTTGCGGGCATCGATGAAGAGGGTTTCGCCGGCTCGCTTGCGACGCGTTTTGTCCTTCTTGTTGCGAGCCAGAAACCAAAGGCAGACGGGGATCTGCGTGCTGTAGAACAACTGCCCTGGCAGAGCGACCATGCAGTCGACCAGGTCGGCTTCGACAATCGCCTTGCGGATTTCCCCTTCGCCTGACTGGTTACTGCTCATCGACCCGTTGGCCAGGACGAAGCCGGCGAAGCCCTCGGGAGAAAGGTGATGAATGAAGTGCTGCACCCAGGCAAAGTTGGCGTTCCCTTTGGGCGGCACGCCATACTTCCAGCGGACGTCCTCGTCGCTGCGGTGCCAGTCGGAATCGTTGAAGGGAGGATTGGCCAGCACGTAGTCGGCTTTCAGGTCTTTGTGTAGGTCTCGGCGGAAGGTGTCGGCGTTCTCGGGGCCGATGTCCCCTTCGATGCCGCGAATGGCCAGGTTCATCAGGGCCAAGCGGCGCGTGGTGGGGTTGGACTCTTGCCCATAGACGGCGATATCGCCGATGCGTCCGCCGTGCTCTTCGACGAACTTCTCGCTTTGCACGAACATGCCGGCACTGCCGCAGCACGGATCGTAGACGCGTCCCTTGTACGGGGCGAGCATTTCGACCAGCACGCGAACGACACAGCGAGGCGTATAGAACTGGCCTCCCTTTTTGCCTTCGGCGCTGGCGAACTCAGAAAGGAAGTATTCGTAAACCCGGCCGAGAATGTCCTTCGAGCGGTTCTCGGCATCTCCCAGGCCAATGGTGCCGACCAGGTCGATCAGTTCCCCCAGCCGCTGCTTGTCGAGGGTCGGCCGGGCAAAGTCCTTGGGCAGCACCCCTTTCAGCCGCGGGTTGTCCTTTTCGATGGCCACCATGGCATCGTCGATCAGCTTACCAATGGTGGGCTGCTTGGCGTTATCCTGCAACTTCTTCCAACGAGCTTCCGGCGGAACCCAGAAACAGTTCTCGGCCCGGTATTCGTCGGGATCTTCGGGATCGGCCCCGTCGTACTCACCTTCGCCAGCAATCAGCTTGGCGTGCATCTCCTCGAAGGCGTCGGAAATGTACTTGAGAAAGATGAGCCCGAGCACGACGTGCTTGTACTCGGCCGCATCCATGTTGTTGCGGAGCTTGTCGGCAGCGAGCCAGAGCTTGGATTCGAAGCCGATGTTTGCGGCACTGCCATTGGACTTCGTAGAAGACTTCTTCTTCGCCATGGGGAAAGTCGATTCCTTCGACATGTTGAGGGGACGCGACCATGGCCAGCGATGCCGGGCCGATTGATGCGAGGAGTTGCGTAATAGGCAGTTGAGAGTTTACCCGAGACTGGGGGGGATTCAAATACTGGGCTAGATAGGTGAGACCGAGAGACCAGGTGCCCTGATCCCGTCAGGGAGCGGAGATACTTCTGGGCCAAGACGGGGAGACGATTGAGTTTTTCCTAGGCGATGCAGATCAGCCAATCATGGGAACGATCAACCGTTCGGCAAATACGAACCACACCCCGAGACTGATGGGCGGCGTCGGTTTGCGAGATTGGTTCCAGGCGGAGTTCGCTGTGGGTGAGGAGATGGGGACAATTCCCTGGTATGAGCGGGGAGTGCGCCGGATTCTGCGCCGCCTAGTTCCGAAAGAACTGTATTCCTCGACCTTTCTTGCTGGGGTTCAAGTCCTGCCTGGCCTACTCTTTTTAATCCCGATCTTTGCCCGTCAGCAATTTGATTTGCGTATCTGAATTGCTTTCGAACCGTGATATAGCGTCATGCTTTTCTTACGTATTTAGGCGACGCGTTACTTCGATCGCGTGCGAAGTCGGTCTTCCAGGCCTAGTTCGATCGCCATGGCGTCTAGTTTTCGGCCGATTTGGCTGTTGGCTAGTTTCTGGGACTCTTTGGCTTTCTTTCGGAGGCCAGAGACGATGGCCTGGATTTCTTCGACCTTTTTCAGGCTCATAAACGACGCGCAGTCGTGCAGGACCTCGTAGACCTTGTAAAACTCCTGGGCTAAGGCCTCGATTTGCTCAGCATTCATCGTCTCGCTGCGATTGGCGATCTCTCGGCCCAAGCTATCTTTTTGCTCTGTGATCGAGGGCACGGTCTTGGTGGTTGCCCCTGTTTCCTTTTCCTTCGTGGCAGACATTTTGCTTTCGGCGGACGACTGGCCAGCGGCGGCGGAAGATTTCTTTTTTGGCGGCATTTTGGTTACTGCTTTCGGGGAAAGAGCTTGCGGCAATGCTTCACGCTATCTTACCTGCTTTCTTTCTGAAATATAGCCCATAAGTGTTTGACAAAGCGTCACGCTTTTTATATCCTAATTAAAGCGTCACACAAAGCGTCACGCTTTTAGGGCATGAGACCCCAAGCACCTCGGTTTTTAACCAGAGAGGACAAACCATGTAGTCGTTCATCAACCAACCTCAAATTCCTGAATCAACGGACATCGAGCGAAGGATCGCTCCTCACTCCAGCAGCCGAAACGGATGTTTCTGGGCCCCAGTGCGCCGGCTGCTTTTTTCATGCGCCGACCGCAAATGCAAAGGAACGTTATGACCGATGCCGTTGAAATTCCGTTCGAGCTCGACGATATCGACACGTCTCGCGGCTGTTTCTGGGCTCAGTTGGTGGTCCACGTCGAAGTGACAGGGCGGCATATTTTGTCCGCCGCGATTGTGCAGATCGACGTGCTTGACTTTGCCAACGACCTGACCGAGGCCGCCGATCTGCCGGCCGACGTGCTACCGGCGTGGCGAAATGAAATTGCCGCGGCCATTCTCGTCGGCGGGCTGCTCAGCGAAGAGCAACTGCTCGACGAGGCCATTGCCCAGGTTGAACAAGCAGTCTTCTCGCGTGAAGAGTCCTTTCGCGAAGAACTGGCCCGCGGCGGCCACTAAGGCGACCAGCCTGCGTTCCCTCAACTTCCACTTCATTTTCAAACTATTAGCGAAAAGCCACTCCCATGAGTTCCCGACAACCCTTGCAAAACGGCCAACAGGTCAAGTATCGCGAAGCGGCCCAGGTTTATCCGGCCACTGTCCGTAGCGACCTGGAAGACGATATCTACTGCCTGGATATCGTGCGTCACGGACGGTTCTCTTCCAGCATTCCTGTCCATCGGCTCGATGTCTATGCCGACGAAGACCTGCCGCACCTGATCGACGACCTCTTCGGCGTGTCCGAAGACGCGTTGGCCGAGATCCACAGCCTTTTGACGACGAATGCCTGCCTCTGCGATCGGCAGCCTGCGCATTCGGCCGAAAGTGATTAGCCACAGAGGACATCGAGTGCACGGAGAAAGAGAGTGGGGATGAACCACCGATTACACGGATGAACACGGATAAGAGTCAGACGAGAAAGGGTACCACGCCCAAGTCCGCTTGGGCGTGCCAGCCAGGTAACTGGCAACCATTACCGGTCGAGCCAGCAGCGTAAAACCGTTCCTTATTTCCCATCCGTTAAATCCGTGGTTCATCTTCTTCTTTCTGCTCGATGACCTCAGTGGCTAACTTCCTCCCTCCCAAGACAAGCGAAATGAGAACCACTTTAAAAACAGACCCACCCTGCGAAGCAGCGCCGGCCTGTCCGGAACTGTTTCAGGTCGTCATCCAGTGCGATGGCGAATTGCAACAACGTGAACTTTACGAAGAGATGCAGCAAAGAGGATTGTCATGCAAACTATTGATACTTTAGTCGAGTGCCCCGTGCCAGAATCGTTTCGCGTGCGGCAACTGGCCGGCATGTTCGATGTGCCGCTGGAAAACAAACTGACCCATAAGTTCCAGGTTCAACTCCCCAGTCTCGACGACGACTGGCAAATCGGCATGATCGTCGGCGACTCTGGCAGCGGCAAGTCGACCGTGGCCAAGGCCGCGTACGGCAAGCGTCTGGTTCAGCGGTTGAGTTGGAAACGCGATCAGGCGTTGATCGACGGCTTCCCTGCCGATATTCAAACGCGCACCATCACCCATACGTTGACGACGGTTGGCTTGAGTTCGCCGATTGCCTGGTGCCAGCCATACGGTCGCCTATCGACCGGTCAGCAGTTTCGCGCGGATGTCGCCCGCGGCATGCTTTCGCCTGGAAAGGTGATCGCGTTTGACGAGTTCACCAGCGTGGTCGACCGCGCGGCGGCTCGCTTTGGCTGCATGGCTTTGCGGCGGGCAATCGATCGTGGCCAGCTTTCCAAGAAGCTGGTGGCCGTAACATGCCATCGAGACGTGATCGATTGGCTGCGGCCTGATTGGGTGCTCGACATGAACGACGGCCAGTTGACGCGGAGGTGTCTTCGGCAAGGGCAGCTTGACCTTGCCATCCACCGCTGCAGCCGAGAACTTTGGCCCTTGTTTGCGCCGCATCACTATCTCGACGGGCAGTTGAATCCAGCGGCTCGCTGCTGGGTTGGCCTGGTCGAAGGAAAGCCAGCCGTCTTCGCGGCCACGCTGAACAATTTCCGCAAGCATCACCTGCGGGTATCGCGGCTGGTCACGCTGCCAACCTACCAGGGAGTTGGGCTCGGCGGACGCATGCTCGATGAACTCGCCGGGCTGTTAACCGAAGAGGGAGCCACCCACGTGAACATCAGCGGCAGCCATCCGGCCGTGATCGCCCATTGCAATCGTTCGACAAAGTGGCAGTTCAAAAAGCTGTTGAAGACCGGCCGCCAGCGCAGTGGCATGTACCGCGACAATCCTCACTGGAAAATCAGCACCGGCCGAGCCGTCGCGACCTTCCGTTACGCCAGTCCGGCAGAAGTTTGTTAGCCACCGAGGACACAGAGAGCACCAAGCAGGGAGTGAATGAACCACGGATTTCACGAATGCACACCGATAACGAACCGAGAAGAACGGGTGCCGCGTCCAAGTCCGCTTGGGCGTGCCAGCCAGGCACCAGGTACCCAACTCTATTCCTATCCGTGTTCATCCGTGAAATCCGTGGTCATTCCTTCTTCTTTCTTCCCACCGTGTCCTCTGTGAAGTCTGCGGCTAATCCCCATTCATCCATCACCAAGTAAGGAAACCACCATGCGAAACTACACCAACACGCCCCAGCAGGTTCACGCGATCGAAGATGCGTTTGCCGACGGCATGAGCCTGCGGACGATCGTTCGCAAGTTTCACATTGGCTGCCAAACGGCCCGGAAAATCCGCGACGGCGTCCACCCACTGCAGAACGAAAACCTGAGCTACCAGCGCTGCCCCGGCTGCGGCGGAAAGGTGATCATGCCGTGCGTGCTGTGCCGCGTGCGGAAGATGATGGACGAAGAGCGGACCATCAGGCTGAACCTGTGGGATCGCCGGCAGGAAGTGCATACCACAGGCTGGCGTTAACAACGAGTCAGACAAGTCCACGACAGCACCTCAGTCCAGCGAAACCACATCGCCTGCTGAACGCGTTATCAGCGCGTTCAACGATTCCTGGTCGATCGTCTCTGGCAGAAAGCGGACCGAGCCATCGGCCAGGCCGACGTTGGCTCCGCTGGCGTGAAAGCTGTAGATGCCGTTGGAATTGCTTTCGTTGATTGTTTGCTCGTGCCATAAGATCAGCCACCAAAAGTGCGTGCTGATGCCCCAGGCAGCCTGGTGATGATCCATGCCGCTGTTCGGAACCTCGTAGGGATAGACATCCACCGGCTTGCTTCTGCGATACCAGTCTGGGCGACCGGCACGTTCGGCAACCAGCAGCGTATTCGACTGGCCATCGCTCAGGTCGCGCAGTCGCGCCTTGCGATAGGCATTCTTTGCTGGTAGCGGACTGTACGATCGCGGTTCCCCCCAGGCACCAAACTTGACGTGCTGCAAATCGATGGTCCCCGACGGCTTGTACGAAACACCTCCGATCACCTCGTAGTCGCTGCGTGCGGCCGTGCCGATGATCTGCTGCGAAAGCGTGTCAGCGACTGCCGGCGGACCGTAGATATCTGGCACGAAGCGGCTGGCAGGTATCGAGGAGGGGCACAAAAAGATCGGCACTTCCACGTTTAGCGCGGCTTGATTGGCGGGATCGGTCGCGAACAGGGATCGGTCCAACTGATCGTTGAGGGACGTTTGTTCGATCTGCGGCAAGAGCGCCGATCGCCAACTATGGAAGTGGAACTCATCCGTGATCGCACGCGGCTGAGGGTACGCCGTGTTGTTGTACAGCGACGGTAACGCCCCCTTGGCTGATTCATGATTGGCGATGCCCTGCACGATCTGCCGCAGATGGTTCTGACAAGTTAGCTTCCGGCCTGACTCGCGAGCGGCCTGTACCGCCGGCAGCAGAATCGCCAGCAGTAGCCCCAAGATACCCAGCACCACTAGCGTTTCGACCAGGGAAATTCCTCGCCGGCTGCCAATCATTGGATTGAATCGCACCAAGGTATTGTTCCCGCCCAAACCGATCCATCAAAACGAACACTCCACATCGTAACAAACGTATGCACAAGCCGCGAATCAATTGTCACATATATCGTCAGTCTTCCATGTCATCACGAAAGAACCTCATGACTCATCGAATCGCCCCATTGCCCCTCCTTCGCCCCGAAGCGATGCCACACTCATTTAAAGGTTTCAACCTCCATGTGCTTACTCTAAAATACCTCTGGCAAGAAGCCTGCTGCCGTTCGGCTTCTGCTGCTGGTCGATTCTTTACCGGAGACTTTTTAATGAAATCGTTACGCCTGCTTTCTTGCGTGGGACTGCTGCTGGCGATCGCGCTATCCCCCGTGTCGCTATTTGCTCAGCAGGAAACGACTGAGGAAATCATCGACATCGTCGACCGGCTTTCGCAGAAGGTGCCGGCACCGAAGTTTGATATTGTCCGCATGTTTCGCACGCCGATGCGGCACAAAGAGTATATGGACATCTCCGACGATGGCGCGCGGATGGTCTTCATCCAGCGCGACAAGAAGTTCTCGACCTGGAACTTGAACGGCTCTTCGAAGCTGGCCGAGTTCACCGCGGCCGGTCAGGCAATGGAAGGGGTGCTGAAGATGTCACGCGATGGCCGCTACGTGGCCTTTGCCAACCAGCGGAAGTTTGTCGAAGTGTGGTTGGCCGATACCGGCGAACTGCTGCATACGTTTGCCGAGATGGATTGGAAGATCGGCGACATCGGCTTCTCGCTCGATAGCCAGTTGATGTTTATCTCAGGCGTGCGCGGTCAGCGAATGATCGTGACGCCGGAAGGGGAAGTGGTCGACATGCGGGCCGACCCGATCCTGGATAAAGATTGCCGCGTGCGCGTGTGCAACTTTGGCCAAGACTGCTGGGCGACGGTAATCGAACGCGCCGACGAGAAGATCAATGAAGTCATTTGGGAAACGCCGGAAGGGGAGGGGCATGCCGATCTTCCTTATCGCAATCCCCCCAACATCGTCGGTGGCCCAGGCATCTTCTGCGTGTTCTGCGGATGCGAATACTGGATAGGGCCTTCGAATGCCGGCAATATGCTTGGCTTCGCGACGCAGCAGTGGCTAACCGATGCCCGGATCGATACGCTCGAAAACCCCGACGTGGCCAACTATCTCTGGATCGCCACGTGGAGCGGGGCCGAGGTGTGCGGTGTCTGGTTTCCCGAACACACCACGCAGATCACCGTGCCGCGTCCTTACGATCCGTACGTGATGCTGCTGCCGGCACCCAACACGCAGCGGATCATCGAGCAAAGTCCCGGCGGCCGCGTCGTCGTGCATGAACTCGACCGCAAAGAATTCCGCGCGTCGTACTATCGCACCCACTCGATCCTGCATTCGGTGTTATCCCAGAAACGTTGGGACGTAATCAAAGGAATCGGCGAGCGGTGGAAGCATCGCGAAGACCCGATCATCGACAACAAGCTGACCACCGCCTACACCGAGTTGGTCGGCAGAGTGGCCAACTTTCGCGACGAACCACGCGATGACCTGGCTCAGATCGAGTACCTGAAGAAGTTGGTTGAAGAGCACCCCGACAACGACGTCATTCGCCTGGCGCTGGCCAGCAAATATTACTCGATGGGTACCGCGGCCCGCGGCGAGAGCGCGGCGTACAAGGTCGCCCCCGAAGCATGGGAAACGCTGGAAACGTACATGCAAAAGAGCTGGGAGACGATTGAGCCGATGCTCGATCGTGAAGACATTCCGCCGGCAGTCTTCTCGCGACTGGTGGTGATTGCCCGTTATCAGAACTGGCCCGACGCGCGGCTCGACCCGTACCTCGACCGCGCCATAAAGGAAGCCCCGACGTTCCATGTCATCTGGAAACAAGCCGCCATGTCGAAGCTGCCGCGCTGGGGTGGCAATCTCGGCGATTCCGAAGCACTCGCCGCCAAGGTGGCCGACCATATCGGCGGCATCGAAGGGGATATCCTGTACGCCGAAGTCGGACGGCTGATCTATATCTTCTACACCTGGCGAGGGCTCGTCGAAGAGGCCGGCTTCGACAAAGACCGCATGATGCGCGGCATGGTCGGCCTCTGCGAACGTTCACCCGATGTCTACGCCGAGAACCTGGCCCTGCAGTTTGCTCGCGAGTTCAAAGACCACGCCGCCGCCCACCGCATTGCAACCCTCTGGAAAGAGCGTAACCACACCTACATCCACCGCCTGTGGAAGTGGGACAAGAAGGAAATCGACGACACGCTGGCCTGGGCCCTGGCCGATGAACCCCCTGCGTCGGAAGAGGAAGCGGAATCGAATTAGCAGCCACCGACGGGTGATGGCGATCACCTAACACGGCGTCGCCATCCTACGAATCTAAGGCATCAAGAGCGAGTCGGCAAAGAACCCGAATGCGATCCCCACCAACACAAGTAGAACACCGACGACGGCAAACACTACCCCATCTCGCTTAGTACTCGCTGGCGTATCAGTCGCCGACACGTTATTCAATTTGAGAACACCCTGAACGACAACGTAGATACCGATAAGGACGATAAATACGGCGGCGGCGAGAATCGATAGTCGCAACATGGGGTAGCCTCTTTCGTATGGCTCTTTCTCTGGTAAGTTCAGGCACCATTAAAGTGTTACCATTTCTTATGTCAAGCAATACCAGCTAATAACTTGGCAAGTAATAGAAGAATTCACCAAGGCGATCATCACGATTCTTTTGCCTGATTGAGAGGCCTGATACGAAAGATGGCTATCACCTCGAAAGGTGTAGCCATCCAACGAATCGATTTGATTATTTATGGTTGGCGTTTAGCCGACCTTCTTCAGCAGCGAAACGCGTCCGCCGACGACCCATTCGGCCAGGTAGATATTGCCGTCGGCATCGAACGTCGCGCCGTGGGGGTGGACGAACTTACCGGCGATCCACTGGTCGCGATTCTGACGAACCTTGCGGCCGTTGGCGTTGACCGTCTTACGCCACTCGGCATCGTCGTCCAGGTAGGTCAGCACGTTGTTCTCTTTGTCGAGCAGTGTCAGACGCGAGTCCAGTTCGCCCACCAGCATCACTTCGCCCTGAATGTCGAGCGACGATGGATAAACCAGGTTGTCGACGTAGCTCAGGTGCTTGCCGTCGAGCGTGAAGTACTGCAGACGGTTGTTCGCGCGGTCGGTCACGCACAGCGAAACCTCGCGACCAGGACGCGTGTCGACATACAGCCCGTGCGGACAGTTGAGCTCGCCCGGCTTGCTACCACGGCCGCCGAAGCTACGAACCCAGTTCGCGTTGGCATCGAACTGATGCACATAGCTCGAACCATACCCGTCGCCAATGTAAAAGCCACCATCCGGCGAAAGGGCGACGTTCGTTGGGCTGTACTTCCCAGCACCTTCGTACTTGCCTGACTCCACAGGAAAGCCCTTGGTCCAGACGATTTCGCCGGCCGTATCGAGCTTGGCCACCTGGCGGTTCTTCACATCGCACAGGTACAGAAACTCTTGCCCGTTTTCATTTCGCAGATCCAAACCATGGCCGCCGCCGTGGAACTCTTTGCCGAACGAGCGGACAAACTTGCCGTCGGCATCGAACACCACGATCGCGTCCATTGGTCCCTTGGCGGGGCTTTGGTGCGTGATGTAAATCAGGCCCTCCGCGTCGATCGCCACGTCGTGCGTCGCGCCCCATTGGATGCTGCTGGGCAGCTCGCCCCAGCCGTGCTGGCACTCGTAAACATACTCGCCCGAACCGACACGCAGCGGCTTGGTGCCCGATTTGTCAGTCGCGTTCAGAAAGAGGGGAGTCGCCGCGACCGTAGCAGCAGCGGCAGACGTCTGGAGGAACTGTCGTCGATTTTGAAGCGTCATGGAGCGAATTATTCTGCCTAAAAATGCATTTTTCTAGTTTACGGTCGTCATTAATGGCTACCGGCAAGCATTGGATTCTACGCGAACTCGCCCGCTGCACAATGCCCATTCGCCCGATTTGCAACTCGCAAAAAATGGACGCCGTACACCAGCATTTGCGGTGAAATTAAACCGCACTACCTTCGTCAATCGTATGTCCTTCAAGTTTTGGCATCTTCTTTGCACTGGTTAAGCCATACCAAATCACAACTCACACAGGAGTCCACGATATGAGTTATCGCTTAACCCTTGCCGTTTTGACCGTCGCGCTGTTGCCTGGTCTTGCTGTTGCCAATCCTTGGAAGACGATGGTCGGGCACGAGTACCCTTCCACTTCGTTCGACCGCACGCGGATCGTCGCGGAAGTCGTCAGCGACGGGGACGATCTGCAGACCGCCGCGCAGGACTGGTACGAAGATTACTACCACGGCTACGACGACGACATTTTCATTCGCGGAGCCTACCGCGCTCCGGTCGCCGTGACGGCCGCTCCGGCCGCGATCGTCATTCATAAGGATGACCATCACCACCACGTTGCCGAGTTGGAAGCGACCTTGGCCCGTGACATTGCTGCCCGTAAGGCCCTGCAAGAAGAAGTTCGCCAGCTGCGAGCCGAGCATTTGAAATATGAAATGCTGCTGCAGAAAGAGATCCGCGAACGCACCCTGGTGAAGTACGAATACGTCGAGGAGATCACTCCCCCGACGCCACCTGTTGCCCCAGGGCATCACGTTCATGCGGTAGAAATTGGCCGCTAAGCTAACTTACAAACTGCAAAGGGGAAGCCATGCCCGTGCGATCTGGGCATGGCTTTCTCGTTTCGAAGCAGGTGCCTGGTAAACGTGCGATCATGCTGGGTCAGTTCGAACCAGGTTCGCTGACATTTGCCTCGGCTTCTTCCATCGGCCTGATGGGTTGCAGACTATGAACAGCCCAGCTGGCGACGTAAATATTCAATGCGACGATCGCGATAACCATCATGTAAAGCTCTAGCAAGGATCCGATAGCCTCGTAATTGGCCCAAAATCGGGTATTTCGCAATTCGACGAAAGGGGAAGAATTCGGAATGCTGTAGATGAATACGCCCGTGATGATCCCGGCAATGAGTTTTCCCCACCACGTTTTCGCCGTAAGCGGAATGGCTAGTCCCACACTGCCCAGTACTATCATTTCATGAATGTAAAATGCCGTTGGTGATTCTTTGAACCTCTGAACGATAACCGGCATGGCCGACACGTAAGGAAGCCAGGCGGCCAGAGCGAACCCGATACCCGCCATCAAAAGCAGTATCTGGCGAATCGAAAATTGTGGCATACGTACGACCGGCTCGGCTTTCAGTAGCGACGTGACCCACATGAGCAAAACCGTTCCCACGGCGGTTGCCAAGATTGGAATTGCCAAGATGAGCATGTGCGGGGATATATCGGATCCCCCTTCATTCTGGATCGTGGCGTACCGAAAATAGAACATACTGCCGGCAAACAAAAACCATCGCAGCCAATGCGGAAGGGAAACGCCGCCGACCACCACCCCTAACGTGCACGCATGACCGGCCAGCAAAGGCCAACTATATGGTTGCGGAACGCACGCCCAAAAAGCGACTGCCGCGTTGAACAGAACCAACCACACAAAGGCAAGCAGCAGGCAAATCCGAGTAATCACGTGGGAACGATGGGTATTCATGTTCGATACTCAATGGAAACCGATCTCATGGCCTGATGCGTTCGACGGTGGCAGAAGTCTTCATCCGATCGGCCATCTGCTTGCAGGTCGAGCCGCTTACCATTTGCTGAGATTATGTCGATTGGGTTAACTTTCTAAGGATGGTCACCGGTCATTTCGGCTTCGTGATCAGGCTGCGGCGTCAGCCACTTCTCGTAGACCAGTTTACTGCCACGCACTCCTTTGACCCGCTTCACCGGCACGATCTTCAGCTGGGCGATCTCGCGGGCCAGCGCGTCGTAATGTTCACTCGTTGAGCAATCAATCAGCGGATAACGCTTCGGCCCCTCTTCCCCGCGCACAACCAGGATCAGTTCCGAGGTGCCATCCTCGAATCGATAATTGCCCTGGTCGTCTGGCATGTCGTTACGTACTTCCAGGTAAGCGACCTGATCCAGCGGCACGCACAGCTGATGCTGGGCAACGGAGAACGTGTTGTCGATCAGATCAATCAATATCGGCGGACCATTCTTCTGTGCCCAACGGTACGAATGGTAAACGAGCGTCGAAATCAGAATGCAATTGAACGCGGCGAATGCGGCAAAGAGGATGGCGATCCCACCGCGACTCTCAGGCTCGCCCCACACCCAAACCGGCACGTACAACAGCCCGCAGAAGGCGATGAAAAGACAACATATAATTGGTATCCCACGCCACGGCACCGGCAGCGGTTCGAGTACCACCTTCTTCTCGGTTGCTACCAGCTTCCAAGGGTCAATGACGTACACGACCGGTTCGTTAACGATGGAAAGCTTCGGGTAGGTCTTGAACTCTGAGGTCATACCGGTTCTTCGTCGAGTGGAATCGAATATCACGCCGCCTTTGGCGATCTCGATCAATAGCGGTACCGCGAGTGCGATCGTCGCAATCTATCACGAAATTTGCGACAACCCAACGTCCAGGCCCGCGGTGGCAGAACCAGTGGCCAAGATCAACGCTCCCAAATACTTGCCGCGAAAGGAGATGAAGAGCTGTATGCCGTTCGGCCAGATCCCCGCTGGACTCGACCGGGACGACCAGCGTGTCAGGCCCAACGATCTGGTGAAAAGGTCGTCATCGAGGTGAAATAGCGTTAGAATGGGTCGTCATGCCTGCCTGGGCGCGGGCGTGGCGTGTGTTTATTGGGGGCTGCCAACCCTTATCGAAGCTCGAAGTCGCGAAACCTTTTCCGCTTTCCCCAGATAGACCTATCCATCTGTTCACAGAAAGCTTATACTTCGTGCGGTTGGTCAGTCGATCGTGATTACGTTTGCACCCCTTCTCTGAGGGTAGGTCCCCGACGCTCATTCGCCCGCACCACCTGGTAGGTTGAACGATCAACCACCTTTCTTATTTCATTCGGGACGCGGCTTTCGCCACTGCCTGGTACTCAATGGGAGTTCAAACTTTGGGTAAAAAACTGTATTGCGGAAATCTTAGTTACGACATCAGCAGCTCCGATCTGGAACAAATGTTCAGCCAGTACGGCACGGTCGAAAGCGCACAAGTTATCACCGATCGCGACACCGGTCGCAGCAAGGGCTTCGGCTTCGTCGAAATGGGCTCCGATGCTGATGCACAAGCAGCCATCGATGGTCTGCACGAATCGATGCAGGGCGGTCGCGCTCTGACCGTTAACGAAGCCAAGCCACGCGAAAATCGCGGTGGTGGCGGCGGCGGTGGCCGAGGTGGCTACGGTGGCGGCGGCGGCGGTGGTCGCGGCGGCTACGGTGGTGGCGGCGGCGGTGGCCGCGGCGGCTACGGTGGTGGTGGCGGCGGCGGCGGTGGCCGTGGCGGTCGCTACTAATCGCCCCTACGCGGAATCACACCACTGATTCCTGGAAAACATCAAGTGGCGTTTACGTTATGTACGTAAACGCCACTTTTTTTTGCGCGCTCACAGGTAGGAAACACGCAACAACCACCCTCCGCCCCCCAGCTTACGCCGTGTACCACTGGCCTCTGGCCAGTGCGAAGCAAGCAAGTGGTCACCATTCTCGTTCCCGTCGAAAGAGCACTAGCCAGAGGCCAGTGGCACGCCCCGGTGGGTTTCGCAGATAGACGCGGATCGGAGAAGAGACCCGGGTGCCACGCCCAAGTCTGCCTGGGCGTGCGTTCTCTACCGCATCCACTGCGGCCACCACAGGGGCACCACGTCGCTAACCAGCGGCAAGTCGTCGCGGTAGGTCCGATCGTCCCAGGCCGACGGAAACGTATGCACCGCCAGACCAATCAGTTCCTCCCGTTGCCGCTGGGCCGCTCGCCATTCGTCCAGCAGCCAGTCCGCGGCAAGCATCTGCCACGCTCGACTTCGCAGGTCCCACAGCGGAAGCGCGTCGACATGCCGTCGCCAATGTTTCAGTAATGTTTCTTTGTCTGCCCCCGCAGGAAGCGAAGGCCCAAAGTCATCACCTCGCGGAAGCGTTTCGTTCGCGTGATCCACCAGCGCATTGTGAAACTCGCGAAAGGATCGCTTCGCGCGGTATGTCCCCTGGCTCATGCGCGGCGGCTGCTTTTTCCATACCGATTCAAGCCGGTGCAGCGTCTCCAGAGACACGGACGTCGCCAGCACTTCCAACGGCAAATTACTGCGGGCCGGTCCCAGTTTCACGTGCGTCAGTTCGTGCGACAACTGAAACGCCAGCTCTTGCCATTGATGCGATTCCTTGCGGACACCTCGTAGGTTCCCCGGTGCCAGGGGCAGCGTCCGGCAGAACCCTTCGTAGATCACCTGATACCAGGCATCCGCTTTCCCCTTGAGCGTGATTCGATAAACGTCGGCGGCGTGATCCTGTTTCTCCCAGCGAACATGCGGAACGGCGCGTTTGCGATCGTCGAGCGTCACGTGGATTTCTCGATCACCAAACGGAGGTTCGCCCGGCAAGATCTCATCTACCACCGCAGCAATCTGATTGACGATTACCAGCGCCTCGCCATTGCCATCGAAACTGTTGGCCTGAGTTACCTGCACGCTTGCCTTTCTCTTCTGAATGCTCCCATCGACCGACCAGTATGCGATTCTAAAACATTTACCCAGCGCGTCGTAGGATGGCTACGCCTTCCTAGGCGATAGCCATCTTCCAGCGCCCAAAGATGGCTATCCGACGAAGAGGCCGGTAGCCATCCTACGACTAATTCTCCGGCGTCATCCGCGGTTAAGAACCTACCTCCCAACGACTCCAATTCACCCAAAATCCAACACCCCACGCGCGTCGTTAAGTCTAGTTACAAACCCTATTATTCAGGCGTTTTTCGCGATTTAAAAAGTTCGAAAAAACATCCCACTATGCCTGTACATAAGTACACACTGGCAGGTAATCTATATCTCACTCGGGAACGCTTCCCGCAGGCAGTATCTCTGACGGCCGATGAATCGGGTCACGCTTTCACCATTCGCTGCAGCGTTTGTCTTTGCTGGTGACCTTCTCAATTCCTGATCTGTAAGTTTGCACGTCTGCACGGCAGGAATCTTTCTCGGCACCGTCGATTTCTTCTTCACCTACTCCATTTTAAAGGAGCGAGTCATGGGGCATTTAGCCCAACACGTCCTGGCCATTCGCGAGTCGTATCAAAACGCGATCGCTGATGGCAAATTCACCGCCGTCGAAGGAATGATCCTCGCCGGCCAGATCGGTCAGGCCGTCGAGCACCTGGCCGAAACGTTCGTCGGCGACGAACAACATTTCGAGATGGAGCTCGCCGCTGGCCGCGCGGCGTACGCCCAGTACATCGCCCCGATCGATATCCCCAACGTGCCCAACTTCCTTGAAGGTTGGCTCGATCAGGGAATCCTCGGCAGTCTTGAACAAGGCGCACGAATCCTCCGCGAGCGCGCCATCGCCAACAATCCGCACCTCGTACCGCAGAACTAACCATGGATCACCCAACCATCCTCACCCTCGGCGGCCTCGGTGCGTGCGGCGTGCTACTGGTCGCCGCCAACTGGTCGAGCATCGCCAGCCGCTTGCCGCGCATGCCGCAATTTGCTTGGCGAAACCGCGACACCAACGACCCTACGCCGCTGATCGATGCCTATCACGTGGCCCGCGATGCATGTGACAACAACGCCGACCTGGCCGAGCGTACCGACCAGGTTTTCAAAGACCTCATCTGTCGAAAGGTTTTGCGATGCGAGAAGTAGTCAACCGCGTGGTGCCGCCGATCATGGCCTGTCTAGTCGTCTGGCATGTCGCCACCCACGGCTTACCTTCGCTCGACTCCAACCTACTTGCGCCGACCGCTGGCCCGCGAGCCGTCGTCACCGTAACCGAAAGCAGCACCGCTACCCCCAATCGCGATGCGCTACTCGCCCAGTTGCAAAACGATACCGCGTGGGGCAGTTCCGTCTATCGCGCTTACGAAGCCAACCATACGGCAGCCGCGTCATTCACCGAGGCCTACCCCGGCGACAGTCTGCACATTGGCACGCTCACGCCTGAAGGCAAGCTCGCCAGGCTCCTCTACAGCGGTCCATTGCCGCAAACAAAGCAGCAGGTCCTCGACCTGTGGAAACAACACGGCGGTAAGTAACGCACCACACCCCGGGTACCACGCCCAAGTCTGCTTGGGCGTGCTTTCCCACAACCTGAAGAGTTTAGCCACAGAGCCCACAGAGAACGCCGAGGGAGGAAATGAATAGGCAAAATGATCTCCTGTAACAACTTCTCTCTGTGAACTCTGTGTCCTCTGTGGCTAATCCCTCATCCCCAATCGACCCAAAATCGGTGATCGACATGAACACAAAATTCCTCAACCAACCCGGCCGCGGCGATGCCCTGACGCGCGGCAATACGTTTGGCAGCACGTTTGAACTGTTCGCCAACGAGCAGAACGTCATCCCGCGCAGCCAATGGGACCAACTATTGGCCGAGCACGACTATGCATTAGCCGAACGCTATGTGGCCCGCATCAAGCGGCAGACGCTCGGTTCGTGTGCGTCCCATTCGTCGACCAGTTGCCTGGAGTACGTCCGCAACAAGGCAGTCAGCGCGCGGCGCTGCGTGCTCCTTTCGCCGCTGAGCGTCTTCAAGTTCGTCGGCTCTAAAAATGGTGGCTCGACCCTCGATGCCAACATGCGGCAGATCAGCGAGATCGGCGTTCTTCCGTTGGATACGCCTGAAAACCGCGCCGCGTACGGCGAGCATGTGTGGCCTGAAAACCAGTGGAGCGGTACCTTGCCCAGCGGCTGGGAAGAGACAGCGGCCCGGTTTCGCTTCACCGAGTGGAACGAGATCGGTTCGTTCGACGAACTCTTCAGCGCGCTCTTGCAATGGAAGCCGGTCTACTACGGCAGAGCAGGGCACGCGATCTACGCCGTTCGCCCCATGAAACGCGACGGCCAATACGTGCTGAAGTACGCCAACAGTTGGGGCACCTGGGGCGACGCTGGCTACGGCTACGACACCGAAAGCTACGTCAGCCACGCAATCCGCAGCTACGGCTGCTACGCACCCCGCGCCAGCTTGCTCCTCCCTGAAGACGCCCTGGTGTAATTCCTGTCCCCTCTCCCCGCAGCGACGAGTGGACAAGATTTTATTTCACAACGCGAAACCTAAACGGAACAAACTTCATGAAACGCATTTTCCTCAACACGATCCTTGGCATCGGTCTCCTTTCCGGCAGCACCTGGCTTTATGTTGGTCAAACCCAGGCCAACCGCCCGATCGAACTGCCGGCGTCGAACATCCCGGCCGCGCGCAAAACTCACACCGAGCCGATCATCTACTTCTTCACCCGCGACGACTGCCTCTATTGCCGGCCGATGCACCGTCTGGCCAATCAACTGCACCAGCAAGGTCACACCATCTACGTGGTCGACGCGTCGCGGCAAGACCTCGTTCGCCGCTATGGCGTTAGCGCATATCCGACGTTTCTGGTGATCGAAGGAGACACAATCGTCCGCCGCGTGATCGGCCTGACCACGAAGGAGCGGATCCTTGGTCAGCATTAAACGAAAACTCACGCGTGCAGAGCGTCGCAAACGTGCGTTCGCCACCCAAGCCAAGGCCCACATGGCCCGCCGCTTTGGGCACTTTCCCGCGGACTTTCGCGACCGCGTCATCGAGGCAGCCCTCGAGCATTGGCCGCACGAACTCACAAGCACGCACCGCGCGACCAACGTCAACCGTATCTTTCGCGATGCACGCTTCCGCCGCGAACTGGGCTTTTCGCCCCTTACCTGGTGGCTGCTCGGCCTGGCCGTGAAAGCGATCCTCGCCGCGCTGATCGACTACTGGTTCACCACCCAGCAGCCAACGACATCACCAACACCCATGGAACACAACCAATGACCATTCCCACACTCGGCGAGCAACTCGCCGCTACGCTGACCAACGTGCTGGTATACCTCGCCACGCCGATCTTCTCGGCGGCCTTGGCTGTACTGGCCGTGACCGACAACACCGTGCTCGGCACGCTGATCTCGTCCCTCGGTTCGAGCGGCCTCATGGCGTGGCTGATTTACTACTACGTCAAGGTCGAACGCCCGCGACTCGATAAGCGGCAAGACGCCAAAGACCTGACCACCCAGCGCCACTACGAAGGGATCATCGACCGCATCGAGGCCAACGACAAAGAGAAAAACGAAAAGCTCTGCCGCTCGCTCCATGAAGTCTCAACCGCCCTGAAAACGCAAGGCCAACAGTTCCAAGAAATGGCCTCGGCCTGCCAGTCGCAAGCGTCCGAGTAAAAGCCGCAGGCACCACGCTCAAGTCTTCTTGGGCGTACCTTCCCCATGCTCGTAGGATGGCTACGCCTTCCCAGGCGATAGCCATTTTCCAGCGTCCCAACATGGCTATCCGAAGAAGACGCCGGTAGACATCCTACGACTTTCATTCTCTCGGTGAACTCGGTGTCTAATCCCCATCGGCACGTACTCGCAACTCAACCCGACAAACAGGAGACTTCCCATGATCTGTTTCGCGCCACTCGATTCCCCCCCAACTACGGCCATCACCAAGAAACCCGGCTACCACATCACCCAGAAAGCATACGACTTGGCCCTTAACGTTCCCCAGCAGATCGCCGATGACGACGACGTCGACCCGAAAGTTCGCCTGACGGCCGCCAAAGAGATTCGCGCCGTCATCGATCACGCGCACGAGCTCGAACTGATCGCGCTGCAGCGTAAAGCCCTGGAAAACAACGACAACACCACCAACGCGGTGATTGTCCGCGAAGACGAAACCTTTTTTGATAACAAGGCCCATGAACAAGCTCAGCAGTCGCATCACGAAGGTTCAAGCTGCGAAGAAGAACAGTATCCGCGACCAGACCCGGCTGATCCGACTTCCTAAACCACTACCGCACCAACAGCAACTGATCCGCGATCCGCATCGCCACAAAACGGCCATCTGTGGAAGACGCTGGGGCAAAACGGGTGCTGGCTTGCCGGCCTGCGTCAAGGGTCACGGGCACCCCGATCCGCAGCATCCACAGCACCTCAAGGGGGCGCTCGACGGAGGCAACATCTGGTGGGTCGCGCCGACGTTTGTCATCACGCAGAAGATCGAGCGCGACTTGATCAAGTGCTTCGCGCGTTCCGGCTTCGAATACCACAAAACCGATCACCGCATCCAGCTAAGCACCGGAGGCAGCGTGACCGTTCGCACGGCCGCTTCGCCGGCCAGCCTCCGCGGCGATGGTCTCGATGGCGTCGTGTACGACGAAGCGGCGTTCGGCTCGGTCGATACGTGGCGCGAAGCGCTGCGGCCGGCGTTGGTCGACAAGCAAGGCTGGTCCCTGTTCCTCACGTCTCCCAACGGACCGAACTGGGTGAAAGATCGCTTCGATCTGGCCCTGGTCGATCCGGTCAACTATCGCTCGTGGCAATGTCCCTCGACCGACAACCCGCTGGTGACGGCGGCCGAGATGGAACGATTACGCCGAGAGGTGGGAGACCGGGCCTATCAGCAGGAGATGCTCGCCCAGTTCCTTGATAGCGAAGGGGCCGAGTTCGCTGGCTACTACTTTCAGTACCCGAACTTCTGGTTCCATGATTGGCCGCCGCAAAACGAAATCCGGTTTCGCGTGCTGGCCGTCGATCCCTCCAAGGGAAGGAACGAAAAGGCGGACTACACCGCGATCGTCGATTTGTGCGTGAGCCGCCCAGGGCACGTTTACATCGACGCCCACATCGAACGGCTCGACCTCAGCCGCATTGCCCAGCGTATCACCGATGTCGCCGTCGCCACGCGGCCGATCGGGCTGATCATTGAAGCCAACCAGTTTCAAGAGCTGCTCGTGCACATGATCAAACCGCTGGCCTTCGACCGCGGGCTCGACCTGAACATCTTCCCTTCGACCAACACCGAAAACAAAACGTCCCGCATCCGGGCGATGCTCACGCCGTACCTGGCCCGCGGCGAACTGCACTTCAAACAAAACAGCCGCGGCGCAAAGCTACTCGTCGAGCAACTCCGCGAGTTCCCCTGCGGCCCCCACGACGACGGCCCCGACGCCCTGGAACTCGGATTGCGTCTACTAGCCCACATCAACAACGGAGGAGGACCGACCCTATGAACCGCAGAAACCTGGAACACGCCAAAGCAATGCGCATCGAACGACTGTTACGCGAAGGCTACGCCCTGAGAAACATCGCCCGCATCGTCGGCACCAGCTACAACACCGTCGCGCGCTACAAACGGCGACTCGATGCAACCAATTCCTGTCCCCTCGCCCCTCAGGGGAGAGGGCTAGGGTGAGGGGCGAACCAGGTACCAGCGACCAAGAACTAAGAACCGCGGACCTGCGCAGATAGGCGTGGATAAGAGAAGAAAGAATCAAACGAATCCGGGAGCCACTCCCAAGACTGCTTGGGCGTGCTTTCAACACAGAAGGAAGAACAAGCCACAGTGTTCAAAGAGAACACCGAAAGAAGAATTCCTTGCTGAAAATGTATTTGAAAGC
This sequence comes from Blastopirellula marina, assembly GCF_002967715.1. Lineage (NCBI taxonomy): Bacteria > Pseudomonadati > Planctomycetota > Planctomycetia > Pirellulales > Pirellulaceae > Blastopirellula > Blastopirellula marina. The sequence goes on from NZ_PUIA01000035.1 coordinate 207,343, forward strand.
TGGCAGCGCGATCCCTATGTTAGAGGACGCACTCGTTGCCCACTGGCAGCGCCGCATATCATCCTGTTTGCCTCTGACATCATCCCCATGAACTTTCAGCAGAAATATCCAATCGGGACACTATTTTTGGATGCCCTGTTCGCGACGCTATTGGCCGTCGTCGGATTATCGATCGCAGGCGTCATCCAAGAATCGGTAACGCCCAGCGCCCGCTGGATGTATCCCATCTGGGGAACGATCGGAATGGTGCCTGTTCTATGCTACATGCAATTACGCGGCGTGGGCAACTTCGACAAGTGGGACGCACTGTTCGCCTTGCCGATCCCGATCGTCCTCGCCGTGGTCGTTTACTTCTATGGCGATCAATACATCATGTTCGTCATGATGCTGTTGATTTTCCTCTCCCGGTGGGCCAAAGATTGGCTCATGCCATCCGCGGTGCAAGAACAGTAACTTTACGAATCCAAACCACGTTCTCGAACACCTTAGTTCTCCATCCTATGAGCATTGAGAAAGAATTCCCGGCCCTGCAACTGATGATCGACGTCGGAGTTGGCTACGTACTTTTCCAAGTGGCAAACTATTTCGCCGTGTTTGTTGAGAATACAGTAACGCCTGACCAAAGTTGGCTTCACCTCACATGGTTTACAATTGGATTGCTCCCACTCGTGTGTTATCTGCAATATCGCGGAATCTGCCGATTCACACGCTGGGACCTTCTATTGTTAGCACCAATACCCTCCATCGTGGGCGTCTCAAGTTTGCTCATTGGCGTTGAGGCCAGTTCGTATCTTGTTTTTCCGCTTGCGTTGATCTCATTAGTCATTCGAATTCTCTTCGTGCCGAAACCGACACCGATCGAGAAACGTTAAGCCGGGTACCACGCCCAAGTCTTCTTGCGCGTGCTTTCAACGATCGAGAAGAGTTAAGCCACAGAGTTCACAGAGTTCACAGAGTTCACAGAGAACACCGAGAGTCGTTGTCTCCACGTGCCTCTTAGCCCTGAAAGGGCGGCAGAAAATAGCCAGGGGCGTGAGCCCCTGGTAGACCGCCCACACAAATCGCAAGCCCTGGAAGGGCGACCAAAACAACACATCAAAGCTTCCGTCGCCCGGTTAGTGCTCGTCGATCAAGAAGAGTTGAGCCACAACAAGTCACTTCACAGTGGTGGAGTTACCGTCTTCCCGTCCCACTTTTTGACGCTACCGATGGGGACAAACAAGGGAATATCAGTTCGGAAGGTGTATGGACCTCCGGCCTTGAGTCGGTAGTCCGGATTGGCTTCGTGCGTGGTTTTATGTTCGTCGAGCCACTTCGTAGCCATTGCGACAAACTGATCGTCATCCTCGGCAGCAATACCCAGCGGCTCCATTCCGCGCCGTAGTGCCGTGGCCAACCGCTTGCGATTCTCCTTCGACTTGGAAATCGCATAAGCATCGCAGAGAACTCGCACGCCTTTTCCCTTCGTTGAATCGGCGGGATGAAGCGTTAACGCACTTTCGATCGATTCTCCTAACCCCATCCGGTCCGCCGGACAGTTCACCGCCAAGACATGGGGCAGACTTTCGACGTCCTTTGTTCGCAGGAAACCAAAAATGAAATCATTGCGAAGACGCAAATATTGATCCGGGAAGGGCTCGTGTCCCAATTCCTGTAACACGATCGCTCGATCGTACTGCTTACCCGCGAGGTATTGCTTAACAACTTGGTAGGTCAAGTCGCCTGAGAGCTGGTAGGCACTCTTGGGATCGTCAGGCATTTCAGCATGGCGAATGGCCTCCGCCGCTCGACGGTCTAGCTCTTTCAGTAAAGTGAACTGACTTTCATCAGACTCACGTCGGTCAGGAACGCCCTTGTCCTGCGCCATTCCAACAATCGTTAAGAATCCAACAACCAGCGACGCGGAAACGAGCATCGTCCCAAGACGCGGAAAAACTTTGTTCGTGGACATCGTTCTGAGTTCTCCATCACGGACAGCCATTCGTATTCCACCGTCACATCCTACGGCGATTACTGTGGCAACACAATTTCAATCCCTTTCCCCATCCGCCTAGGTCCGCGGTTAGATTTCCGACTTCCTCCGTCCTCTCGGTGGCTCACTCAACTTTTTTCCAATTTATTTCCCGGTGGTACTTTTTAACGGAAGCGCTTTCCGAAGATATTCACTCCCATGACACACGCAAACCATTCTTCTACCGATTACGTGCACGAGGCCAGCCAGCTTCGAGCACGGTTAGAGACGCACTTTTTGCGTCAGGAACTAGCGCTGGTCGAGAACACTTCCCACTCTCCGCCGCGCGTCATTCAAGAATCGTTTCCCGAGCCTGCCCCTGTGCGGCAGGGCTTCGCGGAACTTCCCTTCGGGCAAGCGGGGCCGGTGCTGCCAGACATCGCAACCGACCGGGCCGACGGCGATTTGCGGCCGGTGTTCAGTACCGAGTGGCAGCTGGCCGAACTCCGTGGGGCGGCTCGCTCGCTGGCCAACAGCTCGTACGGAACCGGTATCGTCGATGGGCTGACCAGCTACATCGTGCGGACCGGGTTCGATTACCAGGCCACCCCGATCCGTGGACATAATACGCCGCAACCATTGATCGCCGACGTGCAGCGAATCATTCGCAACCTGCTGGACGACAACCAGTGGCAACTCGATTTCGAGCAGCAACTGTGTGCCGCGCAGCATGTCGACGGCGAGATCATTCTGGTACTCGAAGAAGACGCCGGCAGCGTTCGCATTCGCCGCGCCGAGCCGGCCTGGCTCACCGAACCCGCCGACAAGGCGTACCTCGAGCGTCGATTGGAAACGACCACGCCCCTCAACTGGAAGTACGGCATCGCCACCGATCCGCACGACGCCTCGCGACCGCGCGGCTATTTTATTCAGTGGAATGCCGACCCGAGTGCGTGGCGGTTCTATTCGCCTGCCCGCGTGGTGCATATCAAAAGCAACACGCCCCGGCATGTGAAGCGCGGGCTGACCGACTTTTACCCGGTCGTCACCGAACTGGCCGACGCCGTCGCACTCAACCACCGCATGAGCCGTGGGGCCGCGATTCAGGCTTCCATCGCCATGATCATCGAAGCGGTCCAAGGCGCTGGCAGCGGACTGGGGATTGGCGATCCCACGCACATCGGCGCAAGTCTCGCGCGGCCTAATGGTACGGCAGGCCAATCCATTTCGGCCAGCGGCCGCTACGCCAGCGAGCGTCGTAGCGATTGGCACGAAGGGATGATCATCGACACGAAAGGCAAAAAGTTCCAGGCCGGCCCGATGGGGGGCGCTCAGTCCGACGGCTTCGTCAAAGTGCTGCAAGCCGGCCTGCGGAGCGTGGGTGTTCGCTGGAACATGCCTGAGTATTTGATCTCTGGCGACGCTTCGAACAACAACTACGCCTCGATTTTGGAAGCAGGCAGCCCGTTCGTGTGCCGCATTGAAGCCGAGCAAGAGAAGCTGTGCAAAGCGTACGAGCGGATGCTGTGGAGCGTCCTGCGAATCCATTTCGAGTTGGGGCGATTGAACCTTCGTCGCTACGGTCTGGCTTGGAACGACCTGCGGCAATGCGTGAACCTGATCGTCACCGGCACCAGCCCGATGATCGGCCAGCGCCGCGAATCGTTCGAGGTCGACGCCCAGTTGTACGACCGAGGCCTCATGTCGGCAGACACCTTAGCCGCCAAGTACGACCTCGACCCCGAAGAAGAACGCGAGAAACGCGACCGTCAGGCTCCCTAGCCCGGATGCCACGCTCAAGTCTGCTTGGGCGTGCTTTTCCAATGCTCGTAGGATGGCTACGCCCTCTTAGGCGATAGCCAGCTTCCAGCACCCAAGATGGCTATCCGACAAAGACGACGGTAGCCATCCTACGACACTTTCCTGTCCTCTCGCCCCTTGGGGGGAGAGGGGACAAGAGTTTCCCAACACACAATCCCATACCTTTCCTAAGGAGTCCCCTGCGCATGTCCCATGCCAGCACTACGCAGCCGCTACGTGTTGATACCGAAAACGGCATCATTCACGACGTGAAGATCTGCGGCAATCGATCGAAGAACGGGCGGATCTACCCGCCAGAAGTCCTCGCTACGGCCGCGCCGTTGTACGAAGGGGTGACCGTCTATCTGAATCACGGCCTGATGCCTGGCGACGAGCGCGAGATCGACGTTCACTTCGGCAACCTGCAGAACGTGCGGATGCAAAATGGCGAACTGTTCGCCGATCTGCACTACGTCACCACCCACCAGCTGGCCGCTTCGATCGTCGAACGCGCCCAGAAGTTCCCCCGCAACTTCGGCCTTTCCCACGATGCCCAGGTCGAAGCGATCCCCAGCGGCGATCTGCAGCAGGTGCAGCGGATCACCGCGGTCAACAGTGTCGACCTCGTCACGCGGCCGGCGACCAGCGAAGGACTGTTCGAACAGCAGCAAGCAGCACACACCAGATCCAAGCAAACGTATCGCCGCGTGCTGAGCGAACTTCCTTTGCAAGAATTCCCCGGCAAGTTCCGCGTGCTGGAAGCCGCCGAACGGGCCAGCGATCCACTCCTGGATCGCGAGATTGAAGCATCCGAAGAGGCTTCGCTGCGCGATGCGTTGCGGCAAATCGTGCTCGACGCAATCGACGACGTGGACAGCGATCTTCCCACGATCGTGGCCGAGCTTCAGCGGATCGTCACGCAGCAAAAGCAGCTGCTCGATCTTTCGCCTGAAGAGAAAGACGACCAGCCGCTGACTGAATCGTACAGCCCACAGACTCAATCGCTGCACGATCAGCTGATCGACTCGGTCTGCCGCGAACTGCGCATCACGCCCAGCGATTCGCTTCGCCGCATGCTGCGTCCCTTAAAGCAGCGCGAGGCGATGCTCGAGTACCTCGACGGCGGCGAAGTGGCCGCGGTTCTCGAAAGCACCACCCACCCCATCCACGCCGCCACTAGCTACGAGGCCGACGAGTACCAGCCCCCCAAAGACGAGCACGACTTCCTGGCCCGCCTGCATCTGCCAGGGTAACGCATCAAACCTCGGGTACCACGCCAAGTCTTCTTGAGGGTGCTTTCTCAATGCTCGCAGGATGGCTACGCCTTCTTAGGTGATAGCCAGCTTCCAGCGCCCAAGATGGCTATCCGACGAAGACGCCGGTAGCCATCCTACGACCCTACCAGGGTAAGGAAAATCGCGTCTTAGCCCTGAAAGGGCGGCATGTAATAGCCAGGGGTGTAAGCCCCTGGTGACAAGCCAACAGGAATCGGTAGCCCCAACGGGGCGACATAGCAGACACACCAATACACCTGCTTCACAACACGCTGCATCGATGTCGCCCCGTTGGGGCTCCGGATGAAAGCTTCTGACGTTCAACCCATTCACAAGTTATCTGCAAGAAAGAAACCACCATGACCACCTACACCACGTCTGCCAATTCCGCGCTTAGCGGTTGGCGCAACGTTGCCGAGTTCTTCACGCACTTTCTCGGAATTCCTAACGAACTCGACCTTACCAAAACCAACGCCAGCGCCGCGCTCACCATCGCCGACGCCGCTGGGGGCGGGTACGGTCGTCTGACCACCGGCAGCACCACGCCTGCCGACAACAACGGTGTGTTCCTCGCGACGCAAGGAGAGATCTTCAAGTTCGATTCGCAGCATGGCTTCGCTCTGCGATCGCAATTGAAGTTCACCCCCAGTGGCGGAAACACCGACAACGTCCTGGCGATCGGCGTGCAGAACGCACCCACCGAAGACAACTTCCTGGCCGACGACGGTGCCGGTCCGCGGGCCGACTACTGGGGCGCGGGCATCTACAAGATCGACGGCGGAACCACCTGGATCTGCGAAGTCTCGGCTGGTACCACGCAGCAGACGCTCGATACGGGGATTGCCGCCGATGGCAGCGAAACGACCTTCGAGATCGAGTACCTCCCCTCCGGCGGCGACGCAGCCTACGGCCAGGTTGTCTTCCGTATCGGCGGAGAAATCGTTCGCCGACCAGGCACCTTTGCCCGCGAAGTGTTCGCCCCTGAAATCAGTCTGAGCGGCGCGACCGAAATGAAAGCGATCGTCGGCCACAAGACGGGCGCTGCCTCGGAGTTGATCGTCGACATCAACGCCATCGGCTGGGCGTTGGGCCTGTCCAGCTAAGCCCAAACATTCCCCTCAGGAAAGAGGGGACAGGATTGTTCACAACACACACATCACAAAACAAGAAAGAAACACCATGCTATCACTCAACGGACTTCTGAACTGGCAAGCCTTCGGCCGGGAATACGCGGCGGCCGAGCGCGATCGCAAGCGGAACGCACGACGCCAAGGCGTGCATGAATCGCATGCCCCTAACCGTGCCGAACGTGACCTCTGCACGGCGATTATCCAAGGGGAAGTCACCGAGTCGCAGTACTCGATTCGCCGCGCCTTCTGTGCGCTGGTATCCAACGGTCACGAGATCGTCCACAGTTGGGACGGTTCGATGGCCGGCCGACCGACCGGCGTGAACCTCGTTCGCGAAAGCATCAACACCAGCGCGTTCGCCAACATCAATCAGACCTTCATGCACAAGAAGCTGATGAATCACTTCACCCGCCCCGAAATGATCGCGCGGCATCTGGTGACCATCGAACCGACCGGCGACAAGTGGGAACGCCTGCCCGGCGTCGGCCAATTGGGAGACGGAGCCCAGCACGTGCACGAAGGGGACAGCTACCCACGCGTCAGCCTGAGCGAAGATTGGATCGAAACCCAACCGACCGAGAAGCGCGGCTTCATCGTCGAGGTGACCAAAGAGGCGATCTTCTTTGACAAGACAGGCGAAGTCCTCCGCATGGCCGACCGCGGCAGCGAGTGGCTGGCCGTCAACTGGGAGAAGCGAATTCTCGACACCATCTTCGGGCTGGTCGATCGCTATCACCGCAAGGGACGCGGCATGGTGGCCACCTACGGCAACAACAGCGGAGATCACAACTGGAACAACCTCCAGGTGAACCCGCTGGTCGATTACGAGTCGATCGAAGCGGCCGACCTGCTGTTCGAAGACATGGTCGACCCCGACACGGGCGAACCGATCATCGTCGGCAAACGGCAACTGGTGGTCCCTGGGGCGTTGTTCCACACGGCGCTGTCGATCGTAAACGCAACCCAGGTGCAGCAGCTAACGCAGCCCACTACCGATGTCGGCTACCAGGCTGCCCGCACCTACGACAACCCGTACCGCGGCATGCTCGCGCCGATCACCAGCCCTTACGTGAAGGCCCGCACTTCATCCAGCAGCAGTTGGTACTACGGCGACTTCCCCAAGGCGTTCAAGTACATGCAGAACTGGGCCCCGGAAACGGTCACCGCCCCGGCCGGTAACGAAGACGACTTCGAACGCGACATCGCCTTCAAAGCCAAGAGCAGCGAAATGGGCCAGGTCGCCGTCGTCGAGCCCCGCTGCGTGCAAAAGAACACCGCAGCCTAACCTTCACCTCAAATCCCCGGGTGCCACGCCCAAGTCTTCTTGGGCGTGCTTACCCAACATCAAAAAAGTTAAGCCACAGAGCGCACAGAGAACACTGAGCGTCCTTCAAACCAATGAACTCTTAGCCCTGGAAGGGCGACCGAAAGATTACTTCCGGTTCACGTCCCAAACCAATCTTCAACCCCTTACCCTAACCCTCTCCCCTCAGGGGAGAAGGGACCGGAGGGGAAGTCAACCAACACCAAGCGAACCAATCACCATGACAAGAAACAAAAACACCAACCACGAAGCACACAACGACCTCGACGCCTATCTCCTTGATCGCGAAAACAAAGTCGCCGCGCGGGAAAAGGCCGTAGCCGAAAAAGAAGCCGCGCTGCTCACTGCCGCGCCACCGGCCGCCGTGCCACCAATCGCCCTGAGCGAAACCGACCTCGATCTTTCCACCGCCAGCGAAGACGTCCAGCAGGGCAGGGCACCCACCGCCTCGCCCAGCCAGCGCCAAGCGTACGGCAAGTGGCTCCGCGAAAACCACCCAGGCCACACGCCGCTAAAGACCTATCGCGTCACCCTCAAGAAGCGAAACAGCGACGACCGCACATTCACCCTACAAGCCGTCGACGAAACCGATGCCCGCCGCCAGGCCTACCAACAAGCCGGCATCCCCCAGCGCACTGAAGGCTTTAACGCGATCGTCGTACGCATCTAACAATTCTTAGTCCTCTCTCTCGTCAGGGGAGAGGGGACAAAAATACCATTCCCACTCACAACAGGTAACCCCATGACCAAATCGCCAGCGGAAGTTATTTCCGATCTGCTCACGCGGCGCGATGCGGTGCTTTCGCAGTTGGCAGGGCTCACTTCGACCAGCGTTGGTGCCCTGCCCAATACAGCCGGTACCGGCGATCACGTCGACCATGTCGGCCTGCGGCGAAGTCTGTACCAGGAACTGGCCGACATCGACGCCGCGCTGGAGCGCATCGCCGGACCGCGCGAAACGATCTCGCGAGGGCGACTCATATGACCCTCGCGCAGATGTACCAGCTTTACAAAAACGGCTACACCGCGTTCGCCGACGTCGACGAGGCCACCTATCAAGATGCCACCGCCACGGCAAACGGCGTGAAGGCGCGTAAGTGCGTCCCGCGCGCCGACGAATTTGCCTGCGTCGGCAATGAAGTCGTCCTGCAATCGACACTCGCCACGTTCGTGCTGTGGGACGTTTCGCTCGATGGTGCTCGGCCCAAACCAGGAGGCAAGATCACCTGGCCAGGCGGCGGCACCTGGACGATCGTCAGCACGCGGCAGGCACATTTCGAAACCCAGTGGCGCTGCTTCTGCCGCCGCGACAAGTAAAGGAACACGCATGCCAGCCACCAGCGAAACCCTGTGGGATGCCATCGTCGGCCAGATCAATGGACTGGAACTCGATGGCCTCACCACCGCCAACATTCGCCAACAGCCGGTGCCGCTGAACCCCGCCGACAACCAACTGACCGCCGGGGCGATCGTTTCGCCGGTCACCGAAACCGAAGGCACCAACGGCACCAACCGCAGTCGCGACATCGGCTACGGCTTTCAAATCACGCTACTGAAAGTCAGCAACGGGGCGCTCACCAAAACGGCTCAGCAAACGCTACTGCCGTGGAGGGCAGCGATTCGGCAGCACTTTCACCATCAATCCCCCTTGGCCGCACACGGATGCTACCTGTGCACGGTCGAACACGCCCCGGTCGTTTTGCCGGACGCATGGAAACATCACATCGACGCCTCGGCCCTCACCATTCGGTGCTGGGTCCTCGAACAAGGAAACTAAACCATGGTAACAATGGGACATGTCACCCAACTGGGTCTGGGACCACAGCACGCAACCGAATTGGCCACACGGCAGTTTGAGTTCCAATCGTGCACACTCAACAAACGGGACAACTTGATTCGCACCAACGGCATTCGCGGCCAGCGGGCACCGATCGGCGACCACACACAGAAAGGGACCTACACGGTCAATGGCAACGTGGTGCTCTTACCGCGGCCGGACGATCTCGATTTTCTGCTACCGTATATCCTCGGGGGTACGGAAGTTGCCGACGTCTTCGATCTTGCCGAGTCGCTGCCAGACTTGGTCGCAACCATCGACAAGGACCTCTACGTAGAGACCTACCGAGGCCTGAAAGTTGCCCAGGCCATCTTCCGCAGCAGCCAAGGGCAGCCGTTGCAATTGGAACTGCAATTAGAAGGCAGAATCCAAGATAATCCCGCCGCGGCTGGCACCTTTCCTTCCATTTCCGCTACTCTTTCCGAAAAGCTGCCGTACGTCCACCATCACGCCAGTTGGACGTTCGACGATACCGACATCCAGATCAACGACCTGGTGCTGACGATCAACAACGGCCTGGAGTTAGAGCACTTCAACAATAGTCAGACACGAACAAGTCTGCCTGAAGGAGAGCAAAACGTCACACTAGCCTTCACCACCGAACATAACGCGGTCTTCGACGATCACCTTCGCGAAATTGCCGCGCGTGGCGTCAGCGCCGCGCAGTTGGTCTACAACAACGGCACCGACAGCATGACGGTCGACTTCGGCCTTCTGCAAAAACCGCAAACGCCGGTCGATATTAGCGGCATGCAGTCCATCCGCCCCCAGGTAACACTGCAAGCATTTACGGATCTCGCCAATGCCGTGCCGCTGATTCAGTTCACCAACACGAACACAACTGCGTAGCATGGCTACGCCTTCTCAGGCGATTGCCAACTTTCGGCAGCCATCCTACGACGCAAATTTTTTTTCAAGGAATAGTACACCATGAACAATCTAATTTTCATTGACGACGGCTACACCCACGAAGCCTGTATCGCTGAAGTTTCAGGTATTCACGGCACTTTGTGCATAACCTACCGCCCCATGACGCACGAAGAACGGGACCAGGTGGCGCAATCTCTTGTCCGCGAAACGAGCGGCAAATCGGCAACCGACGTGCTGGCCCAGGCCATCGCCTCGCATCTTTCCACGTGGAACATACCGTTGGAAATCAAGACGCAGAATGTAAAGAAATTGATGCCCAGTTTGTTCGACAAGCTATACGCAACGATCTGTGGCTCGCGTCCTTCCGATCCCTTGCCCCATTCCGGTCAGCAACCGGAATCCTACCGTGAAGGTGACGACCTAAAAAACTAGTCGAGGGTGTGGCGCTTCAGCTGCTGCACCCCGGCGCGGCATCGATCGATTGCAGCGACTGCGCGAAATGGCTTTACGACCTGAAGACGGGCAAGCGGCAAACGGTTCGCACGGGTGCCAGCCGCCAGGAAGTTCCCCAACCCCGTCCTTCAGGCGTGCCAACCCCTTGCTCATCGTGCCCCAAACAGAATCCCCAACACGCCGAGCGATTAAAGCTCACGGATAAGAACTGGCGCACCTACCAACTGTGGCGGCGGGCCCGGGCAACCCATTTCCACTGTGTACCAGACCGCTTGAAGAGCGATCCGATCCTGGCTCGCAATTTTGCCGAGCTGGATCAAGTCTTCCGCCTGATTGAACAGTCGCAACAACTCCAGATTCTGCAACTAGCCGCGATTTCACCCCCGAAAGGATACGTTCGATGAGTAACCCTGACGTGCAGGTTCTTCTCAACTACACGATTAGCGTTGATGTAACCCCCGTCGCCGAACAGAACGCCCGTCATTTCACGGAGTTGATGAAACAAACGCAAGCGGAAACGACGCAGATCCTGAAAGATGCCATCGAAGAGCGAGCCCAAATAGAAAAAACGGCCGCCGATATTCACCAGCAAGATCGATTAAAGCAGTTGGATCTTCTGGAAGACATTCAAAAGCAAGCGACTGAGTTAGTCGAACTTCAGCAGACCGAACAAACACGGATTCTCGAAGACGCTAACCGTGCTCGTGAAGAAGCAGAAAGAGATTCTCTCCGCCGCCTGCAAGAGCAACACGAGAAGCACCTTGAAACGGCGAAGGAGGAAACCAAAGAAATCGAACACCAGTTGGCAATGAAGAAGTCCGAGCAAGAGCGAATCGAGTTACAGTTGCTTTCGGCCCGCCAGCGGTTCGGACAGATGGACGAAGGTGTTCAGCAACAAACAATTGCCGCCTTTCGCAAAGCCCAGAACGGTGGAGCACTCACTCGCGATGAAAGCTCTCTCCTTCGCAATGTCGGTACCCAACAGGCATCGGAATTCGCTCAGAAGGCAGACCTCGCACGAGCCGACGCGGCTGGCTTTACGCAGGTCTTTGGTGCCGCTGAAAATGATACTGTCGAGCAGCTCATCCGTGATTCCACCAAGCTTAAATTGGAATTGGATGACAAACGAGAGATCGAAGTCCAACTAAATGACGACCTCGAGCGAATGGAGACGTTGGCCTCGCGTCTGGCAGAAGAGACGGCGGCTCAAATCAAAGAACGTGACGAGCGTCTACTTCAGCGATTCATCGCCATTCTGGAGCAGAAGTACAACAACGAAAGTGGAAACTTTTGAGGAGGACAAGAACAGATAGTAGAGATTGTTATTATTTGGTTGATATCTTCCAAAGGAGATAGAGAACAGCCAATCCAAATAAGCCTACCATGCCGCCACCAATTACAAAGGGTACAGATGACGGAGGAACCGAACCAATGACAATAACTGACACCACAAGAAACACGAAGGTTCCAAGCATGATTGCAGCGTTTCGGTTTCCTTCAGCAGTACTAATCGCCGAGGTTGCCTGAGGCTTCGATTCAGCAAATATAACCGTTGCCTTGAACTTCGACGCATCGTACATCGCTACGGCACCTTCAGGCGTAGGAGCCTCAACATCCATATCGCGGACTTCGCCAGTAGCCACGTCAGTAAGACGAACTTTGTATTTAGCCATGACTGCCTTACCCAAGGAAACTAAAAGATTATACGCATCCCATCAGGTGCCGCAATCTGCGACGGCGGATGAAATGCTCTTCGCCGGGTTCCGCGCTCAAGCCTTCTTGGGCGTACCTTCAGGACGAACGATCACCGCAGGATGGCTACGCCTTCCGAGGCGATAGCCAGCTTCCAGCGTCCAAGATGGCTATCCAACGAAGACACTGGTAGCCATCCTACGACCGCTTCAATCGTCCAGCAGTACCTTGATCGACAGGGCTTTCTCGGTGTCGATCATTTCGGAATCCTTCGGGGCACTGTTTGAATGGTTCGAGTTCACGTTCATCAGTACCGCGACCATGACCAAGAATAGCAGCGCGATCACCCCCACCATGACCAAAAACACCTGCAGCGGCTGCTTCGCTCTCTGCTTCAAAGCGTCCAACTCCTGCTGGAGCTGATCATAGTACGCCTGCCTGGCCTGTTCGATCTGATCAGGTGGGATGACCTTCACGTCGTACTTCGATGAATCGAAACGACCGATCGCTTCTTCTTCGGAAGACGCGTCGGATTCTAAGAACTGAATCTTGCCAGTGACGCGACTGGTGAGCTGAACGAAATACTCCACAACAACACTCACACCCAAGGAAAGACCATGTATCTAAGAAAAGGGGAGTATACGCACCCCATCGGCGAACCGCAAATTGCGATCAGCAAGCGGCCGATCGTAAGCAGCGGCGGCGTCCCGGTGGCACACGCGGTCACGTGGGCCATTCAAGGGATGCTGCTGGGCAGTGGCCAGGCCGATCTCGATGCCCAGATCGCGGCGTTCACTGCGGCCTACGCTCGGCAAAACGAAGACGTTGTGCTGCTGCTTTCCGACGGCGTGACCGAGTCGCAGCATACGCTCAAAGTGCGTGATACCCGCGGCGGAGTCTACGTGACGCAAGGGCCTGACTTCCCCCAAGGTGCCGGGCCTGAGTATGCCACGCGGCGTTCATTCGCCGTGCAGATCTCGGCGGAAGTGCCGATCGCGGGAAGCACCGGCGCGTTGATGAACTTCACCGAAACGCTTAGCACCTCCGGCGGCGGGCCACGTTACTCGCACGTCGAAACGGCCCTCGGCTTTCCGATCAAGCAGCAGTTGCGCCGCGCCACGACCTATCATGCCACGCAGTCCGGCACCGCTACCGGTTACGCGTTGTACCCCAGCGTGCCGCCACCCATTTTCGGCGAGGCGAACCTTGCCAAGGCACCCCACATCACACGGCGATCGCCGGAGTGGGTCGGTAACGCGACCCGCAACTTCACCGTCAGCTGGCAGTACCAGTTCGAATCGGCCTTGCCGATGTTTGGTTTGCCCAGCATCGCACCATGATCGAAGAGAGAAATCTAACCGCGGATAAGAGAAGACGGAATCAAACGAATCCGGGTGCCGCGCTCAAGTCTGCTAGGGCGTGGCTTTCAGCACGAACGATCGTCGTAGGATGGCTACGCCTTCTTAGGCGATAGCCATCTTTCCGGGTTCAAGATGGCTATCCGGTGAAGACACTGGTAGCCATCCTACGACCGCGTGTGATTGATTTCGTTTTCGAGACACCCCCAAGCAGACTTGAGCGTGGTACCCGGGATTGGTTTTGACTGATCCTCATCCGCTTCATCCACGGTTCCTCCCTCTCTTCTCATTAACCACAACACAAAAGCACAACCCCAGGAAACCACCATGGCAATTTGTATCTGGCGCGGCGACGCGCAGGGCGTGGCCCAGGTCGACAAGGTGACCGTCGACAATGTCGAGGTCGGCGACACGTTCACGCTGACGATCAATCGCAAAACAGTTTCGTTCACGGCAACCGCCGGCACGCCGGAAAGTGTTTATCAAGGGCTCTCTGCGGCAATCGCAGCGGCGGCAATTGCCGAGTTCCCTTCCGCCGCGGCCGTAGCGGCCACCGACAGTGTCGCGGCCCATCTTCGCTTGACGGGCCTGGCCGACGGCACCCCGTTTGTCGTTACCGGCACAACCAACAACGGCGGCACCGCCGAGGTAGCGGTCGAAGTCTTGCGATCCGGCGGAAACGGCGTGAACATGATTCAGCAGGTCAGTCTGCCGGCAGGCCTGGCCAGTGGAACATTCACCCTCAGCTTCGAAGGACAAACGACCGGCAATCTGACGCTCGATGAATCGGCCGCCGATATCGAGACCGCACTCAAAGCGTTATCGAACATCGGTAGCAGCGATGTCACTGTCAGTGGCCCCAATGGTGGCCCGTGGCTGGTCGAGTTCACCGGCACCCTGGCCGCCACCACGCAGACGCTGCTGACCGGCAACGGAGCGAGCCTGGCTGGGCAATCGGTCAGCGTCACGACCACCACCACCGGGCAGCCAGGGGATAATCATCGGCTGAAGATCGTCGGCACCCAGGCCCTCAGCGAAACCGTTCCCATCGGGTTCTCGCTGATGCCCAACGAGCCCGACGCGACCGCTTCCGGCACGGTCCATTCCGCCCAAACCGATGCCCAGTGGCTGAGCCTTCTTGCGCATGTGTACGGGCTGGCCAGCAGTTCGTCGCTGTCGTTGGTTCGCACCAGTTCCACAACCGCCACGACCCGCACTTACACGATCGAAGTCGAGATCGTCGCCGAGAAAGCAGGCCATGCCGTGCTCGCGCCGACGGTCGCCCGTTCGACGATTATCACTTACGACCTCGATGCCGTCGTGAGCCACACCATCGTCAGCAACGGTGGCAACTCGACAAACGAAGTGCAGGCCGTCACGCTGCCTGGCAATCCTTCGGGAGGCACGTTCACGCTGAGTTTTCAAGGGCAGACGACCGGCAACCTGACCTTCGACGAGTCGGCCGCGGATGTCGAAGCCGCGCTCGAAGCACTCTCGAACATCGCCAGCGGCGCGGTCTCGGTCACCGGCGACGACGGCGGACCATGGACGATCGAGTTCACCGGAACGCTGGCCGGTACGGACGTCGGGCAGATGACCGCCAGCGGCGCGAACCTGACCGGAGGCACCGTCACCATCAGCACCGTGCAAGCCGCCGTGGCCAATCAAAACGAACAGGCTCTGCTGACCATGTCGGCCAGCGTCACCAGCGGCACGTTCACGCTGACCTACGACGAAAGCGAATCGACCAACATCCCCTACAACGCCACTTCGGCCAGCGTGAAGAGCGCGCTTCAGTCGACGGCCAGCATCGGCAGTGGCGACGTCAACGTCAGCGGCCCGGCCGGTGGTCCGTGGCTGGTCGAGTTCATCGGAAGTCTTGCCGGACAGAACGTTACCGCGATCACGTCCAACGGCACGAATCTCGTAGGAGCGGGTACCCAGTCTCTGACGATCTCCCCGCTGATCACACCCACCGGCCCCGCGTTTTGGGACAACGCCGCGAACTGGTCGACCAGCAGCGTGCCGACCGACGGCGACACGGCTATTCTGGAAGCAAGCGATCGCCCGGTACTGTATGGGCTGAATCAATCGTCGGTAACGCTCGCCGCGCTACTGGTGCGGGGCAGCTTCGTCGGTACGATCGGCCTTCCGCATGGGAATCAGGCCGGTTACCTCGAATACCGCGACACGCATCTGCGCATCAGCGCGAGCAGCGTGCGGATCGGTGAAGGAGCCGGCAGTGGTAGCGAGCGAATTCGGCTTGATCTCGGCAGCGGGCAAACCGATGTAACGGTAGCCGGCAGCGCGTCGCCCGCGGCGTTGGATGAGTATGCAGTGAATGTTCTCGGCACGCATGCGGCCAACGTGCTTCGCATCTATCGCGGTAGCGTTTCGTCGGCTCAATACGCCGGGCAAGCTGCCGTGTGGGCAAGCGTGCAAGTCGGTTACGCCGACGATCCGGCAGGCGATGTCGAGTTGCTGTTGGGAGACAACGCGGCGGTGGGAAGTCTGATCGCTCACGGCGGTCAGATCACATGCTTTGCCAACAGCGGAAGCGATATTACCTCGCTGCTGGTAACGGCAGGAAGCGTGGTGATCGGCGGAACCGATGGGATCGCACAGCTCGACATCGAAGGAGGGAACGTCTTCTACCACACAACCGGCACGCTTGGCGGCAATACGGTGGTTGGGGGCTCTGGCACGCTCAGCTTCGAAGGCGATCTGCGCGACAAGACGGTTACCAATGCGATTACCTGTCGCGGCGATGCGGCCAATGTGCTTGATCCGCAAGGAGTCGTCGCCGACCTGACCGTTCACTATCAATCGACGTCCCGCTTCCCGGAGCTGGGAACGAACTTCACCGCAGCGAGGTCGTAACATGATCAGCCAACCAATGTTCACCTACCCCGGCATCACCGATTACCTCTCGGTCAGCTATACGCTGTCGCATGGCACGCAGCCAGGCAAGATCCATGTACGCTGCGTGGCCGGCATGGCCTCCCCTGCGATGCAGGGAACGGCTCGGCTGTTCGATCCCGGCACCGGCGTTACGGTTCAACTGCCAGACTGCCGCGTCGATTCGGCGCACGTCGAGCTTTCGCCCAGCGGAGAGCAGGTGATTCGCTTCGAGATCCTCGATCAGCGTTGGCGCTGGCGGCTGGGGTACATCTCGGGGCAGTACAATCTGCGTACCGAAGCTGCCTCGCAGATCGTGCCCGGCACGCAAAAGTCGCCGCGCGAACTGGCCCAACTTTGTCTGACCGCGATGGGCGTGACGCATGAGGATCTATCGCGAATGCCCAACCATGCCCGCCCCTATGTCGACTGGGACATTACCAACCCGGCCGCGGCGCTGGCAGCTTTGGCCGAAACGGTCGGCTGCACGGTGGTGCTCAAGACCAACGGCCGCGTCTCGCTCGAGCCAACCGGGCAAGGCAAGTCGCTGCCAATCAATGGCTTTCTGCTGCAAGGACGCACCAGCTACGATCCGCCTGAGCTGCCGCTGGGGATCGAACTGGTGGCCGGTCCCACGCGTTATCAGGTCGACTTTGAATTGGAAGCGGTCGGCGAAGACATCGACGGCGAGATCAAACCGATCGACGAGCTCAGTTACAAGCCGAAGCAGGGATGGGCGTTTGAAACGGCCTGGACCGACAACGTCGACCCGCGGTGCCAGGAACTTTCTCAGCAATCGATCTTCAAGATGTACCGCATCAAGGTGCCTGACTACCTGCCTGGCGTGGCCAAGACGCGCGGCAATCGTGTGCGAAGCATCGACGAAGTCTTGCCGCTCCTGTCGCATCAGCTCGACGACGACCTGCTGCCGGACGATACCCGTAAGCGAAGACCGCCGTGGGTATACGGCACGTATGCCAAGGGGGAACTCGGCTCGTCCAAGCCAAGCATGCAGCCCCCCAGCCCCAACTTGGCATCGTATCCCGAGCAGCGCTACCAGCGCGCGTTCACGGTCGACTATCGCCGCGGCATCGTGCGTTTCGCCGAGCCGGTCTTTCAGTACATCGACAACGGCACCCAGCAGCTGCGCAAAGCGGCCGATCTTCGCTTGCGGGTCGCCACTTGTTGGCGACGCAGCGAGACCCGCGGGCTCGAACACTGGAGCCTCTTGCGAGGGCGGAAGTCGGCTCGCGAGAACCCGCTGGTCGTGCATCGCAGCGATATTGCTTTGGAAGTAAAGCACGACGAGAAGACTTCGCGCGTACGCGACAACGTAGACGAGCTCACGCGTCAGGCGCGGTATTACCTTGATCAGACGCTCGCCCAGATGCGATCGCAGCCAATTGCCAGCGCGCAGTACGTGGGCCTGCAACCGATCGAGCCAGACGGGGCGATTCGCCAGGTTACGTGGCGGATCGATAGCGAAGGTTCGCTGGCCGCGAAGACGACCGCTTCGCTCAACTGCGAGCAGCTTCTGCTGGATGCCAGCTACCAAGAGAAACGCTTCCTGGAACGGGTGCGTCAGAACCTGCACCGACAGCAGCAAGCCCAACAAGCCAAGGGGGTACAACATGGACAGCCCTAGTCGCGCCACCGACGCGCAGCGCTGGCTGCGATTTCAAAACGTGGCAAGCGAAGTCATTCCCCCATTCGCCGTGATCGGTTCGCAGCCAGGCGAAGACGACACGGTCGACGCGATCCACTCCAGCAGCAAGCTCGACTTCGCCCTGCGGCTGGGCCGACCACGCGCCGAGGCGCGGCATCAACACGACGCGGGTCTGTTTTACGTGAACGGCTCGCAGGCCATTTCACCGAAGAGCCGGGGACGCTGTACGCAAACCGGCATGATGCAGGCCCTGATTGGTTACCCAACGGACCAACCGCCAGTCTGGGGCGATGGGTTGTCGATCGATGCCGCGCCGGCGCAGACGCCGTTCTACCTTGTTCCTGGCGCGGGGGCTTTCAAGTTCATCGACTTCGACGGCTGCCCCCAAACGACCTTCAAAGACGCGGCTCGGCCAGGCTACCAGTTTCGCGTTGGTTGGATTGTGCCTGCTTCGCCAAGTGGGGTGCTCGATGGTGCGATCATCAAGGATAGTCAGACGCTCGCGACGCTTTCTCCGGGTGCAATGCTTTCCCTCAGAGGCCGCGATAACCCCGAGCTTGTTCCGTTCGGCCTGAGCGAGAGCCTGCCCTATTCGAGCGAAACGCAAAGTCTGTTGACGCGCGGCTTTCATCGCATCCACACCACGGGGCATTACCTGTTATGCTTCACGGCCCGCATTCGTGCGACCGAAGCGGATGCCAACGTCAACATCCCCAGCAACCTGACGCTGACCTGCCGCACTAACCGCATCAACAATACCGATGCGTTCTACACGGTGGACCAGGTCGAGGCACTAGCGGCAACGGACGACCTGAGCGAAGTTGGTTCCGACTACAACTTCCACGCTTTGGACGTTGGGGCGGAAGACCAGCCAGCCGATACGCAGTTGGTGGAAGGGGAAACGGTGGAAGTGCATCGCCACTGGCAGACCGTCAGCGGATCAACCGTGCTACGCATGACCGAGGGGGAACTCTTCTTCATGTACAACTCGACGCTGCACGAGATCGAGGTTTCTGGCGTTTCTGGAACGCTGGTGCTGTTGTCTGGGGCCAGCAGCGGCGGTGGTGGCGTCTCCCACGCTTCCAGTTCAGCGAGTAGCACCGACAGCGGATTTGATGCGGCGGTTACCACGGCACTGGACAACCGCGTAACGACCGTCGCAGCGAATGTCGACACGCTTCAGGCCACGGTCACCACGCACGGCACGACGATCAGTTCGCATACGGCGGCGCTATCGTCCCTCGCGACCAGCATCGCGGCGAATGCTTCCGCGATCAGTGGCAATGCAGACGACATTGGTAACCACAGCGCCGCCATCGTAAGTCACGAGACGCGGATCGGTGGCCTGGAAGCCTTCGAGACTTCTGCAACGGCGGCGATTTCTGCGAACACGTCCGCCATCTCGGGCAACTCGGACGACATTGCCAGCAGCGCCGCTGCGATTGCGGTGAATTCCGCGGAGATCGGCGACCTGCAGACGTTTCAAACCACAACGCAAGCCGCATTCGCCGAAGCGATCGCTGACGGAACGATCACGACCGCGACCGGCGACCAGGTTGCCATTGCCGGTGGGATCGTCACCGACTTCACGCCAGGGCCGGTCACGTTGCCTGGTACCGCTGGGACGAACACCTACTTTCTGCAAACCAACGGCAACGGCACCACGGCCTGGGCCAAAGCGGTCAGCGGTAGCTGGCTGGTCAATGGCAGCGGACATCTGGTACCGGAAACCAACAACGTTCGCGACATCGGAACGACATCGATCAAGCCGCGTCACTTGTACCTGGCCGGCAACGCGACGATTGACGGCACGATGACGGTGAGCGGGGTCAACGTCATCGGCTACATGAATTCGGTCGGCCTGGTCACGGCTAACAACACCAGCGATATCGACGACCTGCAAACGCTTTTCGCGGCTGGCGTGCATGGCAATTTTATCGACGGCCTGCTGATCCATTCCGATACCGATACGGCCCACGATTTACAGATTGGGGCAGGCAGTTGTGCTTCGTCGGATGGGGCCGCGATTATCACCAATGGATCAACCACGGTGATTGCCATCGACGATTCCGGGGATCGCGTCGACAGCAGTTCGCTCGATGCGAGTACCGATTACTACGTGCTGGCAGGGATGGACGGTGGTTCGTTCGTCGCCGGCTTTTCCAAGGTGAACAGCCTGCCGACCGGTTGGGACTGTTTTCGAGCGATCGGCCTGTATCGCACGAACAGTTCTTCGCAACTACGCGAAACGTCGATGCGTTCGCACGATCGGTTTGTGACGTATCAAACGGCGATCACGGCGGCCAGTTACCTGGCCTCGAACACGCCGACCTCGGGCACGCTGGTCGATACGCAGTCGCCACGCCTGGCCGATCTGGCGGTCGATTGCCAGTCGATCGTCGGCAACGCCACCAACGGCTGCATCATCAACATGGCCAACGGTAACTACGGATCGGCGACGGCCAACAATGGACCGCGTAAACATTACCATCCGGTCCTCGGTTCGTTCAGCTACACGAACCTGCCGGTGACCCTTTTGACCAATGCCAGCGGGCAAGTCTATCACTGGTGCTACAACACCGGTTCCGGCACGCTGACGCGCATTCCCACCGAATCTTTACTGACCATCTTTGGCTACTATTGGAGTCCGTCTTAATGGGTACCGCTATTTTTCGTGAAGGCACTCTGGTGATGCTGTTCGCCGGCGACCTGCCGGAACCTTCGCCGGTGGTGGCCGGAGATGAACTCATCGAAGCCGACACCGCCGACGAAGCCTTGGCAGTTTACGACACCACCCACGGCACGAACCTTGCCGCCGTGAAAGCGAAACGGCAAGAAGTGGTGGACGGCTATGCCGATGCGATCGCGGCCGGGTACGACACAGGCCTCGGGTTTTCGCTGAAGTTAAGTGAAGAAGATCAACGGGTTTTGTTCGACTACCAGCAGCGACTGCTGCGGCAGATAGCCAAAGACCCACCTGAGATTTCGTCGACCGATATCAAACCGCTCAAAGGAACGGACGATGCCTGGCACCTGATTACGGTCGAGCAGATCATCAATGCGATCGACGGCGGAGCAGGGCACGTCGAGAATTTGAACGGAGCCTACGCCGGCTACGAGGCCATGTTGGCGCAGGGCGTGACACAGTTCGTGGTTGATTTCGCTCAGCCGTAGTGATCGAGCTAGCCGCCAGGTCGGCGACCTCTGCTTCGCTTTGGATACCAATGCAATCCCCGGCGAATCAGCAGCGGCACGATGCCCCTCACGGCGAACGTCATCAGCGCGGCAGAGGGAGAGCAACCTTTTTGCTCACGCCCATCCATGATATCCGTGGTTCACCTTCCTCTTCCGTTTACTTAGCCGGAAGCTCAAGTGGCATCGAGATCAGCAAACCGGCGGTGCGGTCTGCGGTGTCTTTGCGGTTACGGACGTGGCACTTCAAGCACTGCGAAGCGAGGCGAATGGGGCCAGCGAAGCGGTAGGTCTCCTTTTCGACCGCATCGAAGTAGGGCTTCCGATCGGCCAGCGCTTTGACGGCCGCTTTCTCGAATGCATCTTCCGCCTGGTGATCGACGTTGACGACATCGGTCTCGACAACCAGCCACTTCAAGCGAACGTTGTAAGTTTCCTGGAGCGCATCGAACACGTCTTCCATCGACGCCGATGGAATCACGCGCGATTCGTCCTCGATAAAGAAATCGCGATGCACGACCTGGAGCGTGCCGTGGATGGTCTCGTGCAACAGCATGGCCCGGGCCCTGGCTTCGGCCTGAGACGTAGCGGGGGACAGCTTCGGCTCTGCAGCATAGGTCCATGACGCAAGCAGCAGAAGCAGCGCAGCGATGAGAGTTTTCGACACAGGCATGAGGAACATTCCGAGGCGGGGCAGGGGAGCGGTTGGGGCGAGCCTAGACCTCATGATATGCCACGTAAGATGATCGACCTAGATAATTCTGGACTTTCTTGTCCAGAATTGATTTTCCGAGGGCCTTTTGACAACCTCAGCGTGTGTCACAACCGCCCTCGGCAGTGCGAAGTGGCCAGCATGCCCAAGCAGACTTGGGCGCGACAACGGAGCAGTCGCCAAGCGAATCGCTAGCGGCCGTTCGCGTGAATCTGCCTTGGCAATCGCGGGGTTTTCTCGTATGGAAACCCCTGCGAATGCCGATCAAACGAATAGGCTTGTTCGCTGCCTGGCCCCAACGACCACACTTCATGGTGTCGCCGATGAATCGAATCATGCTGCTTATCGTTTTGCTTCTTCTCTGTACAAGCACTGGCTGTACCGTTTCGGACGCCCTATTCGGTGTGTTCGGCGGCGGGTACAGCGGCGGTGGATCTACCTGGGAGGAAAAGAAATACGACTACGACCAACGGGTCAGTGCCTCGACAAGTTACGATCCGTAGATCACTTGGCTTTTGTGATTCAAGTGCGCATGAAGTCAGGTAGGCTGGGCGAGAACAACGGCCTCGTGTTCGTCTGGCATACGTTTCTCGGTTGTTGGCGCAAGGACATGAATACAGGCTCAAGAAGATTTGAGCTTGGCACCGGCTAATTATTATCGGCTAAGCAGGCGTGGACAGCAACGATTCGATCAAGCCGAGTATGGCGGAAACGGTTTTGTCGTCGGTATCCAATGCTGCGAGTCGGTCTCGCTGTTGCTCGAGCTGTACCCTTGAAGCCGCATCTCCATGGACATAGAAGGAGGCCAACGCTTTTTGATGCGGGCTGCGGATCAGCGGCAACATGTTTTCCAGCGATTGAACTTGATCCAAATACCCAACGGCCATCGTTTTTAAGAGCGGTGCAACCTGAGAGTTGAATACGCTGAAGAAACGCTCTTCGCTGCTTGCCTCGAAGAGCGTCTGGTCGGGGCCAACGCCTGAGGGGGCGAGATAGCAGAATGAGCCGGTTGGTATTCCCAACGAATCAGGAAACTTCTCGGAGAAGAGGGGATCGAGCCGAGGGCAAAACGGAAAGACCATTACATCGTATCGCTCGCCTGATCGCAGCAAGTCGGGAATGATGAGGTGATAAAGGTCGTCGTTGACACGGCGGTAAAACGTGCAGCCGCGCGACTGATCGCTGGTAAAGCCGAAGTCTTGCAGCATGCTGCCGAATGCTTCCTTGGCCAGCTTGTCGAACTGTTTTGCTTTCATGGGGATGCCTTCGCGACTGGCTGCGTTACCCTTCGCTGTATCGCGTCTGCGGCACGCCCAAGCAGGCTTGGGTGTGGCACACGGGACGTGGGACGTTAACCCTTCAGCTTGCCGGCGGTTGTTTCGGCTTGCAGGTCGGCGATCATTTCGAGGGTGGCGTCTTCGACCGCTCGTTGCCACTGGCTGGGTTCGTACTTCGATGCGTATGGCTCGCGGGAGTACGCGAAGATGATGCCGCGGCTGTTGTTGACGATCGCGCCCAGGCCAGCGTCGGTGAAACCGCCAGCGACGTCTTTGGCTCCGCCCCCTTGGCTGCCGTAGCCAGGGACCAGGAACCAGGTGCTCGGCATCGCTTCACGCAATTCGATCAACTGGTCGGGGTAAGTCGCACCCACGACGGCACCGACGGCACCCAGGCCGCACTCGCCGATCGTCTGTTTGGCCAGCGATTCGACGTATGCCCCGACGTGGCGATAAATGGGCAGGCCATCGACGACCAGGTCTTGCAGCATCTTGCCGCCGGGGTTGGAGGTCTTCACCAGGCAGTACAGGCCGGCATCGTTTTGCATGGCCGTTTCGACAAACGGGGTCAGGCTGTCGTCACCCAGGTAAGGGCTGATCGTCAGGCAGTCGGCCTGCCAGGGGCTGTTGGCTCCGAGCATCCCCTTGGCGTAGGCGGTTGCGGTCGAGCCGATGTCGTTTCGCTTGGCATCCAGAATGACCAGCAGCCCCTTTTCGCGAGCGTACTGAATCACCTCGGCCAGCACGATCATGCCGGCGGGGCCCAACTCTTCAAAGAAGGCGGACTGCGGTTTGACGGCCGGTACGTGCTGACAGACGGCGTCGATCACGTCGCGGCAGAAGACCAGGTAGAGGCCTGCTTTGACCTTCGGATCGTGCGTGCCGCGGTGTTCGCCCAAGAGGGTTTGCGGCAGCGATTCAAAGCGAGGGTCCAGACCCACCACCACCGGGGCTGCCGTGCGAACGATGCCATCGCGAAGACGATCCGAAAAATTGGCCATTGCCTGATCCCTTTCGTGTTCAGTGTCTATCCAGAATTAAGAGGTTAAACCGGATAGCCCAATGGCGAAAGGACCCTCGCAAAGCTTTGCCGCATCAGGCCACCGCGGTCTGGGGCGTACAGCTACAAATGATGGCCCGGACCAGCGGAGATTCCTGCGGATCGTTCACTTGGTTGTATCCCTGGGCGTAGCCTTGGGCGACCCGCTGAGAAATGCCTGAGATCAGAATTTTTGCATTTTCCTGGCCTGGTTTTCCTTCCACCACAATCACCATCCACCGATCTGGTGACGCTTGCGTGTCGATCATTACGAGTGCCTTCACTAGCGGTTTCGCATGTTGCATCAAAACGAGTGGGCTGCCTTGCCCGGCGCGGCATCCCCGCCGCGGTTCCTGAGAAAGCTGGCCTGAAAAACCAGCCCCCTGTGAACGAGCGCGTAGCCATCCCCCACCTCGCCAAAGATTCGTCGCGAAGCAAGCTACGCTTTGCCTGTTGTTAGAAAACTAGGCATCGTCCACGGTCTCGATGCATACCGGCCGACCCCCAGATCGGACTTGGAAAACTTTTCGTTTCACGCAAGGCCTAGTGTACCACATTGGTGTACATGCGTCCACACTCGCGACTATCTTGTGCCAGCATTTTTCCCCAGGCACAACGCGGACACGGTTGGTCGAAATCAGGCCTCAGAGCAGGGCGGGAGAAGAGGGAACTAACCGCGGATTATGTGGTTGGGCGCGGATGGGAATTGGTGGTCGACGTTGTTCGTGCTTCCTATCCGCGACCATCCGCGGTTCGTCTTCTTCTTTGCATTACAGAGTCTACGCATACGTGCCCATGGCAGAATAATCAGCATCTCTATGAAGGTAGCGATCCGATGAACACGCCAGCGGCCATCCTACGAAGCTGCCTGCATTTTCGCTTTCGTAATCGCACTGATCCAAAAGCTTGGGCCAGATACGACAAAGCGTTCGGGCTGTCCCTCTTTGGTATTCACCAGCACGCCGTTGGGGAAAATGCCCGCCATGCGCGTTGGGTCGATCTTGGTAATATCCGAAAGGGGAATTGCCAGTTCGTGTGGTTGAAAGTTCAATTCGTGCGACTTAAAGCGAAGCATCTTGTCGGTAAGGTACAGCCATCCCCCCACACCCTCGAAGCCAACGAAGTGATTGGCCCCTCCTTGATAGAGCAGACTCTCGTCGTCAGGTACCAACTTCATCGCGAGAAAGCGTCTTTGTTGGTACTCTCCGAAGAAGCCCATCGCGAATCCAAAAGGGAACGCGGTAATCACGAATAGGAAAGCAGCCAGAGCAAGCGCCAAGAGCACATATCCCATGACGCCGAGAAAGATGAGCCCGGGAGACATCACCAAAACCCATATTGCCCCAAACATCACTCCGCTGGGAACGCCTATTTGGATCGCTGTCTTCATGGTTTACGGATTTTGTTGGTGAAAAGAAAACGGTTGTCTGTTTCAAATCATGACATGCTGTCGTATAGGAGCGGAAATGACAATCACTGAAATGCTGTTGTGGGTATTACCTCTTACGAATCGCAGCAACCAGTAAGACCAGCCACGGCAACGCGACCAAGGCCAGGACAACGATGACTTGAATCTGCTTGAGGCGGATTATCTTTTGATGGGGAGGATCGGACATCGATGTCGAGACATCGTCGGAATCGTAACCGGATGATGGCGTGAGGCCATTCGGTCCGCGTGAGACGACTGTCACCTCGCCTTCCGCCGGGCGTCGGATCTCGAACAGCTTCCCCCAGGGATCGACGGTATCTTCCGGCAGCGTCCCGGTCTTGATCTCTTGTGCCAGACGAAACGCCTGGGCGCTGCGTGCTTCTTGCCGGCTTTGTTCGATGTTGGGTAGACCGAAGACAAGCACGAGCAGCGAGACGGCCAAGGCGAAGACAAGTTTTCCTACCAACTTGGCACCTCAATGTGCGGAAGTGAGGTCGACGTGCACCTAACGCTAGGAACGTTCATCACGAATGGAATCATCAATGTTGTCGTCGTCCATCAGTCTTGCGACGGCATTCCAGTCAATGATCGACCTCAGCATTAGCCAATGCTCGACGCTTGCATGAGATTTCCATAAAAACCACAACACCAAGGTTGAAAACATCGCGGCAAATACCGCAACGAGCGAAATCCTGACTGAAATCACGGCATCAGCCGGGACAAGAAACCAAGCCAATGCAGACAAGAGAATAAAAATGACAGCCAAGTAAACCACTCCCACCAGGTAGAAGCGAAAGACGAATGCGGGCGTGATGTCGTTGTGTCTTGACGCAATGTAGAAGCGGATCGCATCTCGTTGAATATCGGTAAGCGAGTCCTTGTCCATTCGATCGTCCTGTAAAAGAGACATGAATTCTCCGACGAAAAGTACCGATCATTGCGGGTTCGACATTACGCGTGTTCAATCCGTTTCATCTGACTTCGTAAAATACAGCGTCCAACCTCTTATGACGAGACAAACGCCAAACGCCATGAGTGCATAAAACAAATACAATGACACCGGCAACCAAACGTCTCCATCTTCGATGGAACCACCTGGACGAAGCATGAGTGCAATGCCAACGGCTGCGGGAGCAACAGCAATCATCGTCCCCGCAACAACCAGCAGCCAGCCACGCCAACCTAGTCGCGCCAAACCGACACTACTAACCGCGAGCAGCGCACAGTAACCCAATGCAAACGGCCAAGCATCGCGAATGGTCTGGTCGAATGGCATGAACGCACCGACAAACGCGGACAAGCTGAGGAAAGTAATGAAGGTCGCTCTCACCGGGCGTTTGGGATATATGGCTCGCTGCTGCATGACGAGGTCAATCGGCCGAACTTGTTTCGCGAAAGAATTTGCTTTCCTGGGGATGTGCACCCAATTCTATGGGCGTTTTCCGTTATCCGCAAAACTTTATCAACTGAAAGAGGTAGGCAGAAAAGTTTTGACCGCGGATTACGCAGATAGGCGCGGATAGGGAATTGGTGGTTGAAGTTGTTCGTTCTTCATACCCGTGCCTCTTCTCTCTTATCCGTGTTCATCCGCGAGATCCGTGGTTAGATCCCTCTTCTCTTCTATCCGCGTTCATCCGCGAGATCCGTGGCTGGCAGCTCTTCTTCTGCCTCGGCGGGGGCGGGGCCGAATTGGGTTTGCCAGGGCCATTGGATGCAGAAGTAGGCGATCGCGGCGGCGGCTGTGGCGGTTAGCGAGATGGGTAGCTCCATCGCCTGCATGAAGCCGCCCACCGGCAGGAATGTTTCCCACCCCAGGGCAAAGTGCACCGCCCAGATGCAGGTGCCGACGAGCATGCTGACGATCGCGGCCGTGGGACTGCAGGGCCTGGTGTACAAGCCGACGATCAGCGGGACGAACAGCCCGACCATCGTTAACAGGTACGCTTCTTCCAATAGCGCGTAGGCGCTTTCGCCGGCGTACGAAAGCACCAGGCTGCAGATAGCGACCATCAGAATCGCGATGCGGTTGCTTCGTAGCGTGTCGGACCAGCCGAAGCGGGGAAAGATGTTTTGCGCCATCACGCTGGCAGGCGACAGGATGGCGCTATCGATCGTCGACAGAATCGCCGACAACAGCGCGACCAGAAAGATCACCGCCACCACGGGATGCAAAAACGCATGGGCCAGGGCGGGGAGGATTTTCGTTTCCATGTCTTCGGGGAACAAAATATTGCCGGCCAAGGCCAGCAGCAGCGGGATCGCGCCGAAGAGCAGATACAGCACGCCAGCGACCAGGCAGGCCCACTTCGCCGTGCGCTCGGAGTTGGCAGCGAAGACGCGCTGCATCAGGTCTTGGCCTGGGAGGTTTCCCAGGGCACCAATCGCGAACACGCCGATCCAGCCGACCAGGCTGGGGAAACTATCGGTGGGAATGATCGTCCACATTCCGGGATCGGTCTCTTCGCGAACCCGCGTGATGCCGACCAGCATGTTGCCGCTGCCTAGTTCGAATAGCACGACGCCGCCGAGCACCAGCAGTCCGAGCAGCACCAGCGAGATCTGCACGGCATCGGTCAGCGTTACCGACCACATGCCGCCCATCAGCGTGTAGCCAGTGCCGACGATCGCTACGATCAAAATGCCCCAGAACAGCGGGATGCCAAAGAAGAGTTGCAGCACTTCGGCCAAGGCGGTGAACTGCGCGGCGATCCAGCCGAAGTAGCTGGGGACCAGGATCAACGACGAGATCAGTTCCGCCGACGAACCGAACTTGCGGCGAAAGAAGTCAGGCACGGTGAGCAGTTGCATGCGCCACATCGGACCGGCCACGAACAGCCCGGCGATCAGCAGGCAAAATCCGGCACCGAAGGGATCGAGCGCGCCGCGTGTGAGCCCTTCGCTGCGGACTTCATCGGCGGCAGTCAGCATGGTGCCGGCACCGAACCAGGTGGCCAGCAGCGTCATCCAGGCAAACGAGAGGGGCAGCTTTCGGCCAGCTACCAGAAAGTCTTCGGCGTTGTGCACCTTCCGCTGGGCAATGACGCCGATCACATACATGACAATGAGATAAAGAACCATCGTAACGGCCAGAAGCCACTTCAGCGACGACTCGATTTCCATCTACGCAATGCCCTTGGGGTAAAGATGACCGCCCTCCCTGCATCCGTCAGGCCCGGCGAACGGCATTCAATGTATCGCAGTTGCGGCGGGGGAAAATATGCCTGGGATCAGATTGCGGGAAGAATTGCCGTAGAGGGAAGAGGGGGAGGAGAAGAGGTACAACCGCGGATTACGCGGATGGGCGCGGATATTAGACGTCGACTTGGTCGACTCGAAAAATCCTATCGGCGTAGGACATCCGTATGCGAACACTCTCTAAGCCCTGAAAGGGCAGGCAGAAAACAACATCTAAAGATTCTGTCGCCCCGTTGGATTTCGGATTCCGAGGCGATAGCCATCGATCTCAACATTTCAAGATGGCTATCCGACGAAGACGTCGGTAGCCATCCTACGATTAAAACATTTACCCAGCGCGTTGTAGGATGGCTACGCCTTCCCTGGCGATAGCCATCTTTCAGCGTCCCAAGAGGGCAATCCAACGAAGACGTCGGTAGCCATCCTACGACTTATCCGCGCTCCTCTGCGTAATCCGTGGTTATTCTTCTTCGATTTCGTCGCAACGTTGCTAAAGCCATGCCCACGCGGATGTGGGCCTGGCACCTGCTTGCTTATTTCATCATCTGTATGACAACAAACGCAACAGTAAACAGGCCGAAGGCGGACAGCCCCATGCACACTTTCTGCGGCAGCAAAAACTGCTTGCCTTGGCTGTGTTGGAAAGCGCCAAAGCTGCCAATACCACCGGCGATAAACGCGATGGTGAGCAGGAATAACGAGAGGATCATCGTTGCCATGGAAATTACGACCTGAGAGAGTAGGTTCCGAAAGTTGGATAGGATGTCGGCACCATCGTAGTTGTCGCGTGGAAGCAATTCAACAACGCTGTCTATCAAGCAAAAAGACTGAGCAAGTCGTGCTGACTTTCTACCAGCGCAGGTCGCCTCTTTCGTTCGAACCTGGTGCGGCCCCCTAACCCTCTCCCACCGCAAACGGTGGAGAGGGGACCAGAGACGTTTGCTGACGCCTGCGATTCTACTTCAGCTCGACCGGTAGCGACTGTTGTTCCAGGTCGGCTTCGCCGCCGGGGAACAGCCGGAGGTAGGTTGCGCGGTGGGCCACGTAGCTTTCGGCGAACATCTTCCGGTCCGAGAGGTATTCGCTTTCCTGGAAGTCGCGGCGAGTTTGGGTGAGGCAATCGATCAGCAGGTCGGCGGCGGCTTTTGTTTCGCCGCGTTGGAACCAGATCTCGGCCAGCATGCTCATCGTTTCGCTGCGGTAGAAGGCCTCCATCCCGTCGCGAATGTCGAGGAAGAAAGGTTCGGCCAGATCGTATTCGCCGGCCAGGTAGGCAGCGCGGCCCAGGCGGCCGTAGCCGAGGTTGTGTTGCCAAAAGGGTTCGAAGAACTCGACCGCCGCCGTGATCTCGGCGTCGCGGTGCTGGGCCTTTAACGCGTCGACGTAGGCGTCGAACGCGCCACCCAATATGCCGAACGAATCGAACGCTTCTTCCTGAACGTCTGCGCAGGCATCGCGGGCCGCGGACAGCAGTCGCTGGTACGTGCCGATAACGACTTCGTTGCGGTCGGCCTCGCGCGCATCGACCAGCGAATCGACGTAACGGTCGAAGTGGCTGGCCAGCATGCTGTGGTTGCCCAGCAGCTTCTTTTGATTGCGGCTGCTGGCGTTGGTCGCGTCGTCGAGCATCTTTTCGTACGCAGCGAGATACTCCTCAGGCGTGCGGCGGGGTGCCGTTTCGACCAGGTAGCTCTTGCGATCAGGTTCGTCTTCAAAACCCAACAGTTGCCGGCCAACGTGGATCTTCAGCACCACGCTGTCGATCGTCTCGCTGGGCTGCTCGGACTGCGGGTACCAGGTACTGCGGGGACCATCGAGCACGACCCAGCCGTCCTCGCCGTTGAGCGTGGCCGATGCCAGCGCGACGAAGCGTGCGTGGACGTTGAGCTTCGGCGAGGTCTCGGCCACCTGGGTAATGTTGGCGTTCTCGAGCGCGTCGCCGGTCCACTGACTGAGCATGCCGGCGTACTCGTTGGGATCGGTTACTTCCGTTTCGTCGATCAGCTCGGCGTTTTCCATTTCCCAGTAGCAGTGGATTGCGTAGACATCCTCTGGCGGACGCTGATTCATCTTGTAGGTGAAGAAGCACCACGTAACACTACCCACCAGACCGCAATCGACGTCGTCTTCTTCCAGGCCGGAATCGTCGCGCATCAAGTAGCGAATCAACCACATCGAGCGGACTTCACGCTCGGGAGGCCAGGCCAATTGACGGTGGTCGACTACTTCGAGCTGGTCAGGGGCCTGACCGAGTTCGTTGGGATGCGACAACCAGCCTGAGAATTCTGCTTTGGCCTGAAACGATTCCTCTTGGGCCTGGCTGGGAATCAGATCGGTACGCTCCAGCTCTTCCAGGTAGCGCTGGGCAGCGTCGCTATGGTTTACGTCCAGGCAAAACTGGACCAGCATGTTCAGGCCGTCTTCGCGACCAAGCTCGCCCGCTGCCCAGGCCGCTTCCAGTTGCACGGAAGGATCGGGGTGCTGCATGGCCAGTTCCAGCAGTTCATCTCGCGGCGGATTGCTAATGAAGGGGAGGGCCCCGGTGGCACTGTGGGCGTAGCTGTATTTTTCTGGGTCGGGATCTTCCAGCCACCCGCGGAGCATCTGTGTGCCGGCCGGCGAGTCGAACGGATGCTGATCGAACGCGCCGTTGATCGCGGCGCTGGTGGCGCAGTCTAACAGGCCGATCGCCATAAAGCCGGTCGGCAATGGATCGCTGAGGGACTGGATGACGAACTCGCGCTGCGGGTGATCTTCCGAAAAGGTCGAGAGGATCACGTGCCACATGTACGCTTCCGGCTTGAGCGGAATTTGCGCTGCCTCGACGACCTTCTGAGCCCCTTCGAACGAGCCGTACATCGCCAGGATCTTCAGCACGTACAACAGGTCGTCGACTTCCTCTTCGCTGGCATCGTCGACCATCGCATCGAAAATCCGGATCAGCTCAGGCAGGCCTTCCTCGTACAACTCTTCGAACGCAGGACACTGACGCCCTTCGACATCTTGAAACAGCCCGGTCAGTTCGTGCAGCGGCGACGAGAAGTGCCGCGCGTTGTAGACCCGGTCGCCTGGCAGCGTGGTCAGCGCCTCGCAGATGGCTTCGGCGTCGTTCTTCGAGGTGATCACGTAGTCATCCAGTCCGCGCAGTTCTTCCACCAAATCTCCGCCTGGCTTGAGACCTCGCTTGAGGGCGCGACGCAAAGGACTACTGAACACGGGGGCTTGCTCCTGAGTGACTTATTCTGCCTATCTTCGCAGGAGGGCATCGGTGGGGCTGTTAATCGATGCCAATCCTGATTGGCGGCATTTTGCCAAAATCAAGGGAAGTCCGCTATTGCGGGTAGCGGGAATCATTGCGACGTTTTCCATGCCGCTAGACCATTGAGCTGCCAACCAGTCGAATTCATCGACGCCCCACGCGGCCTGCCGGAAGTTTGCCGACAAATACAGGATCTCAGGAAAAGGGTCCGCGAGCCATGAATCGGGCTCGATGCTTACGGTGGCTCGCAGCCAACGGCGTAATCTCATCCCCAGGGAATACTGGTAATAGATATGGATGAGGCAGAAATTGGCTCAATCGCCTGCGAATCGGCTCACGCACAGGTACGTTTCGCGCGCGAATTTATGTTGCAAATCGGGTGATATCCCGATATTATCACAGCGAGGGGGTGTAATTCATTTCCCAACCTTATCTCTTTTTTTCTTTTCTATGTCCGAGGATTTCCCATGCGAAAATGTGGCTTTACGCTGGTCGAACTGCTCGTTGTGATTGCAATTATTGGGGTGCTGATTGCCTTGCTTTTGCCGGCTGTACAGCAGGCCCGCGAGGCGGCTCGGCGGATGCAATGCACCAACAACATGAAACAAATCGCGCTCGGCATGCACAACTATCACGACACCGTCGGGTCGTTTCCGAGCGGGGCTTTGGCTTTGAATAGCCACCAGAGTAACGCCGAGAACGACGGCGTCTGGTATCGCGGCATGCACGGCTGGCCGGCGCTAATGCTGGACTTCGTGGAAGCGGCAAACCTGGCCGAACGCATCGACACCAGCAAGTTGGCATGGACGAGCGAGCGAGGGGATAACTACTTCGACGAGTATGGCTCGCACGGCGATACGGCGAATCAGTACGCCGCCCAGAACATGCCTGAGATGTTCGTCTGCCCAAGTGCCGCCCGCCGCGGCCCCGAGACCGACTTCAAAGACTACGCGATGAACGCCGGCAATTCGGGCAGTAGCTGCTGTCCGGAACGGGCACTGAAATTCAACGGTATTGGCTACAAGAACAGCAGCGTCAACTTCAAGGACATCACCGACGGCACGACCAATACATTCTTGCTGCTGGAACAGAAGCACGACAGCGACGAGCAGGAACTCAAAACCCAAGGGGCGGCCTCGAATCCGTTTTTCTGGGTGAACCACAACTCGGAAGGGCTCGCTCTATCCAATCAAGGAGGAACCAGTTTTCCTCCGAATGTTGTTCTGGCTAACCTCGGATGCCGCACCTCGCGAAGCGATCACCCAGGCGGAGTCCTGGCGGCCATGTGTGACGGCAGCGTGAAGTTCATCCCCGAAACGATTGCTCGTGATCCATGGCGTTGGCTGCACACTCGCAACGGTGATGAAGTGGTGTCGCTTCCTTAAAGCGATTGTCGAATCACTTGCGAATTCATGACCAACCTTGGCCCATGGCAATGAGACTCACCATGTCTAACTACGCGCGCTCGATGACGTTTCTCTGGTTGCTCGTACCTTTGTCGTTGGCCTTCACTGGCTGCGGCGGCAACGATTCCGGACTGTATCAAGTCAAAGGTCGGCTCACGCACCAAGGCGAGCCGATCGCCGGGATGATGATCTTTTTCGTCCCGGAGAACACCGGAGAACACCCTGAGAGCTACGCCACGACCGACGACGAGGGGCACTTCGAGATGAAGGTGGTCAGCACGCCAGGCGTCGCCCCCGGCAAGCACACCGTCTACGTGCAAGACCCGGCCGCCGTCCAAGGGGGCAAGACCAGCACGGCCAAATCGTACCTGGCCGTGCTGAAGAAATATGGCAGCGAAAAGAAATCGACCTTCACGATCACGGTTGAGGAAGACATGCCTGATTTGGAGTTGAAGCTGGACTGATCTTACTCGTCGGACCGCCATACCTAAGTGACGTCGCCCGGTCCGTGCTTTCGTTTGCCCAAGCTATCACTAGGAATCACCACTCTACCGGCCGGGAAGTGCCCGCGTTTCCCGGGACGTTTCAAGCTTTGTCGATTAACAACCCGGCAACGGCACATGACACCAGTGCTATCAACGCCGGAAAGGTTCGGGGTAAGCAACTCCGATTGCAGAGGGGGGGAATCGAACGGGCTCCTCGCTCAATCACCGCTGGCAGTCCGGATTCCACGTGATATATCCATGTTTTCATGGAGTAACTTTCGAGCCCATGTCGAAAACACTTATGAACCTGCTCAGACAAACACAGGATCCAAAGTTCCAACGGTTTTACCGATGATCCACACCAGGCGTCGTCATCCGTTCGGCTAAAGATGATCTTGAGACGGGGCATACGTCTTCCAGGTTAAACTGCGTATCGCAGTGCACTTTTGCTTCTCTTGCTATTGTCACGCCGCGCGTGACTACGCCTGGTGTGGATCTCACGGTTGGCGTGTACCCAAATCGATAGATTCGGTATCGGCTTTTGGGTTTGAAAGTTTGGGCGGTTGTCGAACGGAGAGGTCACGAACTGCCAATCGGTCTTCGCTGTGGATTGCCCGCATGTTACATCACGCCCACCCGCAAATTGAAGGTCTCCCCCACTTCCACCGGTACTTAGATGCTCTTCCCAACCCGGCTCTCCTGTTGGATGCGAGCGGTGTGATTCTCGGTACCAATGAACAGTTCGATGAACTTGTCGGGTTGTCCTCGGATGAATTGATTAGCAAGTCCTTCTTTGAGATCCACCAGGGCTGCTGGGATACAACACCACTACGCCGACTCATTGGCGATCGCGATACGAATTTTGTATTCGTGAGCCGAGCACAACTCGAAGTGGAACTTCCCAATATCGGACGACGGATCCTCGACTTTTCTCATAGCTTGATGACGAAGTCGGATGATGCCCTGGTTCGGCTCGTTACGATTCGAGATGTCACGGCGTTTCACAAACTGGAAGCTTCCCTGAAACGCAGCGAAGGTCGTACTCAAGCGCTTCTCGCGGCGGCTGTTGACTCCATCGTGATCATCAACACCAACGGCGTGATCAAGGCCTTCAACCCTGCCGCCGAACGTTTGTTTGGCTTCTCGGCCGAGGAAGTCCTGGGGCTCAACGTTCGTATCCTGATGCCCAAGCCGTACCAGACGGAGCACGACGGTTATCTTGCGCGTTACCTGGAGACGGGCGAACGTCGCGTGATCGGCATTGGCCGCGAGGTGCTCGGTAAACGAAAGGACGGCGCGACATTCCCCATGGAGTTGTCGATCTCGGAAGTGATTGATGGCGAAGATCGTCTGTTCGTCGGGACGGTGCGTGATGTTACAAAGGTCAAAAGAGCCCAGAACGCGCTGCGAGATAGCGAGGCCCGGGGGCGTGCTATTCTGAATGCGGCCGTGGATGCCATCATCACGATTGACGAGAACGGCCTGATCAAATCGTTCAATCAAGCCGCACTGAAGGTTTTCGGCTACTCTCATCATGAGATGGTTGGGGAAAACGTGAAGATGCTCATGCCTGCACCATTCCGGGACGAGCATGACAATTACTTGCAGAACTACAAAGCCAGTGGAATTCGACGCGTAATCGGCTTGGGGCGCGAAGCGGTGGGACGTCGCAAGGATGGCTCGACCTTCCCGATGGAACTTTCCGTCAGTGAAGTCAAAATGGGAGACTACCGCTACTTTACGGGTATCGTGCGTGATATCACGGATCGCAAGCGGTATGAACAACGCTTGAAGACGGTCGCCGAAGAGGCGAGTGAATCGGAACTTCGCGTCAAGGCCCAGGCTAAAGAGCTCACGCAGCAAGCCAAACGTCTCAAGGAAGCCCAAGTAGACGCCGAGCAAGCGAATCGCGCCAAAAGTGACTTCCTGGCGAATATGAGCCATGAGATCCGGACGCCCCTTACGGCGATTCTCGGCTATGCCAGCGAGCTTGCGTCGACACTGAAGGATGGTCCCGAAGCGCAAGCGGTCGAGATCATCAAACGCAACGGCGAGCATTTGCTGGAAATCATGAACGACATTCTCGACATTTCCAAGATCGAGTCGGGAAATGTCGAGCTAGAGCGTGTACCAACATGCCCCGGCAGAATCGTCGCGGAAGTGATTACCTTGCTTCAAGTGCGCGCCAAACAAAAGGGAATTCAGCTCTACTTAACTTACGCCGGCAAGATTCCTCGGTACATCGAAGGATCGCCCGTCCACCTGAGACAGGTACTGTTGAATCTCATTGGTAACGCGGTCAAGTTCACCCAAGAGGGGCAGGTCGAAGTTCGCCTCCAATTCGTTCCCCATGGAGTCAACGAGCATCATTTGCGGTTCGAAGTGCTCGACTCGGGAATCGGTATTCCCCCGGAACATATTGGCCGTTTGTTCAAACCCTTTTCACAGGCCGATTCATCCGTGGGACGCTGCTTCGGAGGAACCGGTCTGGGATTGGCGATCTCGAAGCGACTCGTGGAATTAATGGGAGGAGAGATCTTCGTAAGCAGCACTCCCGACGTTGGATCGACCTTTACTTTCAGCATTCCGCCTGGAAAGTGGAGCCAACACGAGATGCTGACTGATCCGAAAGAAATTGAATCGGAAAGCATTCCCGCGCAACCTGCCACGCTGGATGCGATCGACCTGACAGGTGGAAGAATCTTGCTCGCCGAAGACGGCAAGGACAACCAACGACTTCTCTCGCATTACCTGCGAAAGGCCGGTGCGGAAGTCGAAATAGCGGACAATGGCCGCATCGCACTCGAGGCAATCGCCCGATCATCCGCACAAGGCAAGTCGTTCGATCTGATCGTGACCGATATCCAAATGCCGGAAATGGATGGATACACACTGGCCAGAACATTACGTGCCCGCGGCAGCAAACTGCCGATCGTAGCGTTGACGGCACACGCCATGGAAGAAGCACGCGTGAAGTGCCTGGAAGCAGGCTGCAGCGAGTATACCAGCAAGCCGATTGAGAAGATGGCCTTCCTCTCGATTTGCCGTCGCTGGCTCGATCAAAATGGCCAGCAATCGATCGAGCCAATGACTTCCGAATCTGCGCCGATCGCCCCGGTTGAACAAACCCAACCACCGCGCGATGCGATTTGGAGCGAACTGGCCGACAACCATGAATTTGCCCCGGTGATCGACAGCTTCCTGCAAGGCCTGGCCAAGAAGATCAATCAAATTGAAGAGTATATGTCTCAAGCGCGGTTCGATGAATTGACCATGCTTGCCCACCAACTTAAAGGCTCTGGTGGCGGCTATGGCTTTCAAGAGATTACCGACGCCGCAGTACGCGTCGAACAACTGGCCTGTCATCCCGAAGACCCAGATTCGCTACTCGATGCCGTAGAACATCTGCAAGAGATTTGCCAACAGGCGATCAACGGCAGAAAACGATCTCCTCTCGATCCACCTGCTTCCAACATCCCAGGCATAATCTAATACTTCCCGCCCCCATCTCAACAGCTTCTGCCGCAGTGATGGCAAGTCGGAGTTGCGTATCGCCAATTCGCGATGAATTCGGCGCGGCACGTTTCTTTATAGTCACGTTAATTTCCCGGGCATCCCCCAGGGCAGGTCTTTAATCTGGCGGCAAAACGCCTATAACAGAGGGTCTGCTTTCACTCGAACTTCCCACCTTTCGGAACCATCGCATGTCGCATCTCAGCCGCCGCCAATTATTGAAGTCTGGTCTTGCTTTGCCGGTGTTGTCTTCGTTGCCGATGGCGATGACGTCTTCTGCGATGGCTGCCGAGGACGATGCCGCGAAGAAGTCTGGCGTTCCGGCGCGCGTGGAGAAAGATAGCTTCACGATCGCCGTCCTGCCTGACACGCAGATGTACTGCCAAAAGGTACCGGAAGGTTTCTATGCCCAGACTAAGTGGCTGGTCGAGAACAAGGATGCCCGTAATATCTCGGCGGTGTTGCACCTGGGGGATATCACCAACCGCAACACGCCCGAGCAGTGGGACGTGGCCGTCAAGGCGATGTCCCAACTAGACGGGCACATTCCTTACTTCATGGTGCCTGGCAATCACGACTATAGCGACGGCGGCTCGGCCAAGGACCGCACCACGAACTTGAATCAGTACTTCCCGCTGGCCAAGTTCCAGTCGCAGTCAACCTTCGGCGGCACGTACGACAAGGAAGCGGACCGCATGGAGAACACGTATCACCTGTTCTCTTCCGGCGGGCGTGATTTTGTGGTCATCGGCCTGGAATTTGGTCCGCGTGCCGACGTCGTTCGCTGGGCCAATGAAATCGCCGAGAAGTATTCAGACCGCGAAGCGATCCTGATCACGCACGCGTACATCTACTACGACGAAACCCGCTACGACTGGAAGAAGTACGGCACGAAGCAGAACTGGAACCCCCACTCGTACGGCGTCGCCAAAGCTACCGCCGACGACGTTTCCGACGGCGAAGAGCTGTGGAACAACCTGGTCAGCAAGCACGAGAACTTCATCCTGACGCTCAACGGACATGTGCTGAACGATGGCCTGGGGCGCGTTACCAGCACCACGCCTGGCGGGCGCGACGTCCACCAGATGCTGGTCAACTTCCAGATGAAACCCAACGGCGGCGACGGCTGGCTGCGACTGATGGAATTCACCAGCGACAACAAGGTTCACATCGTCGACTACTCGCCCACGCTCGACCTGACGAATACCTCGCCGCAAAACCAGTTCGTCATCGACCTGGCCAAGGTGGGTTAGCCGCTCGGCCAGCTTGCGAAAACGGCCTGGCTATTGAGCCGCGCCGGCAGGCAGGGTACGTTGAGCAGAGAGACTTCTGCCCCAACCTATTCCCGTTTCCCATCTGGAAGACAGCCATGATTCGTTCGACCGCGTTTGCTTTGGGTTTGAGTACCGTCCTGCTGGCACTAACGGCGATGGCGGAAGAGGCTTCTTCGCCACTCGATACGCTGATGTGCGAGCGTGGCAAGTTGCTGCTGAGCGATAGCTTCGAGACCGGACCGAGCAAACAGTGGCGTACGGCCAAGGGGAAGTGGGAAGCCGTTGATGGCGCGACGCAGGGATCGGAACTGAAAGCAGACGAGCACGTTGCCGCGATGCGGGTGAATCAAAAGGTACGCAACCTGGTGCTGCAGTACAGCTTCAAGATGGATGGCTCGAAAACCACGACCTTGAGCATCAACGACGCCAAGGGGCATAACTCGCGGGTAATGATCAACGCCAACGGTTTTTCGGTCCGCAAAGACGATCACGACCATGCCGGCCCTGACAAAGCCGAACTGCTGCAAATGGTGAAAACGAAGATCGCCCCTGGCAAGTGGCACACGCTGGTCGTCGAGTTCAACGGCCCCGAGATGCTGGCCCGGCTCGACGGCAAACAGGTCGCCTACGGCAGCCACGAGGCGATCGACGTCGACAAAACGAACTTCGGCCTGACGGTTGGTGGCGAGTCGGTTTCGTTCAAGGACTTCTCGCTGTGGGAAGCAACCCCCAAAGCCGATTGGTCCCAGTCGAAGGCCAAGGTCATTTCCCAGTCGAAGTAGCCTGAGACTTTTACTCAGCTTCCGGGCAAGCTACTTTCAATCACTTGTTGCAGCGACTCGCGGACGTAGGGGTCTGGCTCCTCGTCGAGTCGCTCTTTCAAGTTAGGCACTACCCGTTTGACGATCTCAGGGTAGGTGCCAATCGCCACAACGATCATCTGCCGGACCTCGGGGTGCGGATCTCGCAGGTAAGGGTACAGCAGGTCCAACTGCTGTCCAATCTGTTGTCGCAGATCGGCATGATAGATTCGCCCGGCGGCCATCTCTTCGTCGAGCGAACGGTTACTCTTGGCCAAGATCTCGCGCCACCTGGCAGCCTCTTCCGGGTTGTTTTCGCAGCGAAAGAAGGACGGCTGACCTTCCGCCAAGCTGGCCAGCAAGTAGGCAACGGCCGCCTTGTCGTGCGGTCCGTCGGCTTCCAACAGTTTCAGCAGAAAGGGCACCGCCTTGGCTGAGGCCGCATAGATCGTCCCTTGATGCCAGATCGTTTGAAAGAGAGTCTGCATCGCGTAGTCGCGGTGGGTCGACTCGGTCGAAGTCATCGCCCGCAGCAGCGCCGGAACATCGGTCGCCGGCCCATAGGCGTGATCGACCGCGGACCAGTCGACGCTGTCGACATCGGCCAGCGCAGAAACCGGCGGTACGGAGTCAGGCGCGCGATACAAGGTAATCAGTTCGTCACTGTTCACAGTAGTCCTCAGTACCACGCGTTACGCAGGCGAAAGTTCTAGTTCACATCACCGAGATAGTACCACGCACTATCCCTGTTATAATTCTCGACGTCCGAATGCTTGATCACAGACTAAGCGATATTAACCTGATATAGCGGATCGTTCCAATCGGAGCACATCTTGAAATCACATCTCTACAAGACCGCTGCTGGTCGCCAGCGACTTGATCAATGGTACGAACGATTCCTGGCTAAGATAGAAACGCCAGTCGAAACGAGAACCGTGCCGACGCGGTTCGGGGAAAACCAGGTACTGGTAACCGGCCCGGCCGATGCCCCACCGCTGGTCGTGCTGCATGCCATGCGCACCGGGGCCGCGTTTTTGCTTTCGGAACTGGGCCCGCTGCTAACGAAGTACCGTGTCTATGCGCCAGAGTTGCCGGGGCAATCGGTACGAGGTCTCGATGTGCGGCTTCCTCTCCAAGACGAATCGGCGGCGTTCTGGTTGGCCGACGTGATGGATGGCCTCTCGCTCGAATCGGCCAACCTACTGGGCGTGAGTTGGGGAGGCTTCATCGCGCGATTGACGGCCTCGCACATGCCACACAGCGTGCCGCGCCTGGCGCTGCTGGTACCAGCAGGCATTGCCAACGGTTCGCACCTTACCGGGCTCATGAAAATGGCGTGGCCAATGATCCGCTACCAGGTACGCCCCAGTGAAGCCAATCTGCAAAAGCTGTTGTTACCACTGCTATCGACCTGGGACGACGACTGGGGCGGCTTCATTGCTTGTACGATTCGTGATCTGAAAATGGACCCACGCATTCCCCCGGTGGCAACGGATGAACAACTGAAACAACTGACCATGCCCGTGTTGGCGATCGTGGGGGAAGAGGACATCTCGTTCCCCGGCCATCTGGTCGAACAGCGACTGCGGTCGCAGGTACCCACCGCCGAAGTCGAGGTCGTCCCAGGCATGAAACACTGCCCACCCACCACGCCAGAATTCCGAACGTGGCTTGCCCAGCGGTTGACGGCGTTCTTTGGTTAACGTTCCCCGAAACTTGGCCTATTCAATCCATCCGAAAGCGATCGCCGAACGGATTAGATTTCTAATCGACGCACGTCTGGCACTGTCGAGAGCGGCAGTCCCACGCA
Source organism: Blastopirellula marina (assembly GCF_002967715.1). Taxonomy (NCBI): domain Bacteria; kingdom Pseudomonadati; phylum Planctomycetota; class Planctomycetia; order Pirellulales; family Pirellulaceae; genus Blastopirellula; species Blastopirellula marina. The sequence continues at coordinate 248,987 of NZ_PUIA01000035.1, forward strand.
CCAGGAGACGGAACAGGTCAGAACGTTTGCCCGGGGCAACCGGCGTTATGGAAAGACGTACTCATCGATCGCCTCTGCCACCATTTGAACATATTCGCCCAACATAAGTCCGCCCGATAGGACCGGGGACAAGACAAACAGTAGCAGCAGTAGGGGCAATAGCAGCCACAAGAACAGCACGAAGCGTGATTTGGTGCTCATAACACAAGTGTAGAAATCGGGCCTATTTGCCGCAAGAAAATCGACTACTTGACGGGATCATCCCCAGCCGGCAGCCTGACTTCTTCTCGGGTCACAGGCTTCTGCGCATCGACTCCCCAGTACTTCAGCGTGTTGTAAGCCGCTTCTCGAATGCCATAAAACCGCACTTCGATACCATTGTTCTGCTCCGCATGTTGCAGATAGGCCCAGCCTGAGTCCTCTAGAAATGCCTTCAAGCGAGCAATGTTCTCGTCCGATTTGAAATACCGCAGGGCGCGGACCCCTTGTTCGCGCTCCAGATAATTTTCCGAGCGCGTAAACTCGATCGCTCGTTCTTCCAACTCTTGGTTCACCGGCACATTCAGGATGAGGCCGTGGTACTTCTCCCACTGCGTACCGACGATTCGATTACGGGGGACATACAGACCGAACGTGTGAATGCGCCGGATGGCTGGCGACCAGTGCTTAAGAGCTTCTTTGATGGCACGAATCACTTCGTCCGGCTCGCGTAGCAGACTGAAGTCGGCCTGCATGACTTCCATCTTGCCAGGCACTAGTTCGATCACGTTCGTCTGGTAGGGCGAGTTCTGGTCGTACAATATCAGCAAGCGGGACGAGTGCTCCAGCCAATCGTTGAGTACGCTCAAGTCACGCGAAATGTCCGCTTGAACCCGATCGTACGGGTCGTCGTTGAAGATTTCCCGTTTCAAGTTCTGCTCGACGTCGATTGTCGTGCTGTAAACATCGCGTCCCTCGACCTTCTGCGCATCGCCAATCTTGACCAGTCTGGCCACAAAGACGAGATCGGCGTTGATGACCATGCTTTCGATACTATCGGCCCGGGCGACTATCGGCTGGGCGTGTGCCGACTGCAATAGAACAAAGAGCACGATGAACGCGATGAGCGATTTACAACATACGTTAAGCATTATGGCCGGCCCGCTAAAACAGAATTCGCTCGACGACAAACTGTTTCAACTCCGAGAGGTACTCACCCGGTGTTATCCAGCCCAGCATAAACGGGCAAAGGAACAACAGCAGTAACACGATTAATAGGATGCGATGCCACTTATTCATAGCGTAAGTTCATCAATCTTAGTTGACCGCATGCCCACGCAGACGTAAGCAAGGCACCCGAAACAGTTTCCCCTCTAAGAATCCCGCATGCAACCATTTCGGGGCACGCCCAACACCCCCTTTGACAACTGCCCACCTAGCCGGTAGCATAACTCGTTTTCCCGGACTGTCTTAGAGCGACCCTCGCAAGGGGAAATCTAGCAACCTGGTCAGGCCTTAACTGGAGCAGCCACACCTGGAGGACTTTTGTGCGAGGGTCACTCCAAGATAGTCGGGGAAAGAACGAACAACGGATAAGACTGCTTTCGAGCAATCCCCGCGATGGGAAGTTTGGTTATCTGGTCAGGCCTTAACTGGAGCAGCCAAAACTTTGCAACCTTTGTGCGGGGGTTCCTCCAAGGCAGTCTTTTTTGTTGCCTACGTCGGTGTTTGGTGAAGCACCGGTACCGGGTTCGCACTGACCAGAGCCCCGTGGCACACGGCCGAGGTCCTGACGGTAAGTGCCACGGTTGATTTGCCGCCGGTTGTGCGTCAAACTGCATCGTTGCCCTAAGTTTGGGTAAGCGTTTATCTGACGAGACCGATGCTTTCGGCTCGGCTTCTCGCGAAAAGTCCTTAGCCGGTTGAGAGGGATCGTGGCTGAGCAAAATAGTTCTCCCGACTACCTGGTCGTTGCCAGGCGTTATCGGCCACAGTCGTTCGGCGAATTGGTCGGCCAGCAGCGTGTCGCCACGGCATTAGGCAATGCGATTGCCCGCAACAGGGTAGGGCACGCCTATCTGTTCACCGGGGCTCGCGGGGTCGGCAAGACTTCCTCGGCGCGTATCTTCGCCAAGGCACTCAACTGCGTGAAGGGACCGACCGCCACTCCGTGCAACGAGTGCGAGATCTGCGAGAGCGTGACCGCCGGCGAAGATGTCGATGTGCTCGAAATCGACGGTGCCTCGAATCGCGGTATTGAAGAAATCCGCCAGTTGAGGGCCAATATCAACGTCCGCCCCAGCCGCGCTCGCTTCAAGATCTACATCATCGACGAAGTCCACATGTTCACCAAGGAAGCGTTCAACGCGCTGCTGAAAACCTTGGAAGAACCGCCGGACCACGCCAAGTTCATCTTCTGCACGACCGACCCCGAACGTATTCCGATCACGGTTCTATCGCGCTGCCAGCGGTTCGACTTCGGCGGGATTCTGCCCGAAGACATCGTTGGCCGGCTGCGGCATATCGTTGACACCGAGCAGGTTCCGGCCGATGACGAAGCGCTGAAGCTGATTGCCCGCCGGGCGAACGGTTCGATGCGCGATAGCCAGTCGCTGCTGGAACAGATTCTGGCGTTCGGTGACTCGCAGATCACCGTCGAATCGGTCCATCGCCTGCTGGGTACGGCCGACAATCAGCAGATCGTCGATCTCGCCGGGCAGGTTCTCGCGTCCGATGCGGCCAGCGCGCTGCAAACGGTGCATGCGGTCTTTACCGAAGGGGTCGACCCGGGTCAGCTTTTGGAGCAGTTGTTACGATTGTTCCGCGACTTGATGGTGCTCGGTTCTGGCGGGTCGCCTGACCTGCTGCAAACGATTTCGCCTGGTGCAGTCGATCAAGCACAGGCCATGGCCACCCAGGCAGGTCTGGCGAAGCTTTTGGCCGCGGTTCAGTGCCTGGACGAAACGCTGGTTCGATTGCACCGCAGCACGTATGGTCAGGTTCTGGCCGAAGCGGCCGTCATACGTATTTGCCAGCTGAACGACCTGGAAAGCCTGGGCACGCTGATCGCAACGCTCAAGGAAGGTGGCCTTCCAGCGAAGTCGGCTTCGATAACTCCGCGCGCGGTGGAACCTCAAAAAAAAACAGTCGATAGCCCCCCAGTAGCACCGCCGGCACCTGAGACGATTCCGATACGCCCGGTCGATCCCCCGGCACCTCCCGTGGCCGTCGATCCACCACCGGCACCGGCTCCGCCGCCCGAAATAGTTCCCGGCGAGGCCCCCAAACTGGTGATTACCGAGAAAAATGCATTCTCGGTATGGAAAAAGATTGTGGAAGATTTACCGGGCCTTATCGGTGATTACGCCCGGCAAGGGCACGCGGTAGCAATTTCTGGGCCAAATCGGCTAGTCGTTGATTTTTTCTCGACGTATAATTCGGCTGTCGAAGCTTTGCGACGGCCCAGAAGCCAGGAAGTCCTGGAGAAGGCCTTCCGCGAGATGTGCGGAGACAGTTACACGATCGATTTTCGGGTATTGGAAGACCCCAATGCCGGTCGAAAGCCCGATCAACACATGTCTCCCGAGCGATCGGCTCAAGAGGGTCGTCTACGAGCTCGACTACAGGCCGAACAGGAACCATTCGTCCAAAAGGCGATGGATCTGTTTGATGCGGAAGTGAGCGGAGTCCGTGATTCGGACGCCAGCTAAATTTTCTGCAGAACTTGGCACGCTTTTCGCATGTAGGGGAAGTTTCGGCCATTGGCTGAGCTAAACTTTACGCGGTAATCATGCCGTTGGCATGCAGAAAAATGTTCCCTCGCCCTCCCCAAGGGAGAGGGGACAGGAATATGTTTCACTGAAAAGGAGACGTCCGTGTTCAAGAATCTTGGCAATATCGCCAGCATGATGCAGCAGGCCCAGCAAGTCGGTCAGGGTATGAAGGCCATGCAGGAAGAACTTCGCAACAAGCGTGTGAAGGGAACTGCCGGTGCCGGCCTTGTCGAAGCGATCTGCACGGGACACGGTGAGTTGGTCAGCATCACCATCGATCCGCAGTTGATCGCTGATGGCGACAAGGACCTGATCGAAGAACTCATTCCGCAGGCCGTTAACGATGCCCAGGCCAAAGGCAAAGAGTTGCATCAAGAGATGATGCAATCGGTGACCAGCGGACTGAATGTCCCCGGCCTGGATCAAGCGTTGAGCCAGTTCGGTCAATAAGGTTGGCTTTCGGAAAGCAACCACAACAACCCACATGAAGGAGCGAGGTGAATGGCGCAGCTGACTGAATCGGTGGTTCGATTGATCGATCAGCTTTCCAAGCTGCCTGGCATCGGCCGGAAAAGTGCCGAGCGCGTTGCCTATCACCTGCTTCGCGTGAATAAAGACGAAGCCCTGGGGCTGGCAGACGCGATCCGCGACGTCAAAGAAAACGTCCGCTACTGCAGCCGCTGCTTCAATCTGTCGGAAGGGGACCTGTGCAGTATCTGCAAAGATCCCCAGCGCGACGCGTCGATCTTGTGCGTGGTAGAACAACCACGCGATTTGATCGCGCTCGAGCAGTCCGGCGTGTTCCCGGGCCTGTACCATGTCTTGCTGGGGCGCATCGCTCCGCTGGAAGGAATCGGCCCGGATCAACTCACCATCGATGCCCTGGTCAAGCGCGTTTCCCAAGGGGACATTCGCGAAGTGATCATGGCCACCAATCCCACGACCGAAGGAGACGGCACAGCGCTGCACATTTCCAGCCTGCTGGCCGATTTCCCGGTTAAGTTAACCCGTTTGGCGCGAGGTGTTACCGCCGGTAGCGTTCTCGAATTCGCCAACAAGGAAGTGCTTGCCGACGCCATGACAGGCCGGCAATCGCTTTAACCACACTTTGGGTGAGCCAAGAAGGCAAACTGGTTCATCCAATGATCGCTGCAAGTTGACGACAACGTCTTCGCTTCCAGCAACCCACTTCCCAACAGCTACGGAATCATTCCCATGAGAATGTCCTTCGGTCTCGAGCAGAAGATGGTCCAGAAGCAAGTTCTGGCCCCACGGATGATTCAATCCATGGAAATTCTGCAACTCCCCGTTCTGGCCCTGCAAGAGAAGATCGAGCAGGAGATGAACGAAAATCCGATGCTCGAAGTTCAGGAACAGGAAGCGAGCGATACGGATGAATCGCCGCGAGACGAATATGAATCGCGTAGCGAGTCCGAAGAGGAATTCGTGGTCGAAGACGGCAAAGACAATGCCGACGACTTCGAACGCCTGTTGGAAATGGACCAGCAGTACCCCGACACCTTCGACGAACGTCCGCAACGCTCTTCTGGCCAGATGGAAGAAGACGCCGAACGCCGTATGGACGCGCTGGCCAACGTTCAGTCTCGTCCCGAAACGCTGCAAGACCACCTCGATCACCAACTATACGAACTCACCATCGAGCCGCAGGTCCGTGAATGGGCCGAGCGCATCATTTCGGCGCTGGACAGCAACGGCTACCTGACGACGAGCCTGGAAGACCTGCTGCCGGCCGATGCCGACGACGAACTGCGGGAGATCGCCCAGGAAGCACTTCACGTCGTGCAGTCGCTCGACCCGGCCGGTGTGGGTGCTCGCGATCTGCGTGAGTGCTTGCTGCTACAAATCGATCCGTCGCGGATGTTCTACGACGAACTGCGCACGCTGATCATGAATCACCTGGAAGACCTACGCGATAATCGTCTGCCGCAAATCCAGAAGGCGACAGGATTCTCGATCGAACGCATTCAAGCAGCCTGGAGCGAACTACGCCGCTTGGACCCGAAGCCTGGTTCGATCTACAACGATTCGCACGTCGCCAACGTCATTCCCGACCTGATGCTCGACATCGACGAAGATGGCCGCTACACCGTGCAAGCCGAGGACCGTGACATTCCCCAACTGCGCATCAGTAACTATTACCGCGAACGACTTTCCAGCCCGACGGCCACGCGGGAAGAGAAAGAGTTCATCAAGCGCAAGCTGAACGCAGCCCAGTGGCTTATCGACGCCATCATCCAGCGTCAGAACACCCTTAGCCGCGTCGCCCAGGCGATTGTCGACTACCAGAAGGACTTCATCGACAACGGCCCCGAGCACATCACGCCGCTGAAGATGCAGCAGATTGCCGATCAGGTGGGCGTGCATGTGACGACCGTCAGCCGCGCTGTCGACGACAAGTACATTCAAACCCCGCGCGGTATCTTCCCGCTCAAAGCATTCTTCGCCGGTGGTACGGTGAACGAAGCGGGCGAAGAAGTGACCTGGGATCAGATTCGTCTGCGTCTGCAGGAAGTGATCGACAACGAAGACAAAGCCAAACCGCTGTCGGACGACGACCTGGTCAAAAAGCTGAAAGACGACGGCCTGAACGTTGCCCGTCGTACGGTCACCAAGTACCGCAAGAAGATGGGCATTCCCAGTTCGCGTCAACGACGTGACTGGTCGAAGAAGTAAGGCGATTACGTCGTCGTCGTGAGGCTTAACTCACGTGCCTCTCGAGCCGTCCGCCACGCCAAGTCTTCTTGGGCGTAAGAGTATTGCTGGCCCAAAGCGGGCGACGGTCTTTTCCAAACCAACCAACGTTAAGGGATTCAAGCGACTAGCAGTTGAAGATGGAAAATGCATCGCTCTGGCCAAAGCTACAAAAAGTTCGCACGAGACAAGTTATCAGTGCGAACGATTATCCCGGCCAAGCACGGCCGCCCGACCAGCAAGCCAGCCAGCGGCCGATATCGTAGGCTGATGCAACTCCACTTCGATGCGGAAACCTACCGTCAAAGAAGCCAGGTCGAAACCGTGATGAGCATGATCAAACGTAGGCAAGGCAACTTCGTCCGAGGCAAATCAGAAGGAAGCCGACACAGAGAATTACACCTGATGGTGCTGACCCACAATGTTATGATTCTCTGGTGGGCTTGAGTTTTCTACAGAGTCGTCCTGACACCTTTTCTTTCCCGTTTGAAACGGTAATCCTGAAAACTCACCAACTGTACAAGAGACGCTAATGAAGTTTTCACAGGGCGATAGAACTCCTGCTTCTGATGAACATCCGACGAAGAAGCATCTACAACAGCGGTAAGATGTATTTGTTCAAGGGCAAAGATTGCGAAAGAGAGAAAGCAGTATTTCCATTTTTATCTTTGATTGAAGTGTCGGCACCTTTCTCAATTAGCAGCTTAGCAATTCGCGGATGTTGGCGCACAAGAGCCCATAGAAGTGCGGTTCGACCACTCGAGTCAATATCTTCCATTCGAGCTCCGTACTCGAGCAGTGTCGCTACGACGTCAACGGACCCCGACCGACACGCCAAAATCAGCGGCGTCATTCCATCACTCGTTCGAGAATTAATTTCGGTGCCACGTCCTAGTAAAAATTCAACAATCCTGGGCTGTCGTGACGCTGCAGCACACTCAAGCATCGAATATCCAAATTGGCTGGTCGTACTAAACTCTAGTGGTGCCATTAGGGCGACCGCATCGAGATCTCCTTGTTCAATTGATCTGAAAGGTTCCTCTGTTTCACTCCACGACACTAAATCGGGATGATCGGAGTAACGAATTTCATCGATGAACTTCGCGAATTCGCCCGCGAGGCATTCGTTAGCTTCAGTTTCATGGCTAATCAGCCACACTTCTCCTCTCTCACTTTCGGAATTAATACAAATCACATCTCCCAGCCCAGTGTCTGCAATCGCTAGAAACTTGCCTGGAAGGATCCAAGAAAGCCTTAGATTTGCAAGCAGTAGGTCCAAATAGTCGAACTCCGAATTAATAGAGTAGAACAGTTGGATACTGACTGGACTTGTATCTGGACCAAAATAAACGTCCGAGGGAAATGACCCACCGTTGGTCTTCTTCAAGAACGATCGGTACGATTGTGGAAGCAAAATATCGCACTGATTCTCAAGTTTATCTAAATCACTATCCGAAGCCTGTGGAAACGAGTCTTGAATTATTGGTTTCATCGTCATTGGCTATTCACGACCTCCTTCAAATTCAACGCCTGCGCGTCGGAAGCGATCATGCCATCTAATCTCTTGACTAATTCCGTCCAGCATTAACTGGTCTCCGATAAATTCTGGGGAAGAAAAAGTGTCAGGACTTTTTGTTCCCTCCGACAAGATAAGAGGACGGGGGCAATACTGTTCGGCACGAGATTTGACCGATGTGTTTTGTTGTACCAGATGCGATCTTGGGGGGGCGTTCTCTTGGGCTCACGTGCTGGGATTTTTTGGCTGTTTTACCGTGCAGAATGCCCTTTTCGCACGATTTGCCTCGGTGTTTGCGCGCAGTACTCATCCATGTGCAGATCGCGATTGCCGGCTCGATCTCTTTCGGTCCCAATTTCGTGCAGCGATGCCAGCAGCAGGCGAATCGACTTGAAGAACTTCATCCCCTGAAGATCCCGCGCCTCAAGCTTCCCCTTCAGTTCCCCTGATTTCCGCCTGGCCACAAAAAACCTCGCTGCATGACAAACTGGCAGTTGCAATGCTTGTGAAATGTCATGCGCAAATCTCGTGCCGAACAGTATTGGGACGGGGGGCTTTAGTGCGACATCTTTAATGCGAAATGCCCCGTCCCCTTTTCTTTTTCAACTGGGTTGGAAACGGCATGGAAGTTCGTCCTCGAAATGGCAACTTTTTCACATCGCGGCAGTGTGGTGACTTCGAGTGATCATACCCCGTGGCACTGAACGATTTCCAGCAATTTGATACCGGGGATCACACGACAGCGTCGCGCCCAGTCACTATTTAGTCGCTTGCAAACACGCCCAAGCGGACTTGGGCGTGGCACCCGCTGATTTGGTTCCCAGGACTCGCGGTTGTTCTGCCTGTACCGAAAGGTGGGGTTAGTCTCGTGGCAGCGGTTGTTGGTGCTACCAACATTCTGTTTATCGTGACCCCCTCGAAAGCACGATGCCAGAGAACACGATTCTGCCTGTTATGCCCGCTAGCACATTCATGCCGCTAGCACCGCATAGCGGGAACGCAACGACTAATCCTTGTCGAAGCCCCAGTTGTTGATCGAAGCATCCCTTTTGAGCGTGGAAAAGCTCGCCGGTTGTGGCGGTGGCTGAAAGGAATTCAGAAATGAAAATGCGTCACATCCTGGTTACGATGTTTGCCTGGTTCACGGCGGCAACTGCGCTGTATGCCCAAACGGATAACATCTTCCGACCGGTCTACCTTGCTCAAGATCCGGTGATGGCCCCGATTTCGTTCGAGAAGCTCGACAACCTGGCCAATGCAGAAACCTACCCAGTAACCGCCGCGGGAACACCTGCTTGCGGTCCGGCATGTGGCTATTGCCGCGCCGGCTGGCGGATGGGGGTTGAAGCGACTTTCCTCGCGCCGATGGGGGGCAATCAAGCCGGCTGGAGCTTCACCGACGACATCGCCGGCCGAACCGATAGCTTCTCGACCGATGCCCACGGCATTGGCGGCCTGGTGCCAGCTCCGCGTCTGTGGGGTGGTTACGTTTGTGATAATGGCTGGGGTTTTCAGGTACGTTACTGGGAATTGAACAGCAGCTCGAACTATGCCAATCCTTTCCTGCTGACCGCCGACACGTACGGTTTCGCCTCAGGGACGAACCTGGACATGTTCGCGCTCGACCTGGAATTGGTCAAAGAGTTCTGCTTCTACGACTGGAACATGGTCGGTACGTTTGGTTATCGACATGCCCAGCGCGAATTCAACGAAACGATTGGCTTCAACGGAGCGATCGTCCATGGCGGCGGCACGACCACCTATGCCGGCTTTGCTTCGGGGATCGCCACGTTTGAAGGGGACGGCCTGACGTTCTCCCTCTCTGGCTATCGCTGTGCCGACTGCTGCTGCGGCCTGCAGTGGTTCTGGAACGCTCGCGGCTCGGTGCTGTTCGGCGATTCGTACGCCGGGGCACTGACACACGCCCAACTGGTTCGACCAGGCGGCTCCGCCGACGATACCAACTTCGGTTACGCCGGCGACAGCGATTCAATCTTCGTTGCCGAGTTCCAAGTAGGTGCCCAGTGGAGCACACCGCTGAAGTGCATGGGTGGACGGTTCTTCGCTCGCGGTGCGTTTGAATACCAGCACTGGGGCGAACTGGGTGCCGCAGCTGGTGCCACGTCGACCGTCGGCGACATTGGCGTCGGCGAACTGACGATGAACGCATTGGCCCCGGCCGATTCGCTCGACCTGGTCGGTTTCGCTATCTCGGCAGGCATCGTTTGGTAACGCGGCACACGAAGCATACATAAGGCTACCTAATATGGAAGTTTCAAAGCCCGCACAGCTCGCTTCCCGAAGGAACGACACGATGATGCGAACAACCCAGACACGCCGCCAGCCTCACTGGCTTGCCAATCGCCTTTACCAGGGGCTGATCGGCGCGGCCATCGTGCTTCTCGGGCAGGTCTCGATCGCCAGCGCGCAGTGGGACTACGGTACATCCAACAGCTTCCGTATCGATGAACCCCTGTTCGTCGCTTCCGACTTCGAAGACACCTCGCTGGTCTGGCGTTATGGGAACGGTACGATCATGCCGGTCTCGGCCATGCAGCAAGAGCCTGGCCCGCTGCCGCCACCACTTCCTGAAATTCCCGCCAACGGCAGAGTCGAACTGGTCGATCCGCCGGTCAGTCGCGATCAGGAATATGGCGAACCACTGGAAGACTTCAACGTTCAGTTTCTGCGGACGTCAAGCGTCCTTCTCGATCCAGGCCAGTGGCAAATGGATGTCGGACTGGTATATGCCAAAGCCGATTACGATTTCCCCGTTGCCTTAAACCCATCCGGCGTGGCCCGAGCTGATCTGAAACGTCGTGCGCTGTTCGTGCCGTTCGCGCTGCGATATGGTTTGACCGATCGAATTCAACTTTCTGGTAGCCTGCCCATTGGCTGGTCGCATCAAGAGTTCTCGTCGCTGGGCTTGTTCGATCAGAACAGCGACAACGGCGGTATCGGCGACCTGGAACTGGGTGTGAACCTACTGTGTCGTGAAGGATGCTACGGCTATTCGCCGGACGTGATTCTTAACTTTGGTTTGACCGCCCCAACCGGCGATGCCGAGTATGCCGTCAACGGGCTGACCCAAGCGACGCTGTCCAACGGCGTGTGGGCACCATCGGTGCAACTGCTGATGATTCAGCGTTACGACCCAATCATTTACTTTTACGGCTGTGGCTATCGTTACCAGGCCAAGCGTCAGTTCAACGACCAGGATGTCTTCTATGGTCACCAGTTTACGTACAACTTTGGCGTTGGTTTCGCGGTGAACGATCGCATCACGCTGAGCACTGCGTTTCTGGGGCTGTATCAAACCGAAACCCAGATCGATGGACTCGGTGTACCAGGCTCGATGCGGGAACTGTTGCGACTGCGTTTCGCTGCAACGACCTACCGTTGCGGGCGAATCGTAGAACCGTTTGCCGAGATCGGCATGAGCGACGACGCGGCAGACGCCGTGGTCGGGATCGTTTGGACGCTGTAATTTCCGCTGGAGAAACTCCTTTGCGTTACCCCAGGATCAAATTGATTTGCGTACCGGTGATCGCCATGGGTGTTGCCGTGGCGCTGGCCGCGGCGGCCACGGCGCAGACGCGGTCGCAGTTTGGCCCGCCGGTACGCACCAACGACCATAACATTCAGGCCTATGCCCGCACGTGGACGGCTATTCGCGATCAAAATATCGTCAAGCAGCAGCGCGACTTTTCGTGCGGCGCGGCGGCCCTGGCCACCATCTGCCGCTATTACTGGGGCGACCCCGTCACCGAGAACCAGGTGCTCGGCGTCATCGAGAAACAACTCACGCGGGAAGAACTCGAGGAACGCTTTAAGAACGGGCTGGCCATCTCCGACCTGCGTCTGACGGCGGTGAAGCTGGGTTACCTTTCGACGATCGGTCGCTTGAGTATGAGTGAACTGGCCGACGTGAAGGTACCTCTGGTGGTGGCCATTCGCCTGGAAGAAACGAACCACTTCGTCGTGCTGCGAGGCATGGCCAACGGCTGGGTATTTTTGGCCGACCCGGCGCGGGGGAACTTGCGGATTCCGCAATTCGAGTTCGAGCGAATCTGGATCGAGAACGCCGTGTTGGTGGTGGCTAAGAAGGGGAAGGCAAAGTCGGATGTATCGCAATTGGGAGTGCGACACGAAGAGATGGCCCGAGGCTGGCTCGACGATCAGATCATCCGCACCTTCCCCGAAAAACCTTTCCGGGTTCCGTTTCCGGCGTACCCATAGCCTTCATCGGTTAGACCAAGAAATAGAAAACGGCCGCGTCGAGCACTTTCGACGCGGCCGTTTTTGCTTGCTTGGCTGACGGGTGTTCGCTTAGCGACCAGCGAAGGCCCACGAACTACCAACGGCGTAGGTACCAACACTCACGGTGGTGCCACCCAGGATGATACCGCGAGGACCGTAGACCGTCTTGCTGTAGTTCAGACCGGTCTGGCTGCTGTTACCACCAGCGGCGAAGTCCGGACCACGACCGACGTCGGCGGCACCGTAGAACGAGAATTGCGAGCTACGCAGGAAGTTGGAAGTACCGAAACCACCTGCGATCGCGAAAGTACCACGGACGTTCTTGCCTTCTTCGTCGCTCATGACGCTCAGACCCGACAGGCCCATCGAGGCCAGGGTCGCTTGGTCGACGTTACCGTTGGGTTCAGCGGCTTTCGCATCCGAAACCAGCGCGAAGGAAGTGATAGCGACTGCCAAGAGACATGCCAAAGTTTTCATTGTGTTTCTCCCGCGAAACAAGTTAGGGCAGATTCAGGCACGATCCCACCGCTTGAGACCCCCCCTGAGTGACTGAAAATGGGCTGCGATACACCCGATTGTAGTTACAGGTGTGGATATCTCGATGAGAGAAAATATGCGAATTACCCAGATTTTGGGGATTGCAAAGAAGATAACAGCGGGGGAAGAGTTGCCCGCGCACACGGCAGAATGGCCACCTGAAAGTGGATGGCATGTCGTTTCTGGCACACAACTTAGCGTGCTTCAAGCAGGGCCAGCAGTAAGAAGCCTTGCTGGCTGGCCTATCTCATAGACTAGTTACAGACGCTAGTATCACAAGCTTTCCGCCAAAGATTCTTCGCCCTCCCAATAACCCGGGTGCCAGCGGGACAAGCTAACCCTGCGCCGCGATCGCCGCCGAGGCCAGTTGACGGGGGTGGGGCGTTACCGCGCGAGCTGGCAGCGAAGTCAGTACGACAAAGATGGTCTCGGTGGCGGGATCGGCCCACGCCAGGGTCCCGGTCGATCCGCTATGACCAAACGTTTCTTCCGAACAGCCCTCGCCGGCGAGCAGCGAGCCAACATCAAAGCCAATGCCCCGCGGCTTGATTCCGGCAGGGTTCTGGTTCGACCGCACCAGCTTGGCGGTCTCTGGCTTTAGCACCGCGCCGTTCAGGAAGAGATACTCTGCCAGGAACTTCGCCACGTCAGGTGCCGAACAATGGGTCGTTCCCCAAGGGGCTCCCAGCTTGCGCCAGTATTGGCTGTTCCAATCCCAGTTCTTCGCCGTGGGATCGCCACTGCCGGCTTCCGGCGCGGCGAATTCGGTTTGGGCAGGTACCATGTCCTCGAGCGCGAACCGCCCTAGCCCCTGGGCCGAACGCTGCATCTTCAGCGGCTTGAAGACCGTCTCTTCGACGAGAGACAGAATGTCTTTCCCCGTCAGCTTCTCGGCCACGTGGGTCGCCAGCAGGATGCCCATGCTCGAATACTGGTAGTTCGAGCCGGGCTGGAACGAAAGGGGGGCTTGCTGTGCGTACTCGACAAACTTTTCGAGGCCTGCGTGATTGCGTCGCAGATCCGCATTGTTGGCCAACTGATCCGGCAGTCCAGAGGTATGCGTCAAGACGTGACGTAGCGTGACGTTCTCTTTCCCATCGCCGGTGAACTTCGGTAGGTACTTGCTCAGCTTATCGTCCAACTGAAATTCATTCTGATCGTACAGGCGCATCAATGCGGTGACGCAGATCGGCTTCGAGATCGAGCCCAACAGGAACATCGAATCAGGCGTCGTACCCGAACCGTAAGCGCGCGTGACGGCGTTTCCATTCTTTAGGACATGCAGTGTCGCCGACTTGACCTGGCCACTGGCGGTTGCCTGCCGAAGTACCTTGTCTGCTTCCTCTAAACCACTCGGCTCGTCCGCGGCGATCGCGCGCGTACTCAATCCCACGGCAAGACTCCCTAGAAGAAAATGACGACGATCCATACGGCAGGCTCTCGGAAAAGGCAGGCAACGAGATGGGAAGGGGCAGGCAGGGGATAGGCAAGTTTTATCATCCTGGTAGGCACATCGCAATTCAAAGACATTCACATTGGGGAAGATGCCTGTCGCCTGGCTGACAGTGAAAACGCTGTGTGCTCCAGCCCCTGGTGCTTGAGCATGGAGCACCGCTGGTGCTTAAGAGCGACAACGGCTCGGCCTTCAAGAGCGGCGACTTCGGTGCCTGGCTGACGGATCACCAGGTCGTACCGCTGCTGTCACCGGTTCGCATGCCTCGCTACAACGGGGCCTGCGAGGCCGGAATCGGGGCGGCGAAACGCCGCACCGAATACCTGGCAGCCCGTCAAGGACGTTACCTCGACTGGACGACCGACGATCTTCATGCGGCCCAGCGCTGGGCCAACGAAGCAAGCTACCCCGGCGGCTTCGCCGCCGGAACACCCGCCAGCCGCTTCGCGGCTCGCGTTCCCATCAACGACATCGAGCGTGACACGTTCCGCGCCGCTGGTCTACAATACGAAAGAGAATTGAACCAGGAAGCATGCACCCGCGGAGATGCACTAACCGATATGTTACTAGCGATCCATCACCGTCGAGCTGTCCGCCATGTTCTTGTGGAACACGGCTACCTCGACATTACCCGGAGGTCCGTTCCTCAACCACTTCCTGCTAAAAAATGCGCAAAGATTAAGTGAGGGGCACACTTGATAGAACGTCCATTGAATGGGGGAAACCGCTTGAAATATCACTGGCCGTTGTCAAAGGAATACGCGATGGGATGAACGGCGACAGCAACGAAACCGAAAAAAGAACTTGCTGTCTAAGGTAGTAGTATTAGAAACATTCACATTCGATATTGGAACCATTACGAGAAACAATCTCCCCGGTGGCGTGAACTGGTCCGGCACAGCAATCCTTGAGGTAAAGAATGTAACCGCCGAAGGAATTGGCTCCTACGGCATAAACGGCATTTTTGCACTTACTCGGCCGGTCGGAGCGAATAATTTCACGATCACCCTCGACGGCAATGTCACGGAGGTAATTGATGATGGATAACCTACAAAAGGCGGCATTTTTGGCACAATTAATTTCACTAGGTAAGATTTCGATCGCAATGTTTTTGGCTAAGTTTTGCATTCGCTTTGCATTTTTTGCTGCGTGCTGCTTCTATTTCGGTAGCCAATGCCTGGCAGGAGAGGCGGTAGCTCCAATATGTTACGTTCCAAAAATTCCATCCCATGATGTAAATAGCCGTTCTTGCCGACAAATCCTTGAGCAAATTCAAGACGCGCATATCGTTTTCGGGTCCGACAACCAACTTATGGGCGGATTCGAACGGATCACGATCGAAAAGCACCCACAGAATCCTAATGCATTTCAAGGATTTCGTTCTCCGACACGCTGGGAGGATGGACAATCGGGCATATTGCAGCAGCATTGGATAGGATCGTATTACGGCTTCTTGTCGGATGGACATGGGTTTGTACGGCTTCCACAGACGAAGTGGTTCGCGACCGGAGGTAGCTGGCGTTTATCCGTCGATGGCCGTCCGTTCGAAACGGAAGTTGAATGGTCCGATCTTCCGCATGACACCAGTGGAAGATGCTTGTTTGATCTCGCTTTCAAAATGAGTATCCAGGCGAACCAAGAGATTCCAGAGTGTCACTGGGATGAAGTCTCATCCACGTTGGTCATTCGCCAGGCGGATGGTTCGCGATTCTTCTTGCGCTTCCGAACACCCAGCGATACGCTCAAGTTCGGTACGGACTTATCGGAACTGCGATGGCATTCGGCGACCGGAGATACTTCGGTTGTTTACACACGATTCGAACTGACGGATGCCGCGTTCGACAAGACCATCGATCTCAAGTCACATGATGTCATTCAGACGCAGCTAGGAAAGGAGTTTGCGGAGCGTTCAGGATCGGAAGAGTTCTCTTATTCTCAAATGCAAAGCGTTGGCTTGCCAAACAGCCACCGTTCCGACTTGCTGGCCGACACCCTCGGCCTGGCGCAAACGCCCACACTTAAGCAGAATGTGACCGATTATCAGACGTACTACCAATCGTTGGATGATCGTTCACAGCTACGTCTATTGCTGGAACATCCCAACAAGGTCTTTGATCTCTCAAGCAGTTCAGGCATCGGCCAGCTTTACGATTCATTGAGTGAAAAATTGGAATGGATCGCGGATGAACGATACAGACAGCGTGGCGATCTCTTGCAAATTGACGACACTTCGATGCGATGGCGTGATGCAGAACGGATCACGTCTGCCATTGAGATGTGGAAGATCGTGGAATACAGCAGGCAACTCACTTCCGAGTCAATTCTGAGCAAGCAAGACCGCCTACGTTTGCTCGCTCGGATCGCAGAACTTGGTCCTCCTTCATTCAACGGAACCGGAGAGACATTTAAGAATAGAGAATTCGAGGACCCATTGATCGAGGCAATGTTTTACACGCGTTGGCAGTGGGTAACCGAGTCCAAGCACCACGACGCCTTGGTTCATGCCATAAAGACCTACGCCGTGGGAACCCCACACTCGCTTCTGGCAATAGACTCCCTCATACGCTTGGGGCAGCTTGACCGGGTGCCTAGCAAAGAGATGGATAGCTGGTGGGCGTCGTATATTCTGAACGCACACAACAAGTCTTCTCGCATGCGTGCTCTTTCAACTATATCTCGCCACGAAGCAGGGCTGCGTTACCTTATTGAGAAACTGCGAACCCAATCGAACGTTGCCCCGCTCGACCAAGAGATTGCGAGTGTTATCAGCAGTCGTGCTTGGGCTGCAAGAAAGTTGGGTAGATATGATATTGTATCAAAGGAATTGTGCACTGATATAGAGAAGATACGCTCGTCTCGAAGTAAGTTAGACACCGCACCTTAAACACCAAATCGAAAGTTGCTTGCCTACGAATTCGCCTAGGACGCGTATTGACTTTCTGACGAAGCCCGATTTCGACTAACACCACATGTCTTGTCAAAAGCTAATTCTCAACCTTAAATCGCCTAATGCGATTTTATCAAAGATGGAGAAGAAAAGGTGTCAGGACTCTTTGTTCTCTCCACCGCTTGTGTTATCATGCTTCCATGGGAAGGCCAAAACGAGCGGACGAGGCTGGGAGCGTTTATCATGCGTTGAATCGAGGCAACGCACGAGCGACTATTTTCGATAAGCCGGAGGACTTCGATGCCTTCGAGCGTATCTTAGCCGAGGGGCTTTCGCGGTATCCATGCCAGTTGCTGGCCTACCAGTTGATGCCCAACCACTGGCACTTGGTGATCCGCCCCACGGCGGACGGCGGTATGGGGGAAGAAAAGGTGTCAGGACTCTTTATGCCCTCCCAGGACTCTTTGTTCCCTCCACCGCTTGTGTTATCTTGCTTCCATGGGAAGGCCAAAGCGAGCGGACGAGGCTGGGGGCGCTTATCATGCGTTGAATCGTGGCAACGCACAAGCGACTATTTTCGAGAAGCCGGAGGACTTCAATGCCTTCGAGCGTATCTTAGCCGAGGGGCTTTCGCGGTATCCATGCCAGTTGCTGGCCTACCAGTTAATGCCCAACCACTGGCACTTGGTGGTCCGCCTCACGGCGGACGAAGGAAGTGAACGCGATCCAACACGCCATCCGCCGAGGCTCCCCGCTGGGCGACCCCAAATGGACCCAATCGACCGCCTGCCGTCTCAATCTAGACTCGACCCTACGCCCCAGAGGCCGACCAAAGAAAACAGGTAGCGGCCAAAAAGAGTCCTGACACCTTTTCCGCCCCCGAAGATTTTATGGAAATTCGAGAAGGCAAGTGCGTGTCAGTACGTCGGTTAACGTATCTGGAAAAGGAAGATGAATACAAGGCTGTTAGCTATATATTCCGAACTACAAATCCCGAGTGGCAATTACTCCACGAAGAGATTTGGCGCGCAAACCAAATTCTAAAAGGACTTGAGTATGCCTCGACTCAGGTAGGGTATGTCGAGATATATAATGATATTATGGGTGACCTGCTTGGAGCAATTAATGGTATGGTTGGTGCTTCACATGCACTTGAAGGCGAAGTACAGGATTTAAAACAATTAGAAATTGAAAGCCTGAAGAGCTTGGTTGAACAGCGGAAGCGGTTTTATCAGCATAGGCAGGAATTAATAGGTCAGTACGATTATTCTCGCAAGGTGACCGATCGAATTCTTTTCGACGAGGGAGACTGGGAGATTGAGTATACTACGGAGAGAGTAAGGATTGAAGAGGTATTGGATGATGCATGTGAATAGTAGTGTGAGTAATGCATATAGCAAAAATGCAGTCTCTTTTCGTGCTTTTTATTGCGATTTCAAGGGGCAGGGCGGGAGTGTTCACTTGAGCCGCGTGACGGCAAGTAGTGCTTCGTGTTATGGTATACTGATGCTCGTTGTATTTGGAGCTCTGGCGGGATGCATGAAGAATCCACCGCATTCGAATTCAGATGACAGAGAGAGTAGCGGAAACATGAAAGCGACAATTGTCGAGCAGGAACTCGCATTCCCTGATACGATTCAGTTTGCCGGTAAGAAGTGGAAGCTACATCAGAAATCTCCTGGAGTTAATGTGTTGGGAAAGTCATATGACTACGTCGCGGACCGGCCGAACGAACTGCTTCGTGTTTTTAAGGGAGGTAGGAGAAGTGAAATTCTAGAGAGTTTCGTTATTTATAATCGCAGTGATCTACATGCGCAGTGGGTTGAAAATGGCAAGACTGTGGTTACCGACTCAAGTGGGCGTACGGTTGAGTGGACGATGCTGAATGGAGTAAGGGAGGGCCGATTTCGCCAGTTCTATGTAAACGGCGAGGTAAAACATGAGGGAATATGTGTAAATGGAGTAATAGGAGGAGAATCTAAGGGATTCTATCCGGACGGAAGCTTGTGGTGGGAGGGTTCGCTAGACAACGGGATGTTGTTCGGAAGCAACGGCTTGTTTTATAGGGAAGATGGTACGCCAATTTACAATCTCACCTCCAAAGAGAAGCTCAGAGAGTATGAAGAGTGGCGTGCGTCCGACGGTGAATTGTCTAAGTAAGGAAGGCTCCTCAACAAAGTTTCTACAAGTGCTTAGACTATAAGAAATTGAAAGTGTGTCAGATTCACGGGAAAGAAAAGGTGTCAGGACTCTTTGTTCTCTCCGACAAGAAAAAGGGACGGGGGCAATACAGTTCGGCACGAGATTTGCGCATGACATTTCACAAGCATTGCAACTGCCAGTTTGTCATGCGGCGAGGGTTTTTGTGACCAGGCGGAAATCAGGGGAACTGAAGGGGCAGCTTGAGGCGCGGGATCTTCAGGGGATGAAGTTCTTCAAGTCGATTCGCCCGCTGCTGGCATCGCTGCACGAAATTGGGACCGAAAGAGATCGGGCCGGCAATCGCGATCAGCACATGGATGAGTACTGCGTGCACACACCGAGGCAAATCGTGCGAACAGGGCATACTGTACGGTAAAACAGCCAAAAATCCCAGCACGTGAGCCCAAGAGAACGCCCCCCCGAGGCCGCATCTGGTATAACAAAACACATCGGACAAATCTCGTGCCGAACAGTCTTGCCCCCGTCCTCTTATTCTCCATTCAGGGGCTCACACCCCTGGCTATTCTCTGTGCCCTTACAGGGCTTCGGATGCGTTGGGCACGCCTACAGAACCTTGGCCACTACAAATGTCAGGTCATCATCCTGCGAACCAGTCCCTCGGTAGCCCACCAGTGCCTGGCGGATGATTTGGCTGATCTCTTCGGAAGTCTTCTCGGCGTTTTTGCGGATGAGTTCTTCCAGCCGCTGTTTGCCGAACTGCTGGCCTGCTTCGTTCATGGTTTCTTCCAGGCCGTCGGTGGTGGCCAGGATGACGGTGCCGGGCAGGATGTTGGGCTGCCAGTACTCGGCGTACGTTTCTCCTTCCATCAGCCCCAGCGGCAGGCCGCCCCCGTCGAGCTGCGGGAACTTGTCGCTGTTGGGCGTATAGATGATCGGTGGTCCGTGGCCGGCGGATGCCCAGCGGATCGTGTCCTTCTTCGCGGAAAGGGTGATTAGCAGCATCGTCATGAAACGTTCGCCGTTGGTATCGATCACCAACATATCGTTCAGGTGATTCAGGAAGTCGGCCAGTGAGCCAGGCTCGGCGCAGCGGCTCCGCAAAATTCCGCGGGCAGTTGCCATCAGCAGGGCAGCGGCCACGCCGTGCCCCATCACGTCCCCTATCACCAGCACGGCGGTATCTTCATCGGTGCCACCGACATCGAGAAAGTCGTAGTAGTCGCCGCCGGTTTCGTCGCAGTAGGTGCTGTGGCCGGCAATGTCGAGCCCTTGGATCTGCGGCGACTGGGAAGGCAACAAGTTTCGCTGAACTTCCATCGCCAGCGACAACGACTTCTGCATCCGCAAGCGGTCTTTCAGCCCCTCGGCCATCTTGTTGATCTCGGTGGCCAGGTGGGTGTACTCCGGAGCATGCTGGATATTCAGCTTCGTTTCGAGGTCCCCTTGGCCGATCCGCCGAACTGAATCGCTGATGGTTGTCAGGGGCTTAACCAGCCAGTGCGCGGCCAGCAGCCCCAGGCCGACCGCCAACACAACCGCGATCAGGCTCGTAATCCAACTGCGGGCGAACTCGGCTTGAATGTCCCCCACGAAATCGTCTTCCGGCACGATGGTTAGTAGCTGCCAGTCAAGGCCTACCTCGCGTCCGACCTGCGATGCGTGCAGGTAAAACGTTTCGCCAGCCAGATTGATATGTGTACTGACGTCGCCGGCTGAGTCCTGGCTTTCCAGGAATTTGGCCGCGGCCAGAATCTTGGGGTTATCCGACTCCGTGGCCAGCAATTGGCTTCCTGCCGATGAGATGATCTTCGTTCCGTCCGAGGTCGCCAGCAGTTTGCCATCGGACGAAAGCATGAACGCCATGCCGGTCTTGCCGATCTTCAGCTTACCCAGGTAGCTGGAAAGATCGTTCAGCGAGTAGTCGGCATCGGCAATGCCCAGCAGCGTGCGATCGGCCTGATACACGGGAATTCCGTACGAGATGCCCAGCGTCGTCTCTTCGCCACTGCCGCCACCGACCCAGACATACGGATCGCTCCAGCTTGGCTTTTTGGCATCGCGGGGTGCTTGAAACCAGGGGCGTGTTTCCAGGCGAAACTCAAACGAGTTGCGTGTGTCTTGCAGGACTTCTCCGGCGCTGTTGAGCTTCCATTCTTCCATCTGTTCGGAAGACGAATCGCTTTTGATTGCCCAATAGGTGCTGCCGTCGGCATAGCGGCTGACCCAGACCGACCGCCCATCGGCGCTACCCCACGAGATCGCGCTGAGCATATCGAACGTCTTCGACTCGCGCACGAACGTTGGCCGCCAGGCTGCCAGGTCGTCAGGGGGAAGAGCCTTGGTGGTGACCAGATGCTTATTCATCTGGCATACCTGGACCGGAATCGAAAGGACATCGGCGATCTTGCCAGCGGTAGTGCGGTGGATCTCGTCGATACTCTGCTCGGCCAGCTGCGTTACGGCATGATGCGATTGCCGATTCCACGTCAAAGACAACCATACTCCCACGATCAGCACCGGAACACCGAACAGCAGGGGAGCGAGAACGCGAATAGGTAGACGTGTAAGGGACAAGGTCTCTACTTCCATCCGATGAAGATAAGCAGCTAATAGCCTGACTTCATGATAACGCATCCCCATCGTCCACGCGCCCACGGCGGAGAAGAGGAGGGGAGACGAATTATCTTATCCCCATGCCCTGCGGGGAGAATGTTAAGGTGAGGGGACATGCTGCTCGGCGGTAGCACATGCCCGATTTGTGCTGGTGAGAGAAGAGAACGTTGGCTAGAAATGCAAGCCAAACCTCTCTCAGAAGCCCCTCACTCTAGCCCTCTCCCCTCAGGGGAGAGGGGACCATGGAGGACACACTTGCGATTTACTACATCACCGCGAAGTAGTTATCGACAGCCCCGTCGAAGTAATCTTTGGTCAGCTCCAGTGGGGCGTTTTCGTACAGACACATATTGCGGACCTGCATCAGAAGGTCGCGCGGCTGGCAACAGCGGAACGGGCGGTTGACCTTCTTGTAGTGGTTCTCGATCAGGTAGTCGATCGCCGGTTCATTGATCGTGAACCCCATCATCGGGCACATGATATCGAACAACTGGCGGAACTCTTGTTCGGTCGGATCGACCACTTCGATCTTGTAGGGAATACGACGCAAAAACGCGTCGTCGCACAGGTCGCGTGGTTCCAAGTTGGTCGAGAAGACAATCAACTGATCGAACGGCACCTGAATCTTCTTACCGCCGCGCATGTTTAGGAAGTCGTAGCGTTTTTCCAGCGGCACAATCCAGCGGTTGAGTAGCTCGTCGGTGCTCATTCGCTGACGACCAAAGTCGTCGATCACCAGCGTGCCGCAGTTGCTTTTCAGTTGTAGCGGTGCTTCGCTGACGCCGGTGGCTTGAATGGTGCTGATTTCAAGGTTATCCATCGTAAGTTCACCACCGACGATGATCGTGGGACGTTTGATCCGCACCCAGCGGCGATCGATACGATGCTGCTGCATGATACCGGGTCCATCTTCCAGCGGCACTTCATCGTGCACTGCCGGGTCGAAGACGCGGAGGATCTCGCCATCGATTCCAATCGCACGAGGAACCCAGATGTACTTACCGAAGGCGCGGGTGACACGTTCGGCGATACTCGTTTTACCATTACCAGGCGCACCAAAGAGAAACAGACCACGGCCGCTGTTGATCGCTGGACCAAGCCGGCGGAACATGGCCTTGTTGATCAAGAGGTCTTCGAACGCGGTTTCCAACGCCTGGACGCTAGGGGACTGGCCTTCCAGTGACTGAGCGCGAACGCTGGCCACATAGTCGTGAAGCGACACCGGTGCCGAGCCGTAATAGGTGCAGTGTTCGTTGTAACGCCGGGCACGTTCGCGACCGAGATCGGTGAGGTAATAAACGTAGTCGCCTGCCTGAGCGGTGTCTTTGTAAACGACCAACTGGTCGTACTTCATCTTCCGCAACGATTCGTCCATCAGCAGAAATGGGATGCATAACTGGCCGGCGATCTCGCGGCCAGAGGCTTCACCAGCGGTAAGCAGGTACTTCAAGCACAACGCTTCGACGTCGGTTCCGGTGAGATGCGCTTCACGCAGCGATTCAGGCTCGCGCGGGTAGAACGGCATATCGCCGTCCTCTTGCAGATTGATCGAAGGGGTTGGCGTTGCCGCGGCAGCACGGGCCGTTTCAGCAAACGCACCTTCGTCGTCCGAACCACGGCTGGTCATGCTGTTGATCCGCGAGATCATCGCCTCGAGCGACTTGTCACTCGCATCTTGTGGGTCTTCCTCTGGCGCAATGGCCTCTACCAATTGCCAGGGATCGATATCCCCAGAGTCTGCCGCATCGCTACCAGCCAGTTGAGCCAACAAATCTTTAAGCGGGTCGGACATAGTTGTTATCTTCGTTGCGCAAGCACTGCCAGAGAGGTGGGGAAAAGACGTTTCGAGGAAAGCCTAGGTCACACACGGGAAGAATCAACTCACTTGCGCGTTACGTTTTGCGCAGGCGTTATAACCCAACCTAATAGTTTTCCGAGGGGGAAAATGGGGGGCGTAGCTGCCGAAATGGTGAACCACCCATATGCGGAGGGCAATTGCAGGCCACAGGCGATCAAAATGCTGCCGATCGGTCCCGCAAGCCCCCCAAAACGTCGCCAGTTCCCTGGAAGACAACCCCTTCGGCTTTCGCTAGAATTGGGAGCATCTACCGATATGCCTCAATAGATACGCTTTAGAAAGAACGAGTACGATGACCGCAAAGTTCGATCCGTTCGGCGCTCGCGACGTGTTTTCCACCTCGGAAGGGGATCTGGGGATCTACCGCATTCGCAAGCTACAAGAAGCCGGCCTGGGAGACATTGATAAGCTTCCTTTCTCGATCCGCGTTCTTCTGGAATCCGTGCTGCGTAACTGCGACGGCTATATCGTCTCGGAAGACGACGTGAAGGCCCTGGCCGCTTGGAAGGCCGAAAGCCCGGCCCCCAGCGAGATTCCGTTCATGCCGGCCCGCGTCGTCCTGCAGGACTTCACCGGCGTGCCGTGCGTGGTCGACCTGGCCGCCATGCGAAGTGCCATGCAGCGTTTAGGTGGCGACCCAGCCAAAATCAACCCGCTCATCCCGGTCGACTTGGTGATCGACCACTCGGTGCAGGTCGATGCTTTCGGTACCGAGCAGGCCCTCGATCAGAACGTGGCCCTCGAATTCAAGCGCAACAAGGAACGCTACGAGTTCCTCCGCTGGGGTCAGAAGTCGCTCAAGAACTTCCAGGCCATTCCACCGAACGTCGGTATCGTGCACCAGGTGAACCTGGAATACCTGGCCAAGGGGGTCTTCGTTCGTGAAGACGAAAAGGGGAAGGTCTGCCTGCCAGACTCGCTGGTCGGTACCGATAGCCACACCACCATGATTAACGGCCTGGGTGTCGTTGGCTGGGGCGTGGGTGGTATCGAAGCCGAAGCCGTCATGCTGGGTCAACCGATCTACATGCTCACGCCGCAAGTTGTCGGCTTCGAACTGACCGGCAAGCTCGGTGCTGGTGTTACCGCCACCGATATGGTGCTGACCATCACCCAGATCTTGCGCAAGGAAGGGGTCGTCGGTAAGTTTGTCGAGTTCTTCGGTCCTGGCGTCTCGCACATGAGCCTGGCCGACCGAGCCACCATTGCCAATATGGCCCCTGAATATGGTGCGACCATGGGCTTCTTCCCGGTCGATGCCGAAACGCTGAACTACATGCGACGTACCGGTCGTACCGATATCGAAGTCGAACGAGTGGAACGTTACACCAAGGAACAAGGCCTGTTCCGCACCGACGACGTGAAGCCAAGCTACACGTCGCTGGTTCGCCTGGACCTCTCGACCGTCGAGCCATCGCTGGCCGGTCCGAAGCGTCCTCAAGACCGCGTGCCGCTGGCCAATATGCAGACCGAATTCAAGAAGTCGCTGGTCACATCGCCGAACGAGCGTGGTTTCGGCCTGGGCGATGCCGACCTGGCCCGCACGGCAACGGTTGAAGACAACGGCAAGTCGACCGATATTGGCCACGGTGCCGTGGTCATCGCGGCCATCACCAGCTGCACCAATACCAGCAACCCCAGCGTGATGCTGGCCGCTGGTCTGCTGGCCAAGAAGGCCGTCGCCAAGGGCCTGAGCGTCAAACCATACGTGAAGACCAGCCTTGCTCCTGGTTCGCGCGTGGTGACCGATTACCTGAATAAAGCCGAAGTGATGGACGACCTCGAGAAGCTCGGCTTCAACCTGGTCGGCTACGGCTGCACCACGTGCATCGGCAACAGCGGTCCGCTGCCTGAACCGGTTGCCGCCGCCGTCACCAAGGGCTCGTTGGTTGCCTCCGCTGTTCTTAGCGGTAACCGCAACTTCGAAGGACGTGTGAATCCACACGTTAAAGCGAACTACCTGGCCAGCCCACCACTGGTCGTCGCTTATGCCCTGGCTGGCACCGTTGATATCGATCTGGACAACGATCCGATCAGTACCAATGACGCTGGCGAAGCGGTCTTTCTGAAGGACATCTGGCCGACCAACGAAGAGATCGCTGAAACGGTGGAAAAGGCGATCACGCCTGAGATGTTCCGCGAACGCTACAACAGCGCGTACGAATCGAACCCGAGCTGGAATGCCATCAACGTGGCCGACTCCGAGCTGTACACATGGGACGCCGACAGCACCTACATCCAAGAGCCGCCGTTCCTGGACGACGTTAAAGAATCGGTCGAACCAATCGTATCGATCACCGGTGCTCGCGTGTTGGCTCTGCTGGGTGACTCGGTCACGACCGACCATATCTCGCCTGCGGGTGCCATCGCCAAGGACAGCCCAGCCGGCAAGTACCTGATGGAGCACGGCGTCGAACCGGTCGACTTCAACAGCTACGGCTCGCGTCGTGGTAACGACCGTGTGATGCACCGCGGTACGTTCGCCAACATTCGTATCCGCAATCGCCTGACTCCTGAAAAGGAAGGTGGCTATACGAAGTGCTTCAAGACCGGCGAAACGATGTCGATCTTCGACGCCGCCGAGATCTACAAAGAAGAAGGCACGCCGCTGGTGGTTATCGCCGGTAAGGAATACGGCACCGGTAGCTCGCGCGACTGGGCCGCCAAGGGAACGTTCATGCTCGGTGTGAAAGCGGTCATCGCTTCCAGCTTCGAGCGTATCCACCGTAGCAACCTGATTGGTATGGGCGTGCTGCCGCTGGAATTCCCTAACGACGCCTCGTGGGAATCGCTGGGCCTGACCGGCGAAGAGACTTACGACATCTACCTGCCGGAAGATCTCAAGCCGCTACAGAAGGTCACCGTTTCGGCCAAGAGCGCCGATGGAGAAGTCACCACCTTCGATGCCACGGTCCGCATCGACACACCGGTGGAACTCGATTACTACCGCAACGGCGGAATCCTTCAAACGGTGCTGTTGAAGCTGCTGAAGGAATCGAAGTAGTCGCGAATCCTCGCGAACCAAGTCATCCCTTGAGCCCTGGAAGGTTTGCCCCTTCCAGGGCTTTTTTGAGGATTGCGGATATGCCCGCGATTCGCAACGAATGAATTCTCATTCGCGCCCGTCGGCGTAATCCGCGGTCGCGTCCTCTTCCTGCTGGAAAACCATCTGCCAGAAGATTAAGGTGGTACCAACCCCATCCCCCAGTCTTGGTTGCCTGGCTGGTTGCTTGACCAACTCGCAGCGGCAATCCTTCTGCCAAAGGAAACCTCATGCGACGTCTTGTTGTTTGTCTGGCTTTACTGCTGGCGATCACCACCCACACAACATCTCAGGCAGAGACGATCGAAACGGACGTCTGTGTGTACACAGCCACTCCGTCCGGTATTTTGGCGGCCATCGCCGTAAAGCAGGCCGGCAAAGAGGTGGTGATTATCGAACCGAGCCGCTGGGTCGGAGGAATGCTGGGGGCCGGTCTCAAGCCGATGCAGGACTGCCCCAACTACAACGCCACCGGCGGCATGACCAAGCCGCTGCTGACCAGCCTGGGGCATGGGCCTGGCATCGCCGACGGCACCGTGATCGTCCCGGCTATTCGCCAAGACTTTCAGCGTCTGTTGGACGAACATGAGATCCAGGTCATCCACGAGCATCGCATGGGTACCTGTCAGATGGTCGATGCCCGGCTCAAGTCGGCATCGTTCGATCTCGCCCCATTCGATGACCTGGGCTGCCCACCCGTCGAGCCAACCAAACGCGGCAATCTGACGGTCCAAGCCAAGATGTTTATCGATGCCAGCTACGAAGGAGACCTCTTCGCAGCGGCAGGCTGTTCGTATCGCACCGGTCGCGAATCGGCCGAGCAGTTCGACGAGGAAGCCAACGGCGTTCGTCCCCCAGTCGTGAAGACCCCGATCGATCCGTACGTCACGCCAGGCGATCCACAGAGTGGCCTCTTGAATCTGCTTCAGACCGATCACGGCAAACCGGTAGGCTCGGCCGACAAGTACACCCAGGCCTACAACTACCGCTACTACACGACCAACGTGCCTGAGAATCGCCTGCCGATCGACGCCCCCGAAGGGTACTCGGCCAAGGATTATGAACTGGTCGGCCGATACGTCGAGTACCTCACGCAAACGATCGAAGACAAAGAGGCCCTTCGCAAGAAGCTAATCGGGGTGTGCCCAGGCTGGAAGAACTCTGGCGAATGGAACTACCAGAGAGATTCGCTGATTACCATGGCCCCGCTGGGAATCAGCCAGGACTACGCCAGTGGCGATGCCGCCATGAAGGCCCGCGTATGGAAGGCCCATCAGAATTACCTGCGTGGTCTGTTCGAGTTCATGCGAACCGATGCCCGCGTACCCGATTGGTATCGGGAAGAAGTGGCCCAACTCGGTCTCGATGGCCGCTACCACGAAGAAACAGCCGGCTGGCCGCATCAGCTTTACATTCGAGTCTCGCGCCGCCTGGATGCCGAGTACACGATCACCGCGCACGATGTCTACAACCGCACCCAGGTCGAAGTGCCGGTGGGCCTCGCTCAGTATGGCATCGATACCTACCCCTCGCGACGGATCGTCATTCAGGAAGATGGTCAGACACTGGTTGCCAACGAAGGAAACATGTTCGTCGGCGGTAACAAGGGACCGACCAACGTTCCTTACGCGGTGCCGTACCAGGCCATCGTCCCCAAGCAGGCCGAGTGTACCAACGTGCTAGTGCCGGTTTGCTTTTCGGCCAGTCACCTGGGGTATGCATCGGCACGCATGGAGCCGGTCTTTATGATCTGCGGTGAATCGGCTGGGGTAGCCGCCGTGCAGGCAATCGAAGAGCACGTTCCCGTGCAACAGATCGACACCAAGAAGTACCTGGCCGCGCTCGAAAGAGCAGGGCAGAAACTTACCTGGGACCCCGCCGTCGACTCGCCTAGCCGCCCGAACTCCAACCACCTCGATTTCGCCCGGCTTCTGAAAGAGTGTGACAAAAACGAAGACCAACTCGTTAGTCAGATCGAGTGGAACGCCGGCAAATCAGGCTGGGAGTTCCTATTCCTCTTCATCGATCAGAACCAAGACAGCCAGATCGACGAGAAGGAATACGACAAGTTCCAGCAGTTCAAGAAAGAGCACGCCGACTGGGCTGAGCGAGTGCGGAAGTCGTAAAACGTGCTTCTCCCTTCTTTTGATGCAAAGTGAATGCGCAAAACTTCACAAACTCATGCTGCATACCCTGAGCGTACCCTTTATACTGCTGCTGTCCCAGGAGGGGGTTCATCGTACCATTCCCCTCAATCCTCATCATCAGAGCTTCTCAATCGCTTACTACACTTATCTCCAAGCTTGGCTTGAGAAGTCTCTTCCTTGTCTGACGGCAGACGGTCGAGCTTTCGGTATCGAATTCCGAAGCCGCGTTTGTGCGAAGACGTGACACTCATCATTTCACATAACCGTTTAGCTCTTCATAAGAAATCGATATGTTTCACGCACGGAAACGAACCAAGCTCGTTCTGCTGTTGATTTGTGCCACGGCTTTCGCAGTTGTTCCAGTCAACCTAATGGCAGGCGAGCAAGAAGACGCGGCAGCGCTTCGTAATGCGACACTGCAGATGAATGCCGCCGGAAAGTTCGCTGATGCGAAGAAGCTTTCGCTCAAAGAACTAGAGCTTAATAAGAAACTGTACGGAGATCGCGATATCCGGACTGCCGTCAACTATCTGGTCCTAGGCCAGATTGACTTGGGGCTGGGTGACAACAAGAGTGCCCTTACGAATTTCCAGCAGTCGCTCAAGCTCCAGCGTAGTTTGAAGGATCGCAGCCAATTCAATGAGAGTGCCTACATCAACTGCGTGATTATGGAAGCCAACACGCTTACGAAACTGCAGGTACTTGCTCCGGCGGCCGCGTCCTTCGAGGAAGCGTTGGACCGCCAAGTGAAAATGGCCGGGGACGATGACCTGATGGCCGCCTACCTGCGGTCGAATCTGGGATTCGTGTTAACCAAGCTGCGTCGGCTGGATGAGGCTCGTACCCATTTAGAGAAAGCCCTGAAGGTTCGCAGCGAAAAGCTGGGAGAGCAACATCCCGAGACACTGGCATGCTTAACCAATCTGGCATCCGTCAAAGTCGAACAAGGTGACTACCAAGGCGCCAAAGCCGATTTTGAAATGATTCTTAATAGCAAGCTTGCACAGCCTGGGGGTGCGACTGCCGATGTCGCCTTAGCCAAGAACAACCTTGGCGAGACGCTGAACCGCTTAGGGGACTACGCGGCGGCCAGGCAACATTTTCAGGAAGCCCTCGTCATCTGCGAGAAGACCGCTGGCAAAGAAAGCGAACTCACCGTCACGCTTCTCAACAATATCGGCCGGCTCGAACGCGAAACGGGCGAACTAGATGCGGCAACGCTGCATTTACTCGCCGCACTGCAGACTTCGCAAAAAGTCTTGGGTGCCGCGCACGACAAAACGGCGATCAGTGCCGATAATCTGGGCCAGGTATTCCAGGAAAAACAAGACTACCCACGTGCGCGCAGCCTGTTTGACGCCGCCTTTAAGATTCGTCTGGCCGTCTTTGGAGCTAAACATCCGCAAACGGCCTATTGCATGGACGTCCTGGGCGAATTCTTCCGTCATACAGGCAATTTGGAAGAAGCCCGTAAGTATCACGAAGAGGCGCTGAAGATTCGTCGTGAAAGCCTTGGCGACGAACATAGCGAGACAGCTCTTTCGATGCTGCATCTATCGCATGTCCTGGCATCTCAAGGAGAATTCGACACGGCTCAACGTGGCTATGAAAAAGCCCTGGAAGTGTCACGCAAGGTCAACGGCGAGAATCATGCGACAACGGGCTTGATGGTCGGCGGGCTTGGCGTTTTGCACTCATTAAAAGGTGAATACGAAGAGTCGCTGCGCTACGCCCAGCTTGCTTTGGAGATCGCCCAAAACACTCGCGGGGCCGAACATGGCAATGCAACTGTTGCCCTGATGAACCTGGGCTACCTCCATTACAAATTAGGGAACTACGACAAGGCCGAAGAGTTTCTGCAAGAAGCTCAGGAAATCATGACCGAGAGTCTTCCTCCGGAGAGCTACCTGCTGGTCAACGGCCAAACCACCTTGGCGACCGTGTTCGCGGCAAATGGGAAGTGGGAACAGGCCTTAGACTTGTTCGATCAATCGCAAAAAGCCAAAGCTCAGTCGACACACGTACTATTGGCTTCTTCCAGTTCCCGCGAGCAAGAACAACTTCGGCTGGGGCTCATTGGTAGTCTCGCCAAGGCCTTGTCCGTCGCACGGCAGCACTCGGACCAACCAGAGGTCGCGTCCAAGTCGGCCGAATGGGTCTTAAACGGCAAGTCGATGACCACCGAGATCCTGGCGAAACAGACCCAACTGACCATGCATTCCGACGATCCTGATCTGCGCGACAAGATCGCCAAGCTAAAAGAAGTTCGTGGAACGATCGCCGCCATCACGATGGCTTCATCGAGCCCTGCCTCACGCGCCAGCCGCCAGTCCGTGCTGCAAGTGATGACCGAAGCCGAGAACCAACTGAGTGGTGAAATCGCGCGCAAGCAGGGCCGCAATGAGGTAACTCCAGGCTGGATCTCCCTCAATGATATCCGCAGCCAACTGAAACCTAACCAGGTCTTCATTAACATCCTTCAACCGGTAACGTTCAATCTGTCGGCCAAAGGGACCGAAGCGATGGGCGAACCAGAACGCTATTTGGCATGGATCATTCCGGCAGAAAATCAAGGAGAGGTTCAATTGGTCGACCTGGGACCATCCGCAGTGATCAATGCCAAGATTACAGACGTACGAACTGTCATTGGCGATACACAGCTACTGGCTTCCAAGAAGGAAAGCGAGGCGACCAAGCAGTGCAAAACGGCACTTCAGGAGGTTGCTGGCCTGGTATGGCAGCCCTTGAAGGACAAACTCCCCGAGGCAACCAATCAGTTGATCATCAGTCCAGATTCAACACTTTGGCTCCTTCCCTGGGCCGCTTTGCCTGGCAACGAGGCCCACTATCTGGTCGAGGACTATCAGGTGCAATACGTTGGCAGCGGCCGAGAACTCCTGCCCAAAGAAGAAAAGACGAGTACGCGAATCCCCTTGATTTTCGCCGATCCAGATTACGACCTATCGCCGGCCGACTCCAAAGCGGCCCTGGCCAAGATATTCCGCAATCCCGCTCCCAAGAGCAGCATCACCGACCGTTTCGCTGTTCAAACCAAGTTGCCACCAGTGGGGCGTTTGCCTGGTACCAAAGAAGAAGCGGCGGCTGTCACCCCGAGTATCGAGAAAATCGGGGGTGGAGCACCCAAGTCGTTCCTGGGGGAAGCAGCGCTCGAAGGGGTGGTAAAGCGAGTCACAGGGCCGAAGATTCTGCTACTGAGCACGCATGGCTTCTTTCTACCAGAACCCAAGCTCGAACCACAGATACTCGCGCGACTCAGCAGCCCGCTGAAGCAAGAGTATGCAACCATCCAACAAGTCGATAACCCTCTTCTTCGCTGCGGCGTGTTGATGGCCGGCTGCAACAACCCCCCGGTCGATCTCGATGATGGGATTCTCACGGGAATGGAAGTCATCGATATCGACCTGCAAGGGACCGAACTGGTCGTGCTTAGTGCCTGCGAAACAGGCGTCGGCGATGTCAGAACAGGAGACGGCATCGCAGGGCTTTGCCAGGCTTTTCAAATCGCTGGTGCCCAAAGAGTTGTCTCAACACTTTGGCCCGTATCCGACCGCGAAACGGCGATTCTCATGTCAAACTTTTTTCAGCAGATCGCCGATGGCGACTCGCATGCAGACGCATTACGAAATGCCCAACTCGAGTGTATCCGTCGCCACCGAGAAGAGAACTCCGCAGCCCATCCCTTCTACTGGGCATGCTGGACGCTGATCGAGAATTGACCCCAGAGGCGATCCGCTTGATGACACTCAACCCCTATTCGCTTCCTAATCCGCAGGATCATGATCGGTACTTTACCGACGACATCACCCTGCTGCCCCTCGGCATCATTTGGGAAGATGACTTTGCCCTCTACGAGTGATACCCTGGACGCCTGACAGAACAATCACACGCATCAAGATCAGCGCATCGTACACCTTATTGCAAACATCGACTTGAAAAGCGACTGCTATGGGATTCTTCGATCGTTTTAAAAGTAGCCCACCGGAAGATCCCAACGAAATTTGGAATCAGCTTTGCGAGAAGATCAATCTCGATCGCAGTTCGCTTCAAGAGTTACCGGAGGAAGAATTAGTCGAGCTCATCTCGAAAGCCCAGGCATCGTACCGACGTGGCCTCTCGGCCGACAGGGCAGGGGAGCGCTCGTACGCGAGACAATACTACCGGCAAGCATTTACGCTTCTGCCAACTCATATCGAGGCGTTGGACAACTACGCGATCGGCTATGTCGAAGAGCTCAACTTCACCGAGGCGATTCCCTATTTCGAGCAGTCCGCGGTGGCCGAGCCCAACAGCCCTCTGGCATTCGTCTATTTGCTGAAGTGCTATGACGAAACGGGTGCCAAGACCGAGTCGGAAGCGTGTGCTCGATATCTAAGCCATCACTGGCCCGACAAATCCCCTTACATCGACTGGAGCCATCTCGGGAAGCCCAAGCAAAAGCATCTTCTCGCGCCACCCCTGGAGGAAGGGCAAGTCTGGAAATACAAAACCCGCGATTGTGATAGCTCATCCACCGTGTGGATCAACTTGATCGAACATGGCTTCGATGGCAAAGCGATCGTGCATATTTCGGTCACCGACGTTCTCGCCCCCGATGGCAATCGACTGTTTCTGTCGCACCTTCCCTACGATGCCGACGCACTGCTCGAATGCCTGACAAGGCAGCTCGACGAAAAACAAGCCTGGGACCGCGAAGACGACCACTTCGGCGAAGGCTACGGTATTTGGTTTGAAGCCTACAACGAAGGGGAAGCCGGCATCTTTACCGCACAGCTCGATTATATTCTCGACGGCATGATGCAAGCGATTCCGCCGAAAGATTAGATGGCTGATCCAATTCCCACAGAAGCCGATGTCATGCGGTGCGGATTCAACGTTGGCTATTTCGACAAATCAGATGTCGCCCAATGGGCGGACCGCTGGATCCTCGCCCTCGAAGAGCCGTGCGATGAGTTGTTCGACTTGTCAATGAATCGAAGCATGGCCCCAATAGACCTGGCAATCCTACTGCGAAACATGGGTTCGTCTGAGCCTACCTTTCTAGTAGCCACATCAATTGGATTCGTGGGGCTAATGTACGGTGAGAAGAGGTTTTCAACGCAGCATGCTGCAAAAGAACTTTATTCGCTCGCTCACCAAGAAGGCATCACTCCTGAGGAAGCCTCTCGAATCACCTACTTGGACGACGGGTGCGACCTCGCTTATTCAGGGCTATATGGTTCCATCGAGCAGATCAAACGAGAGCTTAGCCAGTTCGTATCACCATACGCCGAGCGTCTGATCTCGCAGTTTCCGCAATTGTTTCCTTCCAGGAATTAGCGATTGCGTTTACAAGGCTTCGTGCAGGGCACATCTGTTGATGCCCTTGGCCAGCGGGTATGATGCAAACAGTTCGTGCAACCCTCGAACCCCATTGAGGTGCCTATGGAAAGCGATTTCCTCAATAGTCTGGACGACGACATTCGCTTCGTCCGCGTTCTTTGGACCGACAACGCCAATATCATTCGCGGCAAAGCGATCCATCGGCGTGCTCTGGATCACTACCTCGACAACGGCATCGGCATCACGGCTGCCTCGCAGGCCATGCCGGCGATGTACGACGCTGTTATCCCCGAGACTGGCCTGGGGCCGATCGGCGAGATTCGGCTTATCCCTGACTTCGAAACGCTGACACCTCTTCCTTACGCGCCGGGTCATGCTCGCGTGATGGGAGATATGGTGCTCGATGGCGAGCCATGGCCTTTGTGTCCGCGCGGCTTCCTGAGGCGGATTGCCGACGATGCCGCACTATACGGTTTCGAGGTCATGGCTGGTTTCGAGAACGAATTCTTCCTGCTGCAAACAACGCCTGACGGACGTATCGCGCCGGCCGACGACACCGTCTTCGCGACCACGCTTTCGATGGACCTGGCACGCCCTGTCATCGATGACATCGTCGAAGCGCTGATCGATCAGAGCGTCCCCATCGAGTTGTACTATCCCGAGTCAGGCCCCGGTCAGCACGAACTTTCCGCGGCCTGCACGACGCTCACGCAAGCAGCCGATTGGCAAGTTGTCTTCCGCGAAACGGTTCACGCGGTCGCCGCTCGGCATGGTCTCAAAGCCAGCTTCCTGCCGAAGGTCTACGCCGACAAAGCTGGCTGCGGTTGCCATCTGCACCTGAGTCTGTGGAAGGATGGTGAGAACATCTTCCCCGATCCAAGCGGTCCTGGCGAACTATCGGAAACAGCTCTCTCGTTTCTGGCAGGCGTGCTCGAACACCTGCCGGCCCTGGCCGCGGTTGTCGCTCCGAGCCCAAATTCGTATCGCCGATTGCAGCCTCATTACTGGAGCGGGGCGTATCGCTGTTGGGGACTCGATAACCGCGAGGCCGCCATCCGCGTTCCGAGCAGTCCCACGGGTAGCGGATCACTTCACTTCGAACTGAAAACTGTCGACGCTACAGCCAACCCGTACCTGGCTGCCGGTTGCGTCGTTGCCGCAGGGCTCGATGGGATCCGGCGAAGATTGAAACCACCATCGCCGGTGCAGGTCGATCCTGGCTCCCTATCCGACGCCGAGAGGGCCCAACGCAAGATCGATGCGTTGCCGTCAAATCTCGGCGAGGCGATTCAGTGTCTGGCGGAAAACAAAGTGCTGACCGAAGCACTTGGTCCCGGCCTGGCCCAGGCATTCCTCGCCGTGCGCCAGGCCGAGTGGCACGCCATGAAGGACTACCAACTCGACGACGAAGTCCGCCTGCTATTGGAGCGATACTGATGGACCTGTCGGCGATACCGCTTCTCGATCAGCACGCCCATAATCTCCTGAAGCCCGAGGCAGCCGATCGGAAGCCGTTTCGAGCCGCGTTCACCGAAGGTTACCATTCCGACATCATTGCCCACCACGCCCAGCATACGTTCTTCTTCCGCCGCAGTCTCCGCGAGATAGGCCAGTTGCTGGCCTGCGAACCGACCGAACAGGCCATCTTAACGCGTCGAAGTCAGCTGTCGCTCGAACAGTTGACCGCTCAATGCTTCACGGGCGCGAACATGGAAGGCATTTTGATCGACGACGGGCTCTTGCCGGGTGACATCCTGCCGCTCGACTGGCATCAACAGTTCGTGCCGGTGCAGCGACTCCTTCGCATAGAAATGTTGGCGGAAGACCTCGTCACGAAGGCAACGTCACTGGACAACTTTCTCGCCCAGTACCGGGCCGCTCTTGATCCGCCCCCTGCGGATGTGGTGGGGCTGAAGAGCATCATCGCTTATCGCACCGGCCTCGACGTGCAGCCCGTTTCCATCGATAACGCACGGGCAAAGTTCGCTGTCTGGCAAGCCGACGCCCAAAATGGTTGGCCGCGAATGGTCGACAAGAAGCTGCTCGACTTCCTTCTGCTGCATGCCCTGGAACTCGCGGCCCACCATCAGTTGCCGGTGCAGTTTCACACCGGCTTCGGCGACCCCGATCTCGACCTGCGTCTGGCCAACCCGCTGCATCTGCGTCCTTTGCTGGAGGACCACCGCTACCGCGGGGCATCGTTCGTGCTTTTGCATGCGTCCTACCCCTTCGCACGCGAGGCCGGCTACCTGGCGTCGGTCTATCCGCACGTCTACTTAGACCTGAGCCTGGCCGTTCCCTACCTAAGCGTCTCCGGCATGCAGCGCACTGTGCGAGAACTACTAGAGCTCGCTCCGTTCACTAAACTGATGTACGCCTCGGACGCCCACCAAATTCCCGAGCTCTACTACCTGGCCGCGAAGTGGGGACGAACTGTGCTCGGTAATGCCCTCGACGAAGCAGTCCGCGACACCGATCTGACAGCGGACGAAGCCGACGAAGTAGCCGAGGCTGTGCTGCACGGTAACGCTCGTAGGTTGTATCGGCTGAATACCGTTTGATGACGTCTGATTTTATACCAAACTTTTAATGTGGGTCGTTCGTCTTAATTGCATATCTCCCTTCGAATCTAAACGTATACCCTAAAACCCAATGGGATAGGCTCGATGTGCAAGGACTCCTCAGCAACCCCGGATATCAAAACAAAAAGAGCCTCTTTGCCGTATCGAGCGTTGGCATGCCTCGTAACTATCTGCCTTTGCGGCTGCCCCCTGGGGACTCCGCGTGACCACAGCCGCCCATCGGGGCATCGTGGGACGACAATTGCCGTGTCTCCAGCAGATGACGAAATCGTGTTCAATGCAATGGGCAAAGGGGGACGCGACCTATACCTTTTCAACTTGACCACGAAGAAAGCCAGACGAATTGCCTCAACGCCAGATTACGAGACAGCACCAAGTTTTTCTCCCGATGGTCAATCAATCGTCTATTCGTCTGGTGTTTCTGGTGACCGCGCGGACCATATCTTCACGATTCGGCGCGATGGTACCGCAATAACTCAGCTTACCTATGAAGATGCCAATGATACTTCGCCGCGATTCTCGCCAGATGGAAGTACCATTACCTTCGCGCGCGATAAGACTTACCAGTGGGGCGGTCTGGCTGCAAACTGGGAGCAGGGGGGCGTTATTTGTTTGATCGATGCCACTGGAAACAATTTACGCCAACTCACCTCGGACGATATATTTGCGTTCGAACCATTCTTCAGCAACGATGGCTTGCACATTGTCTTCTCGACCCCCAACGGCAGAATGACAATTCCTGTCGATGGTTCGTCGGCACCTCAAGCAATTCCTGGCCCGTCGGGAGCAGTTCCATCTCCCGATGGCAAGTTCATTGCCTATTCAAAAGGAAAGTTTGAGCCTGACTTGAGGATCTGTATCACCGACCCCAACGAGGCGGCAGAACGCGAACTCACACCAAACATCGGAGGCTGTTATCACCCTGTATTCACACATGCAGGCGACCGAATACTTTTCCAGCGTTCGGAGTGGCCCAATGGTCTCACAGGCGGCAACGTGAAGTTCAGCGTGTGGCAGATCGATCTCGATACCGGCGTCACACAAATACTTGCTGATCGCAGCTTGATCGATTCCCCTCTGACTTGGAAGCCCCAACCAAAGCCATAACCCATCTGTGATCCGAGAACTGCATCTCACGACACGAACCGGCGGTACGTCGAG
This sequence comes from Blastopirellula marina, assembly GCF_002967715.1. Lineage (NCBI taxonomy): Bacteria > Pseudomonadati > Planctomycetota > Planctomycetia > Pirellulales > Pirellulaceae > Blastopirellula > Blastopirellula marina. The sequence continues at coordinate 287,011 of NZ_PUIA01000035.1, forward strand.
CGTCTGTGCAGCAAACGAACAACACATTTCTTCTAAAGAGTGGCAGGTCCCTACTCAACCCACCCCAAAACATTCCGCAGCACCGACCAGCGTGGCTTTTGCGGTCGCTTCTCTTCTCCCAGGATCCAATAGTCGTATAGCAACTTATAGGTTCCGTCGGCTCGCTTCAGTCGCAACCAGCTTTCCAGAACCTGGTTGAATTCCGCGTCGTTGCCAGTCAGGTAATATAGTGGGACACGGTTGCGGCCATTCAGCGGGTTGGCCACCGCAAAGTGAGGATACAGCAGGGTCCAGGCCGATCCAGATTCGGCACTAAGGATCAGCCCATCCACCTCTCGATACCGGCCAGCGAAGTATTCGTCGACCGTTTCGATTTCCACCACCTCGAAGTTCTCTGGAAAGTCCTTTTTGGCTAAAGACGCGAAGTAGCTATTCTTGACGGCTGCCAGTTTCACGTGTGGAATCTTCAACATCTCATCGAGCTGGCGGAACTTGTACTCGTTGTAATCCGGCACAACCAAGGCCATTGTCACCTCCATGTACGGATCACTTGAAGGAAATGAGATCGCTCTGTCGACGTTGCCTTCCACCGCCGACATCACCACGTCGAAGTGGTCTTCCTGCAGTTGCTGCACCAGTTTGTTTCGGTCGATCGGTACAAACTCGAGATCGACACCCAAATCGTTGGCCAGGATATAGGCCATCTGAATGTCAAACCCGATCAATTGTCGCTGGCCGTTGTAGTAAGCAAACGGCATCCGATCGGCACTGAAACCGACACGCAACACGCCACTCTCTTGAATGCGCTGGATGCGAGTTTCGCCTGGCTTGATCGGTTGCGGATTGGGAGCCGATTGTTCCAGAATCTTATGCTTTGACATCGTAAAACCATGGCCACGGCGAATGGGAACCATCGTCCGCTCAGTGAGCAGGGCTTCACGTGAATAGTGGTCCTGGAATTCCGCGATCAAGTAGCCTCGTGTCGCCAGCGAGGTCGCCAGCAGCAACAGAAACGAGCCGATGAATCTGCCGACGATCTTCGTCGGTTGAAAACGAATCGTCCCGTTCAGTACGCAAAAGGTAAGCAGAGTGAACGAAATCAGGTGCATCGACTTCATCAGGTCGCCGAAACGCGCCGCGACAACCCCTGAGATCAAGTACAAATTAAACAGGTCACTCGGCAACTCGGCCATGTTCAAGAGTAACGGAATTGTAATCACTGGTTTGCCAAATGCCCCCAAAAACCCAACACCCATCAGCGGAGGGTACTTATCAAGGGCAATCACGGTGCCAGAAAACCAGGCAGCGAACGGAATAAATACTAGCGCCACGATTCGACCGATATCAGGCATCGGGTACGCCAGCGGAACAAGCGACTCCGGCTTGTTCCCATGCAGACTATCCCCCAGGCTGTTACCTTGCTGCAGCCGTTTCACGCTTTCGACAATCATCGGCAAGACAACAAACGAATTGCCGATCACGAACGCCGTAATCAGCGGATCGCGCGAGGCTCGTAGAATATCCCAGTAGCGTAGCGGCGTCACCGCTGAAACAAATGCAGGCATGACGACCAGCGAGAGAATAATCGCTGGCAAGCAGTACGCCAGCAAGTAGCCTTGCAGCAAACTCAACTGCCCCAATTCAATCGTGCCGGCCGTATTGGTGGCAATGGCAAACAGCCCAATCGGCGTCAGTTGGACGACCATCTTGTTGACCTTCGCCAACGCCTCGATCAACACGGATAGCGGCTCTAACAGTTTCTCTTTGCCCGGCATACGCATCAGGGCAAAGCCAAGCCCGATCGCAAAGACGACCACCGCCGGCACCGCGTTCTCGGCCAGCGACTCGAAAGGGTTCGACGGAATGAATAGTCTCTTCCAGTCGTAAGCCGGGGGAGGATCGGTGAAGCGACTGCTATAAAACGAACCGGTATCCCACTGCGGAAACGCCATCGCGCTAACGGCCAGCGAAACCAGGCCAATCGCCCACAATACCAGCAACACCAACAAACTGATACGCAACAGCCGAATACCCGTTTCTCGCGTCAGCTGCCCGATATTAGTGACCAGCGAAACCAACACGTACGGCAAAACGGCCATTTGCAACAAGCCGACGTACAGATCACTAACCCAATTGATGTACTGGGCATATTCTCCCAAAAACAGCCCGCATCCGACCCCCAAGATCAAGGAAATCACAACCCAGGTCGAGAAGCTGGGGTGTCTCTTACGAGGGGTAGAAGTTGCCATCGACGTGGGGCCAGACTAGTAGAAACACGGTGTCGGTTCAGGGGTTTCCTTCAAAAGTAGTCCATGTATCCACCGATTTCAATTAGACGCCTCGTCGAGCCAGGGATCCTGGGGGCCAATAGAATCACCAAAAGACCGGGTGCAATGCCCAAGTCTGCTTGGGCGTGCAAGAGTAGGAACCACGTGTCGCTACTACGATTCATCCCCCAAGTACTTCGCGTAATAATACCGAAACTGATGATAACTCAGCCCCAGTTGTCGGGCAGCAGCGGCTTGGTTTTCGCCGCACTGGGTCATCGCTTCGCTAATCATCAAGCGGCAGAAGTTATCTAGCCGCTCTTTGAAGCCAGACCCAGCGACATCTTGCGGGTCGTTGGCCAGCATGCCAATATCTTCCGGCGTGATCTCGTCGGTCGTGTCGCGGTAAGCGGCCCGCTCGATGATGTTCTTCAGCTCGCGGACGTTACCAGGAAAACGATACCGCCGCAAAACGTTGATCGCCGACCGGGATAGCTGCTTGCCGGCGAAGCGGGGTATCTCTTGGGCGAACTGATCGAGGAAGTGCTGCGCCAGGACTTCGATATCCCCTTCGCGGTCTCGCAACGTCGGAACTTCGATTACCTCGAACGCCAGACGGTCGTACAGGTCGCTCAGAAACTCCCCTTCGCGAATCCGCTGACGCAGGTCAACGTTCGTCGCGGCAATGATGCGGGCCGATGTTCGCAGTTCGGTATGTCCGCCGACACGGTTATACGTGCCATACTCGACTACCCGCAGAATCTTCCGCTGAAACGGCAGCGACATGTGGCCGATCTCGTCGAGAAACAGCGTCCCGCCATGGGCCAGGCCAAACTTGCCGTCGCGTGTTTCGTCGGCCCCGGTAAATGCTCCCTTTTCGTGGCCGAACAATTCGCTCTCGAGCAGCGCCGTCGTGAACGCCGCGCAGTTGACCGTTACCATCGGTCGCGCGTGATCGTCTTGGGCATAATGAATCGCACGAGCTATGACCTCTTTGCCGGTGCCCCGTTCCCCGACAATCAGGACCGGCCGCGGTACGCGCGCTACCAAATGTACGCGATCGACAATCGCATTCATTTGCGGTGAGTTGCCGATGATCTGTCCGAGAAAGCGTAGATCCTTCTGCAACTGCGTGTTCTGGGCATCAAGCGACCGCGCTTCGCGGAGCACTTCCAGTAGGTAGCCCATTTTCCCTAATAGCGTCGCCACCCGTGCCGCCAGCTGCGGACCACGAACAAGAAAATCATTCGCTCCCATCGCAATCGCCGAAGCTGCCGTCTCGACGCTTCCTTGATCGGCCGCAATCACCACCAGTGCCGTCGACGACAACTGACGCATGGCCCCAATCAGCTTGCTACTGGCATGCGGACCATGAATGACGAACAGACTGTCGTCGGCCTGGGCGCTGACCTCACGCAGCAGTTCCTTTTCTGATTGCACCACCCGCACCTCGCAGTCGGGCGCAGCCATTTGAAACGCCGAACGCAAATCGTCCAGTGCATCGGGGTTGGAACCGTAGATCGTTAGCCGTTTGAATTGCATGGCCCTATGCTACTTGTGAACGTGAGACTTTTCACTAGATGTAGTGAAAAGTCTCACATAGCTGGACACTCCTATTTTCACGTAACCCATTTTCATAACTTGACTTACACGATTCCCATGATTTTCGGCACGCCCCATGCAAAAGGGGACCCGGAACTACCCCCTAACCCCTTTTGGAGAGCCTCGATGAAACGTGAGTTGACATGGAGTGAGTTGATGATGCGTCGCCTGATTATCCTGGCGTGCGTGGTGGGATTAGCCGTGGAGGCCGACCTGCTGGTCGAGCATTACCTCTGGCCGATCGCTGCCAACGAGATGGCCTTGCGGCAGATGGAATCGCCGGCCTGGTCGCATACGCTGCAAACGCTGACCGCGCTGCACGCGTCCCTTCCGGTTTCCTTGACGGGCCTCGTTCTGCTGGCCGCGGCGGTCCTCGTAGGACCACTGCTGGTAACTCGTTGGACCGCGCCAGCCGATGCACCGGCCAGCACCGCATCGCTGAAATCGAAGCATAGCCTGGTGGCGATGCTGGGTGTCGTCGTGCTGTTGGCTGCTTCGAGCGGATGCCGTCCGTTCGATACGCCTGAGTTCGAAGAAATCGATACCTCGGAAACCGGCTTCCTCATTCCGCTGGAAGGAGCCACCGATCAGCAGGTCGCGTTCGAATCGGAACGTTACCTGGCCGAGCGCAAAGTCGCTGCCAAACGCGTGCAGGTACCTCATCGCTGGGTCCAGACCGGCCGCATGTATAGCATGGGTCAATGGATGGACACGGTGCGTCTGATCAAGGTCGATCGTTCGCCTGTCACACGTGAATGGACTGCCGATTCCTCTAGCGGTACCAAGACCGCCAACGAAGCGATCTGGATCGAAAGCAAGGATTCAGTTGGTTTCTCGGTTGGATTTAACTGCACCGCGTTCATCGAAGAAGATGACACGGCTCGTTTTCTGTACATGTATCGCAGCCGTTCATTAGTCGACATGATGGACTCGGAAGTGCGAGCCCGCATTCAGTCGGTCGCAGCCGAAACGGCCGCCAAGTACGACCTCGACGAACTCCGTTCGCGCAAGCAGGAAATGGTCGACGACGTACGCCAGGACGTGATCGCGTTCTTCAAACAACGCGGTATCACCGTCACCACCATCGGCATGTTCGGCGGCTTCACCTATCAGACCCCCAAGATCCAGGAAGCGATCGACGAGACCTTCGTCGCGCAGCAGAAGAAGGTGATCAATATGGCCCTCTTCGATGCCCAACAGAAAGAGAACGAACGCATCGAACTGGAAGCCGAAGGCCAGGCGAACATGGCCCGGACCATCGCCGAAGGTGAGGCCGACGCGATCATGAAGATCGCCGAAGCAACCCGCGAAGCCCAGTCCGATCCACTGTTCGTGCAGCTCAAGCAGTTCGAGGTTGAACGCGAACGGATCGAGAAGTGGAACGGCGAGTACCCGAGCTATCTGCTGCAAATGGACTCCGGCAGCCAGTCGCCAAGCCTGATGCTACAGCTACCGGCCCAAACGGCCAGTGTGCTGGGTCCTCCGGTCAACTAACAAGCGATATAGGATCAGGGTAAGATCTCGCGGTGCACAACACAGTGCACATCCGTCAACCGAAAATCACGAGCGGCGTGACGATAGGTCACGCCGCTCGTGCTCAAAGCCTCGACCAGATCATGCGTTTTCATTGATCTTCCGGGGCTTCTTTTTCAATGTCGCTAAGATCCCAAAACGTCAAATGACTTCCGCAGGTAACCAGCGTCTTACCATCCGGTGAAAGCCCGATCCCCGAAATCAACTCATGCCCCACTTCCACCTGGGCGAGGAACTCCGGCAGGCCATCGTTGATCTCGAACAACGCGATCCTCGTAGGCGGTATGCGGTGCGTAGGGTATTCGCGATATTCGTCCCACCAGGTCTTGCTATCTTGGGTAAGCTTCATACGGGCACTGTTCACTGCCAACAACTTTCCGTTGGCCGAGATGGCAATTCTTGGCCTCTCGTAACTCAGGCCGACAATCGTGGCCTTCGCTTTCCCAGACGAACCGTCGGAAAAGACAACAGCCCCCTCCATAAACCTGGGGGCGGTTGTCGTCACCTGAATCTTCGCCGTAGGAAGATACCAGTGACCTCGCAGGCGTTCGATCGCCGCCGTTCCACTGGGCTTATCCGTGTCTTGGGGAACATACTTTACACTCTCCCCAGTATCGAGATTGAAACGTTGTGATGGATGGGCCCCCACAATTAGCTCCTTTCCATCCGGAGTAAACCAAAGCGAATCGGCAATGGTGGAATTCAAGAAGTTCTCGTCCTTAAATTCAAACACTTCCGGCTCGCCGATCGGTGGGTAGGCCAGACTCCACACCTTCACGCGTCCCGAACTATCCGCCGCAGCAAGCCGCCGAGAATCAGGCGAGAACGCAACCGAAAACAACGTGGGATGAATCCGTGTCTCGATACCCTCGCTTAAAATCGTTCGCCGACCTGCAGCCACATCCCATAGCTCAATCATTCCGCCGCTGGGAGTCCTAGGAGGGGTCGCACGTAACATTCCTCCGATGGCAATGAAACGTCCATCGATCGAGTACTTCAAATCGACGGCAGATCCCTCGGAAGCCCCCGGTCGCTCGTAGGAGGCCATCGGGTTTAGCGTCCAAACGTTTTGATCGAATTCTAAGTCATACGGCGACGGCGAAATGTCCGACCGCGGCAGTTGTATTTGCGGCTCGTCAGCCAGTTGCAAAGGTGGATCGTCCTGATCGGCAGGCAGTTTTTCGAGCGGACGGATATCGATTGTCAACTTGCACTGGGCAGGATTGATCCGATCGAAATTCTTGCTATCCAAAATCCAATAGCGTCCTCGATTCTCTCGAATGTCCTCCTCGGTGATATCGACAGAGATCGCAAGCGACTCCCCCATTTCTGCATCCTTTCGCGTCGAGTGGCGTGTCTTCAGCTCAGACCTAAATAGCAGCATCATCGCCTTCGAGCCGGTGTGCGTGAGCGCGGCGGTAAACTGCACCGGCTGGTCGAACTGGAATCCGAATTCCTGCGAAGATTGGCCCAGCGGCGACCTTGATTGCCATAGTCGGTACTCGTAGGTGCCTGGCTTGCCGGTTGGGGTTTCGACCGGTTCGGAGATACTCATTTCGTTCACAAGCAATGCCTGGGCGACCTGCAGAAACAACTGCCGGTACTGCGGGTTCCAATCTTTCGGATGCGCCGCGTAGCCAAGCAGCACGAAATTATCTTGTCGCACGATTGGGGCATATTCTTCCCCGAATTCGCAGCGGGCAATCACGTCGACATGTTCTATTAAATTATGCTGGGGCGAGATGTACATCCCGAAGTTGTCCCCAGGTACCACTCGACGATACGGATGGAACATCGGAGACGGCGATTGATCCCCCAAGAGCTTGCTCGACTCTTGTTTCAATCGAGGCACATGATACTTCGGTGTCATAAAATGACAGGCACCTCCATTGATCAGCAGCTTCAACTGACCGAACAACTGCGCCGCCCCAAAGTCCAGGCCAATGACTTTCTTCCGCTTGATAGCGTCTAGCAGTTCTTCGGAGTAAATCTGCCGCGAGTCTGGCATCGCCAGCACCAAGACCTCGGCGTCGGAAGCCGCGGCTTGCTCGAGCGACTCGGCCATGTTAACCGTCGTGTCGTCGCTCAACTGGCTTAAGAGTTCCCGTAGCGAGGTTACGTACGAGGCGTCAGCCCGCGACGAATAGATACAAAAGTCGACCGGCGAATCATCCGCTGCGGCACGGGCAGTCAACCACCCGACCGCTAGGACCACAGCCACCAACGAAAAGACAAACGTTCGGCCCAGGAGGCTTCCCGATTTCATCACTAGCTCCCGAATGAAACAAGGATCCGACGACAGGCCGCCAGGAAGCAGGATACGTTCCCCCGGCCCAATCGATTCCGACCATACGCTTCAATAGAATGCCAGCGACACGCAAGGTCTAGTCGAATCTCGGCATCTTAGGGAATTAGCAACTTTGTCGAGTCGCGCGGCCAAAGAGGGCCACGCTAGGCCAGGATCTCGCGGTGCACGATACCGTGCACATCCGTCAACCGAAAATCACGACCGGCGTGACGATAGGTCAGCCGCTCGTGATTGAGCCCCAACAGGTACAGCAGCGTCGCGTGCAGATCATGCACGTGCATTTTATTTTCCTGGGCGTAGTAGCCGTACTGGTCGGTCGTACCGTGGCGATAGCCGGCCTTCACGCCGCCGCCAGCCATCCACATGGTGAACCCTTCGGGGTTGTGATCGCGGCCATCGGCACCGCTTCCTTGGCAAGTCGGCGTTCGTCCGAACTCGCCACCCCACAATACGAGCGTATCTTCTAACAGGCCGCGGCGTTTGAGATCGGCCAATAGCGCCCCGATTGGTCGATCGACCTCAGCCGCATTCTTGGTGTGACCTGCTTTCAGATCGCCATGTTGATCCCACTGCACTTTCGTATCGCTGTGGGTCACCTGAATGAAACGAACGCCCCGCTCGGCAAAACGCCGCGCGAGCAAACATTGCCGGCCGAAGTCCTGGGTGACCGGATCGTTCAGCCCGTACATTTCGATCGTCTCAGCTGTTTCCTGCGAGAGATCTTGTGCCTCGGGCATTTTCGACTGCATACGATAAGCCAGCTCGAACGATTGAATCCTCGCTTCCAGCGAAGGCTCGCTTTGCACGTGCGTCAAGTGCTCGCGGTTCATCGCATTCATCAAGTCGAGCTGCACGCGCTGGACATTTTTCGACCAACGCGGGTTATCAATGTACTTGACGTTGGCCGTGGTCGACGGCTGCGAGGCGACACCCAGGGGAATGCCTTGGTACTCGGCCGGCAGGAACGCCGAACCCCAATTCTTCGCGCCCCCATGAGCGAACGTAGGACAGATTGTCACGAAACCAGGCAGGTTATCGTTCTCGCTCCCCAGCCCGTAATTCACCCACGCGCCCATGCTAGGGCGAATGAAGTTATCGCTGCCGGTATGCAGCTTCAATAGTGCCCCGCCATGCGAAGGGTTGGTGCCGTGGACCGAGTGTAAAAAGCACAAGTCATCGACATGCTGCGCGACGTGCGGAAAGAGCTCGCTCACGTACATGCCACTTTCGCCGTATTGACGAAACTTCCATGGCGAACCCAACAGGTTGCCGGTCGGGGCGAATTGTACGCGCGGCTTGTCGAAGGGAAGAGGCTTGCCGTCATCCTTTTGCAGCTGCGGCTTATAGTCGAACGTATCGACATGCGAAGGACCACCCTTCATGAACAGAAAGATGACCCGCTTGGCACGTGCTGGAAAGTGCGGCACCTCACCGGTCGGTGCTCCCATCGCTTGTCGCGACTCCCCTTGCAGCAGCGCCGACAACGCCAGGTAGCCGAAGCCGACCGCCGAGTTCTTCAGCAGGCACCGCCGGTTCAGCAAGGATGTCGGTTGGTCGTTCATCGTGCTCTCGCTTTCGGGAAAGGTTACTGCACGTACAGGAATTCGTTCGAGGCCAGCACGCACTGGCACGCCGCCGTCCAGGCCTGACGCTTTGCCTTGGGTTGATCCATCTGCGCTTGCAAAACGACTTCCAACTGGTCAATTGTCGTCAGCAGCCGCGTCACTTCATGCTCTTCTGGCATCCGCGAAAGAGTCCGTTGATACAGCAGCTCGATCCGTGCTCGATCGTCATCAGGAACTTGCTGCTGCAAGCGATCGGCCAGGTTTTCCGCCGCGTCTAAAAACAGGGGACTATTGAGTGTGAACAACGCTTGCGGGGCGACCGTCGACGTTGCCCGGTCTCCTTGCGTCGTATCGGCCGTGGCGAAATCGAACAGTGCGAACTCGTCGTACAGGTTATTGCGAATGACCGGCAGATAAACCGAACGCCGCTGCGTGTCGTAGCTGGTGTCATCCTTCGACGTGTGATCGAACACCAGCTTCCACTTGTCGACCGTCAGCATGCTTTCTCCCTGCGAAGTATCGAGCTTGCCACTGACCTGCAGCAGCGAATCTCGCAGCGATTCCGCTTCCAACCGCTGCACGTTGGCCCGCCAGTACCAGTGGTTATCGGGATCGGTCGCGGCATTTGCTTCTAGAGTATCGCTACTTCGCTGATAGGTCTCGCTGAGCATGATCTGCCGATGGAGCTTCTTCAGCGACCAACCTTCGGCAACGAAACTGGCGGCCAACCAGTCGAGAAGCTCGGGATGCGTCGGCGCTTCGCCCAGCTTGCCGAAGTTGTCGGTCGAGGGAACCAAGCCGGTGCCAAAATGCCATCGCCACACACGATTGACAGCCACGCGAGCTGTCAACGGATTGTCGGCATGGACCATCCATTGGGCCAGTTGCAGGCGTCCACTTTCGTTGTCGTCGATACTCAGCGGTTCGCTACGTTGAAGCACTAAGGGCACGCCGCGGGGCACTTGCTGCCCCAATATCAAGTGACTCCCACGGACGTGGATCCTTAGGTTTTCGGGAGTGCCTTCCGTGACGGCCATCGCCGTGGGCAGTTCGGGGGATTGCTCCGCGATCGAAGCAATCTCTTGGCGAAGCTTTGCGAGGAGAGTTCGCAGTTCTTCCGGATAAGCGGCTTCATCGCTGTCAGGATGCTTTTGCTTGGCCTCTTTGAGCAGCTTATCAAGCTCGTCCTGTTTCTCCTTCTTGGCCTGATCAAGCTTCGCTTTCTGCTGTTTCTCTTGGTCGGTGGCCAACACCTTTTCGTTGTACTGGGCAATCGTCTTGAAGGACTGCATCGACTGCGTGCTTTTGAAGATCCCGGCCAGGGCGTAGTAGTCGGCCGTCGAGATCGGATCGAACTTATGATCGTGACATCGGGCACACGCGATTGTCAAACCGAGAAATGCCTGACCGAGCGTATCGATCTGTTCGTCGATGATGTCCATTTCCATCTTCACGACATCTTTCTCAGCCAACACCTTGGGACCGAGCGTCAAAAAGCCGGTCGCGATGGTCGCGTCGTAATCGCTGGGCGTTGTCGAATCTTTCGCCAGCAAATCGCCGGCGACTTGCTCGGTAACGAACTGATCGAATGGCTTGTCGGCATTAATCGAATCGATCACGTAGTTGCGATAACGCCACGCATCGACGAAGGCCTGGTTCTCGTCCAGGCCGTTACTGTCGGCGTAACGCACGACGTCCAGCCAATGCCGCCCCCAGCGCTGCCCATACTGCGGCGAAGCCAACAGGCGATCGATCACCTTGGCGAATGCATCGGGCGACTGATCGGCCAGGAACGCATTCACTTCGTCCGGCGTCGGCGGCAGGCCAATCAAGTCGAACGTGGCCCGGCGAATGAGTGTTCGCCGATCGGCGGGGCCGTTGGGCTGCAGACCTTGCTTGTCGAGCGCTGCCGCGATGAACGAATCAATCGGATTGGCTTGCTGGCTGAATGCTTCCGGAACCAGCGGCGGCTGAATTGGCTGAAATGCCCAGTACCGCTTCGCTTCTTCCATATCGATCGGAGCACGACGCGGCTGGATGCTGCCGCTGCCGAGTTGATCGGGGTGAGGAGCACCCATTTCGATCCACTGCTGCAGCAGCTTGATCTGTTCGTCCGACATCTTGCCGTCGGGTGGCATCTTCAAATGTTCGTTGTCGTAACGTACCGCGGCCAGCAGCAGGCTGTGCTTGGGATCTTTCGGAATAACCGCCGCACCCGACTCGCCGCCACCCAGCATGCCCGACATGGTATCGACGCGAAGGGAACTTTCCTGCGTATCGGCACCGTGGCAATCTACGCAGTGCTGGATGAGCAAAGGTCGGATCTTCGATTCAAAGAAGGCGACGTCCTGAGAACTGGGCTTGGCCAGATCTGCGGCATGCGCAGTCGTACCACCTACGGCCAGCAGCACCATCAGCGCTGTCACGAACGCTCTTCGCTTAAAGTTCGATGTCCGCATAGCGGCCTCACTACGCATCGGTCGGAAGGGAAGGGACCGCTACCCAGCCCAGGGGCAGGCAGCAAATTGGGGCAGGAAAATGATGTCAGGTGAGATCATTCAAGTATAACGCGTGGCTTGTCTTTGCCCACATTGATTTTCGGAAGCAGACCAATTTGCCAGCAACCGTTATTCACATTCGCGAGCAATTCTCCGAGGGCGTTCTAACCTGTAGCTGGCCCCCCTCTAAATCGCGTTGGTATCGCAATTTGCGTGCGTATCGCCATCGCAGCGGGGGCCTAAGAGGACTCCCAGCAACTCGCAGTGAGCCACCTGCGAGATCGCATTCATTTCATAGAATTCTTCCGCGATAAAATAAATGCAATCAATGATCTGGGTAGGCAAGCGGCCGGCTAGAACTAGCAGCCAATGCTTATGTGTTTACCAACAGGCAAACGAGTACTCACTTCGCAACAATCCGCTGACTCAATTCGCCTGTCTGCTTGTTTCGCAGGATGTACTTCGTTGCTCCGTCAGGCATGCGTTCGCTTTTGATCAGGTCGTGATCTTCGTCGAACGCACGGTGCTTTTCGGCTTTTTGCTCGCCGGTGTGGCCTCGCCATAGGGGCAGTTCGACCGGGGACCATTGGCGGGTTTGCACCGACTGGTAGGCGGCGTCGATGATGGCGTTGACGACATAGCCGTCGTAGAAGTCTTCTTGAGGTTTGCCGCCACTTTCCATTTGGGTGAGGACGTCGGCGAACATGTCGTCGTAGCCCAGCGCGGCACCCTCGTTGCCCACCGGGAAGAGCCAGCCGGTATCGGTCTCGGCTTTCTCGGCGATGTAGCCTGACTGGTTCGAGGAGGAGAACATCTCCATGCCGGTGCGTAGCCAGTGATTGAGCCAGATGGTTCCTTCGGTGCCACCGACCTCGTCCCGCAGGTCCATTCCACCGCGGAAGATCCAGCTTGTCTCGAACTGCCCGATCGCTCCGTTTTCGTAGCGGACCAGCCCGATGGCATGGTCTTCGACATCGACCGGATGAAACTGCGTTTCGGCCCAGCACATCACCTCGACGGGGCGAATCTCTTTACCGATGAAGTTGCGAGCGATCTCGATGCAGTGGCACCCCAGGTCAATGATTGCCCCGCCGCCGGAAAGTTGCTTGTTCCAGAACCAATCGCTATGGGGGCCTGGGTGAGCTTCGCGCGAGCGAACCCACAGTACGTCCCCAATCGCCCCGGCCTGTACCGACTGAAGTGCTTTCAAAGTTTTC